>JAGQRB010000078.1 GCA_020425925.1 Planctomycetota bacterium
AGATCGTGGTGTGACCCTAGCCGGCGCGGAGCGCCGGCTACGGTCACACCACGATCTCGAGCGGCTTCCTGGCAATACTGGCGCCGCAACGCGGGGCGGCCGCACGGGCGTATCGGCGCAGCCGGCCCCGCGGCGGCGCTTTGACCTGGCCACGGGCAGCCGCAGGGATGTGGCGGGGGGACGGGTTCGTTGGTGTTGGCGGGGGGTTGGACTACGTTGCGGCGGTGACGAGTTCGGCGGCCGGTGTTTCGAGCATTCGCCTGCATGCGAAGGCCAGTTCGCTGGCGCGCGCGGGGCGGCTCTGGTTCTTCGCGGATGACGTGCTCGAGGGGGATGTGCTGCCGCCGCGGTTGGTTCGGTTGGCGGACGAGGCCGGGCGCGATCTCGGACTCGCGTTCACGGGGGCGGGCAAGATCGCGGTGCGGCGCGCCGGTGGTTGGCCGGGCGATGGGGTGCCCGATCGGGAGACGTTCTTCGGCGCCCGGC
Source organism: Planctomycetota bacterium (assembly GCA_020425925.1). Classification (GTDB taxonomy): domain Bacteria; phylum Planctomycetota; class UBA1135; order UBA1135; family UBA2386; genus JAGQRA01. The sequence continues at coordinate 487 of JAGQRB010000078.1, forward strand.
TCGAGGCCGCGATCGCGGCGCGCGGCCCGCTGGTGCCCGAGGCCGGCGTGCGGCTGGTGCACGGCGAAAGCGACTGGTTGCCCGGGCTGGTGGTCGACCGCTACGCCGATGTCGTCGTGCTGCAGGTGACCAGCGCGTTCGTCGAGCAGGCGCTCGACGCGATCGTGCCGCGGCTGGTCGAGCGCACCGGTGCTGCGGCGGTGATCGCGCGCAACGATGTCGGCGCCCGCCGGCACGAAGCGCTCGACGGCGACAGCCGCCTGCTGCACGGGCGCCGCGTCGACGAGACCGCGATCGTCGAGGGCGGCCTGCGCCACGTCGTGCGGCCGTTCGACGGCCACAAGACCGGCTTCTATCTCGATCAGCGGCCGGCGCGCGCGCTGGTGCGCGAGCTCGCCGTCGGTCGCACCGTGCTCGACCTGTTCAGCTATCAGGGCGCGTTCGCGCTGCATGCGCTCGCCGGTGGCGCGCGCGCGGCGGTCGCGGTCGACCAGTCCGAAGCGGCGCTCGCGCGCGCGGTCGCCGGCGCGCGCGCCAACGGCCTCGAGGGGCTGACGACGATCGCGGCGAACGCGTTCGATCATCTGCGGACCGAGCGCGACCGCGGCGGCAGCCACGATCTGATCGTGCTCGATCCGCCAGCGTTCGCGAAGTCGCGACGTGAGCTGCGCGGCGCCGAGCGCGGCTACCGCGACCTCAACCGGCTGGCGCTGCGCCTGCTCGCGCCCGGTGGCCATCTGCTGACGTGCTCGTGCAGCCACCACGTCAGCCTGCCGCGCTTCGAGGACATCGTGCGGCAGGCCGCCGCCGGCCTGCCGTTCCGCACGGTCTTGCGCCGCCGCCTCGGTGCCGGCGACGATCATCCGGCGGTCGTGACCCATCCCGAGTCCGAGTATCTGAAGGTGCTGCTGCTGCAGCGCTGTGACGGCTGAATGAGCGCCGCTGCCGAGATCACCGTCGAGGTCAACGGCGAGCCGCGCACGCTGCCGAACGGCTGCACGGTGGCCGATCTGATCGCGTTGCTCGGCTTCGCCGGGCGACCGGTCGCCGTCGAGCGCAACCGCGAGATCGTGCGCCGTGCGGTTCATGCCGAGGTCGTGCTCGCCGACGGCGATCGGCTCGAGCTCGTGACGTTCTTCGGCGGCGGCTAGAGGAGCGCGCTCAGCGCCGCGCGGCGGCCTCGCGCATGACCCAGAGCATCTCGGTCGCGATCTGCGCGCAGCGCTCGTCGTAGGTCGCCGATTCGGTCAGCGTGCCGTCGGCCAGCTTCGGGTCGACGTACGCGATGGCGAACCGCAACGCGGCGCCCGGGACCAGCGGGCAGGCGCGGTCGGCGTCCGAGCAGGTCATCACGGCGGCGAAGTCGCGCTGCGGGTTCGGCACGTCGCCGAAGCGCTTCGAGAAGCAGTCCATCGCGAGATCGTCGCCGGCGCGGACGCGGTAGTGCGGGTTGTCGCCGTCGCCGAGTCGTTCGATCGTGAACCCGGCACGTTCGAGGGCGGCGACGGCGCGCGGGTTGAACGCGGTCGCCTCGGTGCCGCCCGAGAACGTCTGCAGGTCGGTGAACCCGAAGTGTCGCGCCGCGGTCCGGGCCCAGATCTGCGCGAGATGGCTGCGGCGCGAGTTGTGGGTGCAGATGAAGACCAGGTCGAGCTTCGGGTTCGCGGCGACGGCCTCGGCGAGCGGGCGCAGCAGCTCGATCCGATCGGCTGCGGGCGACTCGGCGAGCCGGGCGTCGACGTAGTTGGAGAGCGTGGTCATGGCGGCGGACTCGTGGCTGCAGCCGGCGGACAGGGCCGCGAGCAGCGCGAGCGGGAGGGGGCGGGTGGAGAACATCATGCGGATACCTCGGTGGGACCGGCCGGGCTCGCCGTGAACCAGCGGCTGCGCAGGCGGACGGCGACGTGGACCAGCGCGAGCAGCACGGGCACTTCGACCAGCGGCCCGATCACGGCCGCGAATGCCGCACCCGAGCCGATGCCGAACACCGCGATCGCGACCGCGATCGCGAGCTCGAAGTTGTTGCTCGCGGCCGTGAACGACAGCGTCGTCGCGCGCGCATAGTCGGCGCCGGCCACCTTGCCGACCCACAGCGCGACGAAGAACATCGCGACGAAGTAGAGCAGCAGCGGCAACGCGATGCGGGCGACGTCGAACGGCAGCTCGACGATCAGCGCGCCCTTGAGGCTGAACATCACGACGATCGTGAACAGCAGCGCGATCAGCGTCAGCGGAGCGATACGCGGCAGGAACCGTTCGTCGTACCAGCGCTCGCCGAGCCACGGCCGCAGCACGAGTCGGGTCAGCAGCCCGGCGACGAACGGCACCCCGAGGTAGAGCGCGACGCTCGCCGCGATGTCGGCCATCGCGATGTCGACGATCGCGCCCTGGTAGCCGAGCAGCGGCGGCAGCCACGACACGAAGACCCAGGCGTAGACGCTGTAGGACAGCACCTGGAACACGCTGTTGAGCGCGACCAGGCCGGCGGCGTAGTCGGCGTCGCCACCGGCGAGATCGTTCCAGACGATCACCATCGCGATGCAGCGCGCCAGGCCGATCAGGATCAGGCCGACCATGTACTCGGGACGATCGGCGAGGAACGCGAGCGCGAGCCCGAACATCAGCAGCGGCCCGACCACCCAGTTGAGCAGCAGCGACAGCGTCACGATCCGCCAGTTGCGAAACACCGCGCCGAGGCGCTCGTAGCGCACCTTCGCCAGCGGCGGGTACATCATCAGGATCAGCCCGAAAGCGAGCGGCACGTCGGTCGAGCCGACGCGGAAGCGCGCCAGCAACGGTTCGACGTCGAACGCCGCGCCGATGCCGACGCCCGCCGCCATCGCCAGGAAGATCCAGAGCGTCAGGTAGCGATCGAGGAACGCGAGGCGCTTCATTCGCAGCACATCCGCTTCAGGTTGGCGACGTCGGCCTGCACGACCGGGTCGTCGGCGAGGCTCTGGCGCAGGCCCGCGAGCACGGCCTTGACGAGGCCCTGGGGCTGCGGCGTCACGGCGTGGTGCACCCAGGCGCCGTCGCGCCGCGCCGCGACCAGGCCGGCGCGCCGCAGTGTCGTCAGCGCGCGCGAGGCGCGGGTCTGGGTGATGCCGAGCGTCGACTCGACCTCGCAGCCGCAGAGCTCGCCGGTGTGCAGCAGCAGCAGCGCGAGGATCCGCAGTCGCGTCGGGTCGCTGAGTGCCTTGAACAGCTCGGTGATGCCTTCATGCGGATATGCGTCAACCTGCATATCAGCATCCCTAGGGGGAATCGCGGTCGGCGTCAATCGCGTGGTGGGGCCTTTGCCGGCCACGCCGGATTGACGGGACACCGCGCGCTCGCTACGCTCTTCCGCCCCATGAAGCTCAAGATTCGACGCTCCAAGGTGAAGCGCCTCAAGAAGGTGGGCTTCCGCACGCGCAGCAAGACCGCCGGTGGCCGCAAGGTCATCAAGCGCAAGATCAAGCGCTCGGGCAAGTTCCGGGTCGGCTAGGCGCCGGCTGGCGGTCGCGCTCTCGACGCGGTCCTTGGTGTTACCGCGGCGAAACGGACCGCGCCGCCCGGGGCATCGTGCGGTCCGCGACTCCGGGACGATCGCGTCCGTGACGTCGCCCTGCCGCCGGGAACGGTAGTTGCCAGTTCCGTCACCATGCGCGTAGCCCTGCCCGTCGCCGTCCTCCTCGCCGCGGTCGCACTGCCCGGGCAGTGCGTCAACTCCTGGATCGGCGGCTACGGTTGCCCCGGCACCGGCGGCGCCGTCAACGCCGCGGTGCTCTGGGACCCCGACGGCAGTGGCCCACTGCCACCCGCGCTCGCGATCGGTGGTTGGATGCCGGTCGCCGGCGACATCGCAGTCGACGGCATCGTGCTCTACGACACCGCGAGCGCGCGCTTCGCGTCGCTGCCGGCGCCGCCGTCGGCCTGGGTGACCGCGCTCACCGTGCTGCCGAACGGCGACCTCGTCGCCGCCTGCCGGAGCTACGACCCCGCCGGCGACGTCACCGAGATCGCGGCCTTCGATGGCGTCAGCTGGCGCCCGCTCGGCGGCCGCTTCGACGGCGTCGTCGCGACGCTGCTGGTGCGCGCCAACGGCGACCTGCTCGCCGGCGGCAGCTTCACGCAGCACGCGGGTGTCCCGACCTCGGGGCTGGCGCAGTGGTTCAACGGCAGCTGGCAGCCGTTCCAGGGCGGGGTCGCGTCGTACGGGGTGCTCGATGGCACGATCGCCGACCTCTGCGAGGCGCCGGGTGGCGACGTCGTCGCGGTCGGCCGGTTCGTCACCGCCGGGGGCGTCGCCGCGAACGGGATCGCGCGCTGGAACGGCAGCGCGTGGACGGCGTTCGGCGCCGGCCTCCCGAGCCTGGTGTGGGCCGTCGCTGCGTTGCCGACCGGCGAGGTCTTCGCCGGCACGAGCCAGGGGTTGTCGCGCTGGAACGGTACGACCTGGGTATCGGTGCCGGGCCTGTTCGTGTCGCCGTACCTGGCGCCGACGGTGGACCAGCTGCGTGCGCTGCCGAGTGGTGATCTGTTGGTCGCCGGCCAGTTCCTCCAGGTCGCCGGTCAGGCCTCCAGCGCACTCGCGAGCTATCGCCACGCGACCGCGACCTGGAGCACGTTCGGCACAGGCATCTCGAACGGCAACCCGAACTCCCTTTCTGGCTGGGTCGCGGCGTTGGTAGAGCTGCCGAACGGTGAGCTGTTCGTTGGCGGTTTGTTCGACCGCGCCGACAGCATCGGCGCGCTGAACGTTGCCATCCGTTCGCCGTTGGGCTTCCGCGCGCTGCACGATGGTCCGGTCCTGGCCCCGGCCTGCTGTCTCGCGCTCGACGACGACGACTTCGTGGTCGGCGGTTCGTTCCTTTCGGCGGGCAACGTGCCGGCGCAGTGCGTCGCGCGCCGGCGCGGAGGCGTCTGGCAGACGCTCGGCAGCGGCATGGCCACCACCGTCGCGAACGCCTACGCCGACGTCGCCGATCTCGTGCGCCTGCCGAACGGCGACATCCTCGCCGGCGGTGGGTTCACGATCGCCGGCGGGGTCGCGGTGCAGAGTCTCGCGCGCTGGGACGGCACGGTCTGGTCCGACGTCGGCGGCGGCGTCGGCTACTCGAACGGCAACCCCGGCCGCGTCGACCAGATCCGAGTCCTGCCCGGCGGCGATCTGCTGGTCGGCGGCTCCTTCCACAGCGCCGGCGGCGTGCCGGCGAACAACCTCGCGCGCTTCGACGGGGTGACCTGGACCGCACCCGGCGGTGGTGTGCCCGACGGAGTCGTGGACATCCGGGTTCGGGACAACGGCAACCTCGTCGTGCTGACCGCCCGCGAGCTGCTCGAGTGGGACGGTGCGAGCTGGACCCTCTACCAGCAGTTCGGCAGCTCCGAGGCCCCGAGGTCGGTCGCGGTCCTGCGCGGCGGTGGCTTCCTCGTCGGCGGCGTCGAGTCGCTCTACTACGGCAGCGCCACCCGTGGCTTCCTCGACGTCCTGCCCTACAACCTCCGACTCGTTACCGCCGCCCTGGGCCGGACGCAGCGCGTCGCCCGGCTCATCGACCTGCCGAACGGCGACGTGCTCGTGACCGGTTCGATGCTCGAGCTCGGCGGCGTCCGCACTCCGGGCATGGTGCGCTGGATCGCCGCGTCGGCGACCCTCGACCGATCGACGGTCGGCGCCGAGGTCTGGGACGCCGATACGTTCCCGAACGGCGACCTGCTCGTGGTCGGCGCGCTCCTCGGGCTACCCGGCGCTGCCGCCCACTCGATCGCGCGCCTCACGACCTCGTGCCCCGCGACCGCCGATCCTGCCGGCGCCGGCTGCAGCGGCACTGCCGGCCCGAACGTGCTCACCGCGATCACGCTGCCGTGGCTCGGCAGCGACTACACCGTCACGGCGACCGGCATGCCCGCCAACGGCCTCGCCGTCACCCTGCTCGGCGCGCAGACCGCCAGCACCCCGCTCGCGACCCTCTCGCCACAAGCCGGCGCCAACTGCGACCTGCTCGTCACCCCGCTCGCCGCCGCGCTCCAGGTCACCTCCGCCAACCCCCTCACGTTCACCCTGCCGATCCCCGACGACCGCGCCCTCGTCGGTGCGACCCTGCACCAGCAGGTCCTCGCGCTCGAGCTCACGCCCCAGTCCCAGCCCCTCCTGCTCACCTCCACCAACCGCCTGACCCTCGAACCGGGCCGCTTCTGATCGATCCAGGCCGCCATCCTGTGCAAGAACGGTCGCAGAGCGCCGCAGCTCCAGCCTCGGTCAGTGAGTGATCGCGTCAGTCGGCGCACACGCCCGTCATCAGCAGCCAGTAGAATCGCGCCGCGGCCGTCGCCAGCATGGCGAAGATCGCCAGCGTGTACACGAAGACGTGGCCCCGCGTGATGACGCCGATGGCGACCAGCGCGAGCGCGACGCCGAACAGCAGCGCGATCAGCACGTCGACCCATGCCAGCGGCGAACGCCGTCGCTCCGGGTCGAGCATCGCCGACCCTGACTGCAGCAGCCAGAAGACAAGTGTCGTCGCCGCCGACATCCGCCAAGAGCTGGCGGCGTCCATGCCGCTGAGGCCGAGCAGGCCCGGCAGCACCGCGAACAGCGCAGCACTCAGGGAAAGACCGAGGAGTTCGGCCAAGCGGCGCAGTTCGCCCCGTTGCCACAAGCCCTCGGAACGGCGCCCGAGCGCGACCACCACGCCGGAGAAGCCGGCCAGCGTCACGGCGACCATCGACAGGTGCAGCAGGATGGGTTCGGGATCCAAGGTCTCGCGCGTCCTTCCGGACCGAGGTCATAGCGCGATCCGGCACCTCGTTGCAACGATCGACGGCACCACACAGCGGGACGTGCGACGGGTAGCGGAAGCACGCCGACACACAAGATCCCAGGCCGCGGAAGCACCCCCCACATGAGATCCTTCGCGGCTGAGCCGCGGCGAAAGCCGCCGGCTCCTGCCGCCCAGCCGGGCGCGCTCCGCCGCGCCCGCGCGCCGGTTCAGCCGCGGCTTCGCCGCCGGCTGCAACCCTTACTTTCCTGGCAACTGCTGCTTCAGGAACGCCATGTCCTCGGCGAACTGCGACAGCGCCGCGCGATCCGCATCGCGGATCTGGTCGAACTTCGCCGTCACCCGGATCTCGCCGCCGTCCGCTTCCTCGACCGAGTCGATCTTGTTGACGGTCTCGAAGAAGCCCTTCTTGATCATCTTGACCTGGAACTTCAGGTTGACGTCGCTGCCGGCGAAGAACAGCTGCCTGGCCTGATCCGCCGAGATGCCGTCCTTGCTGCCCGACCAGGTGAAGGTGGCGTGATTGCCGTCGACGTTCGACATCGTGCCGACCAGCTGCTTGGCGCGCTTCTTGGCGCCGAGCATCTGGTTGCGCACGTCGTCCGAGAAGGTGATCAGGACCTTCTGCTGCTCGACCGGGGCGTCGCCGGCGAGCTCCTTCTGGTTGATGTGCTTGATGATCGCCTTCTTCGCGTCCTCCTCGGTCTCGTGCATCGTGATCAGCTTGTCGATGCCGACCTTGACGATCACGTCGCGGACGAACGGCGAGGGCTGGGCGATCACGAGGTCGCCGTCCTCGGCGCGGCAGCGCTTGTGCGCCTTGATGACGGCGCCGAGGGCCGTCGAGTTGATGAACTTCACCAACCGCATGTTGAGGATGATGTGGTTGACGCCGTCGTCGATCTGGTCCTCGACCTCCTCGATCAGGGCCGGGCAGTAGAACGTGTCGAACTCGCCCTTCAGGGTCAGGACGGCGAAGTCATCGTGGAGCGAAACGTCGATCTTCATGGGAGAGGGGTGCCGAGTCGGGAGTTGGCCCTGGTTCCGGGCGCCGGATTCTGGCCCACGGGCGGCCATCTTGCAAACGTGGAGCGCCGGCTCGGCCAGGTCCGCCGTGCAAGCCGGCCGAGCGCTGGCTACAGTCTCGCCCCCGATGAAACGGTTCTGGTTCTGGAAGCGAGACGAGGACGAGGCGGCCGGACCCGGTGGCGTCGGCGGCGGTGCCGGCCCCGACGATTCGGGGCTCTGGACCGGCGACTCGGCCGAGGACGCGCGTTCGCTCGAGATCCTGCTCGACACGATCGCCGCGGTCACCGCCAACATCGACCTCGACCGCGTGCTGCGCGACATCGTCGACCGCTCCCTGGTCGTGACCCAGGCCGAGCGCGCGATCCTGCTGCTCGGCGACTCGCCCGACACGCTGACGGTGCGCGTCGCACAGGACAAGGACGGCCGCGAGCTCACCGGTGAGCTGCAGTGGAGCCGCAGCCTGGTCCGGCGCTGCCTCGAGGAACGCCAGGCCGTGCGCTCGGTGGTGCAGTCGGACCAGGAGGCCCTCGAGCTCGGGCAGTCGGTCTACGACCTCAAGCTGCGGGCGGTGATGTGCGCGCCGATGACCGCCCAGGAGCGCACCGTCGGGGTGATCTACGTCGACTCGCGCGCGGTGCGCCGCGAGTTCTCGGCACGCGACCTCGGCCTCTTCGGTGCGATCTCGGCGCAGCTCGCGATCGCGGTCGAGAACGCGCGCCTGCACGCCGACTCGCTCGAGAAGGTGCGGCTCGAGAAGGACATCGAGATCGCGCGCCGGATCCAGCAGCACCTGCTGCCGCCGGTGCCCCGGAACATCCGCGGGCTCGACTTCGGGTTGCGCTACGAGGCGGCCGAGCAGGCCTCGGGCGACACCTACGATTTCATGCCGATGCGCGACGGCCGCTACGCGGTGATGATCGGCGACGTCACCGGCCACGGCGTCGGCTCGGCGCTGCTGACCCACACGGTGCAGGCGGCGCTGCGCAGCTACCTCGAGCTGCTCGACGACCCGAGCGAGATCGTGACGCGACTCAACCAGCGCCTCGTCGCCGGCGTCGAGACCGGCAACTTCATGTCGCTGCTGCTCGCGATCCTCGATCCGAACCAGCGCACGCTGCAATACGTCAACGCCGGTCACCCCGGCGTGCTGCTGGCCAGCGCCAGCGGCGTGCAGGTCTTCGACCGCACCGGGATGGTGCTCGGCGTCGTCGACGATCAGACCTACGAGGTCAGTCCGACGATCCAGCTCGCCAGCGGCGATCTGCTGTTCCTGCACACCGACGGCATCGACGAGGCGATGTCGCCGGAGCGCGAGGTGTTCGGCGCCGAGCGGCTGCACGACCTGCTGATGCGGTGCCGTTCCGAATCGGCCGACGCCGTGCTCGCGAAGGTCGAGCAGGCGCTGCACGACCACACCGGTGGGGCCGATCCGGAGGACGATTCGACGATGATCGCCGTCAAACTGCTGTGAAGTCCCGCCTCTCGTCCCCGGCGCTGCTGGTGCCGGTCGTCCTGATCCTCGCCGCGCTGGCATGGTTCGGCTACCAGTACTACGCCGGCGTGGCGGCGCGCGCCGCGGACCGCGCCCGCCTGCTCGAGCACATCGCCATCGAGCTCGCCAAGGAACGTCCCGATTCGAGCGAGCTGTCGCGGCTCGTCGCCCGCATCGAGGAGTTCCCCGATCACGCCACCGCTGCCGACCTGCTGGGCGCGCGCGCCCGCATCGAGCTCGAGCGCGGCCGGCCGGAGCGCGCCGTCGAGCTCTTCCTGCCGGTCGCGACCAGCCCGGCGGCGTCGGCCGCGGACCGCGGGCTGGCGGCGCAGATGCTGCTCGCGCGGCACGCCGGCGGCCTGCCGAGCCGCGCCGACGCGGTCAACA
>JAGQRB010000806.1 GCA_020425925.1 Planctomycetota bacterium
CCGGCTCCGAGCGCCAGCGGCGCCGCCGCAGCGACGTCGAGCGCATCGAGCTCGAGGAGCAGGACGACGGCCACAACCCGCTGGCGCACGTGTTCGAAAAGGTGCGCACGGCGGAGGAGCACGCCGGCGGGCGGCGGGCCCCGGACGGCTCGGACGAGCTCGCCGAGCACGGCGAGGCGCTCGACGAGCTGGACCTGCACTCGGTCGTTCGCAGCAAGGTGCCGACCCGGTCGGTGTTCCGCGCCGACGTCGAGTTCGCCGGCGAGCTGGTCGACCTCGAGGACGAGGGGCCGCCACCGGACGCGGTGTTCTCGTACGACGAGTGGGACGAACGGCGCCGGAACTACCTGCCCGCGTGGTGCGCGGTGCGCGAGGCCCACGCCCGCGGCGTCGATCCGGGCGAGGCGCTTCGGCACGTCGCGGCGGTGCGTGCGGCGCACGCCCGGGCGCTGCGCCGGCTGTGCGGCGAGTTCCGCCGGCTGCTCCGCGGCAACGCGTCGACGCGGCGCCAGCCGAGCGGGGGCGACGTCGACATCGACGCGGTCGTCGATCGTCACGGCGACCTGCGTGCCGCCGCGCGCGGCCGCCCGATGCGCGACGACGGCCGGCTCTACGTCGCGCGGCGCCCGTCGCGGCGCGACGTCGCCGTCACCCTGCTGCTCGACCGCAGCCTCTCGAGCGACTCGTGGGTCGCGAACCGTCGAGTGCTCGACGTCACCCGCACGGCCGTCGTGATGCTGGCCGACGTGCTCCGGTCCGTCCGGTTGCCCGCCGAGGCCGCGGCCTTCTGCAGCCACACGCGTCGCGACTGCCGCTACGACGTGCTGAAGACCTTCGATGCGCCGTGGTCGGCCCTGCCGGCGGGCCTGTTCGCGCTGGAGCCCGACGGCTACACCCGCATCGGGCCGGCGCTGCGTCACGCCGCGCAGCGGCTCGCGCGGCGACCCGCGACGCGGCGCCTGCTGGTCGTGCTGAGCGACTGCAAGCCGGTGGACCACGACCACTACGAGGGGCGGCGCGGCATCGGCGACGTGCGCCAGGCAGTTCGGGAGGCGCGCCGCGACGGCATCGACACCGTCGCGCTCGCGGTCGACCGCGCGGCTGGGCCGCACCTCGCCGCGATGTTCGGCGCGCACGGCTTCCGCGTGCTGCCGGATCCGGATCGGCTGGCCGAGGCGTTGACCGGGCTGCACGAGCGCCTGCTGCGGCCGTGAACTCGCGTGTGGTGTCGTGGCCCTCACAACATCGCCGCGCGTGCGCCCCGCGATCGCAGGCTCCCCAACCGGGCTGCGAAGAGTGTCCCAGCGTCGCGCGGACGACCTCCACACGGCCACCTCCACACAGCCACCTTTACAAGCCACCTCCCCAAAGGTCGAAGACGATGACCTCCGAAGACCCCCTGCCGATCATCGAGCCGTTCCGGATCAAGAGCGTCGAGCCGTTGCGCGTCAGCACTCGCGCCGAGCGCGGTGCGTGGCTCGACGCGGCGCACGGCAACCTGTTCGCGCTGCGCTCCGAGCAGGTGATGATCGACCTGCTGACCGACAGCGGCACCGGCGCGATGTCGAGCGACCAGTGGGCCGCGCTGATGCGCGGTGACGAGTCGTACGCGGGCAGCCCGAGCTTCTTCCGCTTCGAGCGCGCCGTGCGCGAGGTCTTCGGCTTCGAGCACGTCGTCCCGACGCACCAGGGCCGCGCGGCCGAGCACTTCCTGCTCGAGGCGCTCGTTCAGCCCGGCGACGTAGTGCCGAACAATACGCACTTCGACACGACCCGCGCCAACGTGGTCGCGTGCGGCGGCGAGCCGCTGGACCTGCCGTGTCCGCAGCTCGCGGACACGGCGAGCCGGGAGCCGTTCAAGGGCGACATCGATCTCGAGGTGCTGGAGCGCGTGCTGACGGGGCCCCGGCGGGTGCCGCTGGCGATGATCACGCTGACGAACAACGCCGGCGGCGGGCAGCCCGCGAGCCTCGGCAACGTGCGCGCGATGAGCGAGCTGTGTCGGCGGCACGGCGTGCCGCTGTTCGTCGACGCCTGCCGCTTCGCCGAGAACGCGTGGCTGATGCGCGAGCGCGATCCCGAGCTCGCCGGGGTCGACGTCGGCGAGCTCGTGCGCCGCACGTTCGCGCTCGCCGACGGCTGCACGATGAGCGCGAAGAAGGACGGGCTCGCGAACATCGGCGGCTTCCTCGGCATGCGCGACCCGAAGCTCGCCGAGACCGTGCGCCGCGCCATGGTCGTCACCGAGGGCTTCCCGACCTACGGTGGCCTGTCGGGTCGGGACCTCGAGGCGGTGGCGCAGGGGCTGCGCGAGGTCCTGCAAGAGGACTACCTCGAGTACCGCCACGCGAGCGTCGCCTACGTAGCCCGCCGGCTCGCCGAGCGCGGCGTGCCCGTCGTCGAGCCGCCGGGCGGCCACGCCATCTTCCTCGACGCGGCTCGCTTCTTGCCGCACGTCCCGCGGGCCGAGTACCCGGGCCAGGCGGTCGCGAGCGAGCTCTACCTCGAGGGCGGCGTGCGCGCCTGCGAGATCGGCAGCGTGATGCTCGGCGCGGTCGACGCCGCGACCGGCGCCGAGACGCCGGCGGCGCAGGAGCTGGTCCGGCTCGCCGTGCCGCGACGCACCTACACGCAGAGCCACATGGACTACGTCATCGAGGTCGTCGCGCGGGTGCACGCGCGCCGCGAGCGCATCGGCGGGGTGCGCATCGTCGAATCCCCGCCGGTGCTGCGCCACTTCGGCGCGAAGTTCCGACGTGTCCGGCGGCGCGGAGAGGCTCGCGTGAGCTGATCTTCCGGGTGTCGGCGGCGCTCGGAGGGCCGGTCCTCGCGGTGGACTCAGCGCGAGAGCAGCACCAGCACCGCCGTGACGAGACCGGCCCACAGCACGAACGCCGCCGCGTGCAGGCGCGCTGCGTCGCGAAGCTCCATGAACTGCAGCCCGACGAGCAGGGCCTTGCAGCCCGCCAGCAGCAGCGCGACGTCGACGCGGCCGATCGCGACCGCGCCGATCGCGAGCGCCATCAGGGCGAACCAGGTGACGAACGTCACGTGACGACCTTCGCGTAGAACAACGGGAACAGGAAGAACCAGGCGAGGTCGCACATGTGCCAGAACAGGGCGCTGCCGGCGACGGTCGTCTCGTGGTCCTCGGTGGGGGCGCCGCCGAGCCGGCGGACGGCCGCGAACAGCAGCGCGATCCCGACGAGCACGTGGGCGAGGTGGAATCCGGTGGCCAGGACGTAGGCGTCCCAGAAGTCGTCGGCGCCGAGCACGTGGCCGGCGGCGGCGTGGGCCCGGTAGTCGAAGGCCTTGACGGCGACGAACACGATCCCGGTCGTCGCGGCGGCGAGCAGCAGTCGCCGCGCGCGCGCCGGTCGTCCGCGCCGAAGCGCGTGCACGCCGCCGGCGGCGAGCGCGCCGCTCGTGACGAGCACGAGGGTCAGCGCGAGGCCGAGGCGCG
>JAGQRB010000807.1 GCA_020425925.1 Planctomycetota bacterium
CGGCGCCCGCGGTCGCGCCGAGCACCGGATCGACCACGATCGGCACGGCGCCGGCGAGCCCGCGCAGCGCCTCGGCGACGGCGGCGACCGTGGCGCGGCTGGCGAGCAGCCCGATCTTGATCGCGGCAACCGGCGCATCGGCGAGCAACGCCTCGAGCGCAGCGCGCCACTGTGCGGGCGGCACCGCGAACGCCGCCCGGAAGCCGCGTCGGCTCTGCGCGGTCAGCGTGACCGCGAGCGGCAGCGGCGTCGCGCCGTGCAGCAGCGCGACGCTGGCGTCGACCGTGAGCCCCGCGCCGCCCGACGGATCGACGCCGCCGACCAGCAGGACCCGCGGCCCCGGAGCGGAGCTCATTGCAGCAGCACGGGCTGCACCGCGAGCACGCGGCTGCCGGCCGAGAGCGTGAGGTCGTAGGTGCCGCTCGGCAGGCTCGCAGGGACGAGGAACGTCGCCTCGCGCGCGCTGACGCAGCCGGCGGTCAGCGCGTTGCCCGCGATCACGGCGCTGACCAGCGCACCGGCGGGGAACACGCCCGGCACCCGCAGCCACGTCCCGCGCACCGCCGACGCCGGCAGCTGATCGACCGCCGCACGGCCGAGAACACCTTCGCGCGTGAGCTCGACGTCGTGCAGCGTGATCGGCGCGGCGCCATCGGCGTCGACCAGCGGCTCGGTGCTGCCGAAGTGCGAGCACAACTGTCGCAGGTCGAGCACGGTGAACCGGCCGTCACCATCGCCGTCACCCGGCAACGCGCCGGCGTAGAGCACCGGGCCGACCACTCTGCCACCCTCGAGGATCCGCACCACCGGCCCGGTCCCGGCGCCGAACGCGCGCAGCTGCCACGACGACTTGCCGACGATCGCGCACGCCAGCTCGACCGTGCCGGCCGAAGTGTCGGCGCGGAACTCGACCGTCGCGCGCAGCGTCGCGTCGGCACCCGGCAGGATGTGGACGTTCGCGAGCGGGACCTCGATCTCGGCGTCGTCGGCCACGATCGCGAGCGGACCGCCGACCTGCAGGTCGTACGGCGTGGACGTCGCGGGATCATCGAGCCAGAACCGGAGGTTGCTGGCCTGTGCCGGCGCGAAGCCCTGCCCGGCGACGAGGAGCCGGACGCCGTCGACCGCGACGACGCGACCAGTGGTGTTGGTGAACGCCGCGGCGAGGACCTCGTGCTCACCGGCCGAAACCGCGCGCAGTTCGGGCGACGGTGAGGCACCGATCCGCAACCCGCCGGCGAGATCCGCGAGCAGGTCGAGCATCAGCACGACGCCGTCCTCGCTGCCGAGCAGCTGCGGCTGCAGCGCACCCGCCGTGACCGGGAAGTCGGCGGAGAACGACCAGCCGCCGATCACGGCGAGGCCGCTGTCGAGCTGGACCGAATCGAGCGCGTCGATCCCGGCGCCGCCCGCGTACGACGAGTAGGCGATCACCGGCACCGCACCACTGGCGTCGTACCAGGTCACGAAGCCGTCGAGCGTGCCGGCCGCGAAGCCCGGCTGCAGCGCGTCCGCCGTCACGGGCAGGCCGGGCCCGGCCTCGCCGACGACGAGCACGTCGGTGCCCGAGACCGCGACGCCGCGCACCATGTCGGCATCGGAACCGCCGAGGAAAGTCGAGAACGGCAGGCTCTGGCCGTTGGCCGACAGCCGGCAGACGACGCCCTCCTCCTCGCCCGCGATCGTGGTCTGCGGCGCGCCGGCGGAGATCGGGAAGTTGGTCGAGCGCGTCCAGCCCGCGATCCACACCGAGCCGTCGGCGGCGAGGTCGATGCCGTTGGCCCAGTCCTCGTCGACGCCGCCGAGGAACGTCGAGTAGATCGGGCCGGCGCCGTTCGCCGCCAGCCGCACGACGATCATGTCGAGTGAGCCGGCGTTCGAAGTGCGGTAGGCCAGCGAGGTCACCGGGAAGTTGGCCGAGATCGTCCAGCCGGCGGCGACGACCTGGCCGCTCGCCGGATCGAGCTCGAGCGACAGCAGCTGATCGTTGAGGCCGCCGCCGATGTAGGTCGAGTAGACCGCGCTCTGCGCGTTCGGCGCGAGCTTGGTGACGAACGCGTCGTTCTGCCCGGTCACCGGCCCGCCGAGCGCCGGCTGCCACGAGCCGGCCGTGGTCGGGAAGTTCGGCGACGAGGTCCAACCGCAGACGTACGCGTTGCCCTGGGTGTCGACCGCGACGTCCTCGGCGACGTCGTCGACCGAGCCGCCGAGGTAGGTCGACGCGAACAGGCTGTTGCCGGCCGCCGAGAGCGTGGTGCAGAACCCATCGCCGATCTCGGCGAACAGGCTGCCGCCGCCGTAGGTCGACTGGTAGGCGCTCGGCGTGACCGGCAGATCGGGCGAGTCGGTGAAGCCGACGATCGTCGGCCGCAGGTTCGGACCGATCGCGATCGCGCGGCCTTCTTCGAAGTCCGAACCGCCGAAGTAGGTCGCGAACTGCAGCGCCGTGCCGCTCTCGGCGAGGCGTGCCACGAACGCGTCGCGCTGGCCGGTGGTGCGGTAGGCGCCGACCGTCGTCGGGAAGTCGGACGAGCCGGCCCAGCCGGTGAGCCAGATGCCGATGCCCGGCTGCCAGACCAGGTCGTTGACGCTGTCGCTGGCGCCACCGCCGAGATAGGTGCTCCAAGCCACGCCCGGATCGACCACCGCGGCGAGAGCGGGATCGAGGTCGCGCGCGACGAAGCCGTAGGTCCGTTCGCCGAGCACGCGGAACACGACATCGAGCGGGCGGCGTCCGGCGGCGGTTTCCTGCCACGCGACCGGCGGCTCCTGGGTCAGCTCGATCGCATCGCCAGCGGGCAGCGGCACGACGATCCGCAGCCGGCCGTCGCGATCGACATAGACCCGCTCGGCGCCTTCGCAGCTGGCGGTGAATGCCGACAGCTCGGCGCCGGGCGCGAGCGCGAGGTCGTAGGCGAACGCGAAGCGCTCGCCGTCGTCGTCGACGCGGCGATAGACGACATCGATGCCCGGCAACACGGCCTGCATCGTGACGCCGTCGAACGCGGCGATGTCGGTGCGCCACGCCGACGGATCGTTGCCGCGCAGGAAGTGCAGCACGCCGGGCAGCCGTGCGCCCGCGACCGCATGCTCGGCGGCGCCGGAGAACCGCGTGCGCACCACCGCGCCGGTGGTCTCGGGCAGGCCGCGCGCGGCGAGTTCCCGCGCCGAAGCCCGCGCCTCGTGACGCGCGAAGCGCAGCGTGAAGCCGTCGTCGTGCAGCCAGCCAGCGGTCGACCCGAAAACGGCGTAGCGCACCTCGTCGCTCCACTGGCCGCGGTTCTCGACGAAGCGGGTGGCGGCGAGTTCGGCGCGCGCGGACGCCGGTGGCACCGCGGCCAGCGGCGCCGCAACAGGAGTCGGAACCGCAGCGGGATCGCCAGTGGCGCGATCGGCCGCTGCGAAGACGAGGACGGCGGCCGCGAGCAGAGTGGTGGTGGCGGAGCGCATGCGCAGGCGACGATCATAACGGCGAATCGCCGCAGCGCGCCCCCACGTCGCTGGCCGCCGTCAACGCCGCCGGCGCCGGGCCTCCGGCACGGCGAGTTCGACGACGGCGCCAGGCTCCCATGCCACCGGCGGCGACGGTCGGCCGTTCCGCGGCCTGGCGCACAGCCATGGGCGCTGGAGCCGGACCCGCGCGTAGAACGAACCGTCCGCTTTCGAAGTCGCGACCCGAAGCCCCGATTCGGCAGGAGCCCCGCGATCCGCCAGCGCGAGGATCTCGACGCCCGCGAACGGATGGCCGTCCCGGTCGACGGCGCGACCCGCGACCAGCGCAAACCCGTGCTCGGCCTGCCTCACGTCGATCGCACCCTCGGCGCGCCAATGGCCCTCGACGACCGCGAAGGCCGCGAAGTCACGGTGGACGTGGAGCGCGGTGACCTCGCCGCTGCACCACAGCTCGAACGTGCCGTCGGCGGCGGTGCGGCCACGCTGCGTCGCTCGGGATGGCGCCTGCGTCGCAACGGTCGCGCCGGCGACCGGCCGAGCCGCGTCGTCGAGCACCCGCCCGGTCAGCCGGAACAGTCGATGATGCGCGACCGCGAGATCGAGCACGAGGTCGGCATCACGCTCGATCTGCTGCGAGAACTCGACGTTCCAACCAGCCGGATCGACGACGATCGCCGTGACCGCGACGTTCGCGTGCACCGCGAACGCGCCCTTGTCGTCGGTGGTCGCTTCGGCGAGCCCGCGGCGACCCTCGCCGAGCAGTCGCACCTCGACCGACGGGCGCAGATGGCCGCCCGGATCGACCAGGTGGCCGCGCACGAGGAAGTGCCGCTCGGACGCGAAGTCGATTCGCAGCTGGCTCGCCTCGGCCGGCACCGGCCGCTCGACGATCACGGCTTCGAGCGCGACCTCGACCACCGATCGCGGCGTGTCGGAGTCGATCTCGAAGCGGCCGTGGGCATCGGTGAGCAGCTGGCTCGCGGCCTCGCCCCGGTCGTCGAACACGCGCACGAACGCGTTCGCCACCGGCTCGCCGTCGAAGCCGAGCACCACGCCTACGACCCGCTGAGCGCGGAGTTCGGTGCCGAGCATCGCGACCAGACCGAGGACCGCGCAGCCGGCCGCTGCGCGCATCAATCGTCCGCGTCGCCGAGTGCGGCCGCGTTGCAACCGGAGACGCCGAAGCTGCGCAGAATGTTGCGCTCGAGGCGGCGTTCGAGGCGCTTCAGCGCGCGCGAGTCGTTGGTCGCGACCTGGATCGTGCCGCCGGCGACCGAGCCGTGGCCGCCGCAGCTGCCGTTCTCGCCCTCCATCGCGTCGCGCAGCAGGCTCCAGGCGTCGGTGCCGACCTGGGTGCGGACCGAGACATAGTAGGAGCCGCCGACCAGTCCGCCGCAGAACACGGCGCGCACGCCCTCCTGGCGCAGCAGCAGATCGGCGATCTCCGCGACCATCTCGGCGCTCGGCGTCCGGCCGAGCGAGCAGAGCGTGACACCGTCGTAGAGCCGGACCTTCGAGAGCGCGTCCTTGAGCGTCTTGAAGTAGGCCGCCGGCAGCCGCGGTGACTGGATCGCGACCAGGCGCTGGCGATCGATGTACGGGAACAGGTACTCGAACGCGCGCAGATCGACCTCGCAGACGTTGCGCGACAGGTCGGCGGTGTCGGTCTTGATGCCGTAGGCCAACGCGGTCGCGACGTCGGCGCTCGGCTCGACGCCGGCGTTCTGCAGGTGCGCCGCGACGATCGAGCTGGTCGCGCCGAGGTCCTCGAGCACTTCGTAGAACGCGATGTCGGTGCCGTCGGCCTCGGCGCAGACGTGGTGATCGATCACGATGTCGACCGCGATCTCGGGCGGCACGAACGTGTGGCCGAACCCCGGTTGGGTGTCGACCACCGCGAAGCAGTCGAACTCGGAGGTGTCGACGGTCTCGAGCGGCGTCGTCTCGATGTGAAGCTCGCGCACCATCGCCTGGTTCTCGGCGCGCAGGATGCGCCCGGTGATCGCGAACTCGGCCTCGATGCCGCACGCCTTGCGTGCGAACTCGGCGAGCCCCATGGCGCCGCCGATCGAGTCGGGGTCCGGATTGTTGTGCGTGAGGATCAGCAGCCGCTTCCGACTTGCCAGGAGCGCACGCAGCTCCGCCGTGCGCGCGGTGTCGCACGCCGGCGGCGCTCGGTCGTCAGCCAATGGCGGGTTCATTCTGTTCTGGTGCCTACGTCGGAGCCGGCGCCACTGGCTCGCGCACCTGCCATCGGCGCCGGGCTCCGTGACACTGTAGGTATCGACGACACCTGACCGTGCTACAGCCCGAACTTGTCGAGGCAGGAACGCATCCCGGCGAAATCGCCGGGCGCGACCGAGGGGTCCAGCTCCAAAGCGGTGGGGAAAGTCTTGGAGCGCGGTACATAGGTGGCCAGGAGGCCGTAGTCCACCCCTCCACTGCCGGGCGGGAGCTGCATCCCGTCCGGGGACGCATCACACAAACTCATTCCCTGAAGACGGTTACCGAAATCCTCGAGCCACTCACCTTGCGCCTCCCCGAACACTTGTTCGCGGCGGGCCGCAACCCCGGCGTCGTGCCAGTAGCCGAGCGGCAGGTTGCCGAGGTCCTCGAACAGGTCGCGCAGGCCGGCGCGGTCGCCGACGGTGCGGACGTTGCGCCCCGAGGTCAGGCAGAATTGGATGCCGGCGTGCTCGCGGACCAGCCCGTGGACGGCGCGGCAGGCGTGGTCGAGGGCCTCGTCGCGCCGGACTCGCCGCCGCGCCAGCAGCGCCGCGCCGCGCTCGGCGGTCCACTGGTAGCTCGGATCGCCGAGGTCGTCGGCCTCGACCTCGCCGAGCACCGGCACCAGGCCCGGCTCGAGCACTACGATCGGCGTACCGATCGCGCGGGCGGTCTGCACCGCGTGTCGTACCGCCGCCAGCGCCGCCGCGCGCGGCCCGGCGCCGGCGCAGAGCCCGGCGGTGGCGGACGCCGACGCCAGCACGCTCGACGCCCGCACGGCGGGGAACGAACACGGCATGTCACCGGCGGCAGCGCGCAGCGCCGGCCAGTCCATCGGCCGCGGACCGGGTGCCGCCAGCACGCCGTCGAAGCCGGCTTCGAGCACCGACACCAGCAGCCGGCGCGGATCGTTCGGGCCGTGCACACTGACCCACTCCGAGCCGAGGAATCTTTGCACGTGCATGTGAGGTCCTTTCCGCAGCTGCGGTGGTCGCGTAGCGTGACGCGACTCTTCTCGAATCGCCATTCTTTAGCGGAGGATCCCCATGACCAGAAGCCTTGCGATCACCGCCGCCGCAGCGCTCGTTCTCGGCGGCCTCACCAGCTGCCAGGCGCAGGACGAACGCGGCCGGCTGGAGAGCTCGATCTCGCGTCTCGAATCGCGCCTCGAGCGCATGAATCAGTACGTCAACTCGCTGAAGACCGGCCAGGCCCAACAGGAGCAGGACCTCGCGCAGGCGCGCCAGCAGGCCGCCGTCGAGGCTCAGCGGCTGCGCGAGCTCACCAAGGTCCAGGAGCAGCAGCTCGCGGCCGCACAGAAGGAGCTCGACGCGGCGCGGCAGGCGCTTTCCCGCCGCGACGAGCAGGCCAGGCAGCAGGTCGCCGAGCGCGAGCAGCAGAAGAAGTCGCTCGAGGCGGCGCTCGCGGAGGCGCGCCGCGACGCCAAGGCGCGTGCCAGCGACCTGCAGCGGACGGTCGAGAGCCTGCAGAAGAACATGGTGAGCCGCGATCGCGAGGCCTTGGCGGCGCGCGAACACGCCGAAAAGGCGGCCGCCGAGGCGCGGCGCCATCAGGCGGAGCTCGAGCGAGCCGCGAACGACTCGCGACGCCAGCTCGACGCTCAGCTCGCCGAGGCCCGCCGCGACGCGCAGCGCGCGCTCGAGGCCGCCCAGCGTGAAGCCGGCAAGGCGCACGGCCAGATGGAGCGGCAGCTCGCCGAGGCGCAGCAGAACCACGCCCGCCAGGTTGCCGAGTTCGACCAGCGCGCAGCCCAGCAGCAGCAGCGGATCGAGGAGCTGAAGGCCCGGCTCGCACACACCGAGGTCAGCGCGCGCGAGCAGGCGGAAGAGCAGAACCGCCAGCACGACGCCAGGATGAAGCAGGTCCAGGACGAGCGCCGCGAGGTCGAACGCCTGGCAGCGTCGGTGCGCCGCGACATGGCGGCGGCGAAGTCGGAGGCCGCCGGTGCCGAGGAGCGCGCGCGCGCCCAGCTCGAGCAGCGCACCGAACGGATGCGGCGCCGGATCGCCGACCTCGAGGAGCAGAACAAGGCGCTGCAGCAGCAGCTCGACGACGCCGAAGCGCGGCTCGCCGAACCGCCGCCGCCGCCGCCCGCACCCGAGGCCCCGAGTGCACCGATGGCCCCGAACGCCCCGATGGCCCCGAACGCAGCGATGGCGCCGGCGGCGGGTGCACCGGCGAGCAACAGCGGCTCGATCCAGTTCGAGGACGTGCACGGCGACGTGCACTTCCACTTCCACGGCGGCCAGACGCCGCCGGTCGGACTGCCTGCGCGCCAGGGCGGAACGATCCGGGCGAGCGACGCGCCGCGCACCGATGCGCGGCCGGATCCGCAGCCGCCGACACGCCGCGCCACCG
>JAGQRB010000808.1 GCA_020425925.1 Planctomycetota bacterium
CCGCGGCCCGTCGTCACCGCGGCGTGTGCGAACGCCGCGGCGATCTTCGGCGCGCTACAGCGAGCCGAAGAACAGGCGCAGACCGTTCGAGAACGTCGCACCGAGCGTGTTGCACGGGTTGCCCGCGCACATCGCCTGCAGCGCCGCCGCCTGCGAGAAGAACTGCAGGCCGTTGAGCGTCGGCGAGTTCGGGATACCGCCCGAGATCACCGGCCGGGTCGCCGGCGCGGTGCCGCCGGTCACGAACGCGGTGCCGACCGCGGTCAGCGGCACGAAGTTCGAGCAGCCCGGCGCGCCGAAGGCCGCGAGCGACTGGCCGGGGTTGACCTGGCCGAAGTCGAACAGCAGGAAGCCGAGCGCGACCTGCAGCGGATCGTAGCCGTCGATCACGAGGTTCGGGTTGGTGCCGAGGACCGGACGCGCGTCGAGCGACAGGTCGAGCGCCGGGTTGTCGACCGGATCGGTGGCGATCGGCGCCAGCACGATGCCGGAGACGTCGACCTCGTTGATGATCGCGTTGTTGCCTTCGCTCCAGCCGACCAGGATCGGCCAGCTGCCGCCGGCGCCGACACCGATACCGGCCGCGTCGTAGCGGTAGGTCACGTTGCCGAACGCGTCGAACACGATCTGGAACGAGTTCAGGGTCGTCGCGAGACCGCTCAGGCCGACGCCGTTCCAGGAGATCACGATGTCGGTCGCGGGGCTGCCGATGACCTCGACCGTGACCGTGCCGGCGCCGGACGGCGCCATCGGCGTCCACAGCGGGGCCCAGCGGGCCTGACCGGTCGTGAAGAACTCGTCGATCGTCGGCGACAGGTCACCGGGGTTCGCACCCGCGGCCGGGGCCGTGGTGCCGGCGCCCGCGACGTCGACCGGCGTGACGAAGCCCGAGGCGCAGACCTCGAGGTCGTCGGCGACACCGAGGCCGCCCTGGTAGGGGAACAGGATCGGGAACGGCAGCGGGCCGCCCAGCGCAGCGACGATGCTGGTCGAGTCGGTGCCGGCGGCGAGCGGCAGCGTCACGGCGCCGGCGCCCGGCGCGGTGTAGTTGTTCGGCGTGGCCGTCGCGGTGATGTTGTAGACGCCGGTGTACGAGTGCGTGATCGTGTGCGACAGCAGGTCGAACGAGGTCGACGGGTTCGGCGTGATCTCGCCGTACGACGTGTTGAACTGGTAGCAGCCGTTGCCGTAGGGCTCGCTCGTCGCGACCGCGATCGGCGTGCCGCCGCAGGTGTAGGCGATGTTGCCGTTCCAGATACGGGTCGAGAACGTCGGGGAGGTGAACCACGCATTCGTCGCGCCGCCGGCCGTGAAGGTCAGCTCGGGCGTCGAGGTCGGGTTCGGGGACTGGCCGGGGTTGCCGTAGCCGTGGTTCCAGACGCCGGTCTGCGAGCGCAGTGCGACACCGTAGGTGCCCGGGCCGAGCGAGAAGCCGTTCGTGAGAGTGCCGGTGCTGACCGTGCTGGGCGCGACCGCCGCCGGGACCGTCGAGTCGACGAGCGTCCACAGCGCGGGGTTCGTGTTGTTGCCGACCCACGTTGCCGGGCCGAGCCACACTTCCATCGAACCCGTGCCGGCGACCGTGGCCGGGCCGCACATGAAGTTCATGGCGGTGATGGTGATGGTGGTGTTGACCGTGAGATCGAAGTAAATACCACCGCCGAGATTCCCCGAATTGGTACCGGCGGTACCACAGGTCAGGGTGTTGGGGGTGCACTGGGCGTTCGCCGCGACGGCGAGCAGCGCAGTGCTGCAAAGTGCTGCAAGCTTGAGCATGGTTGCTTTCAGGTTGGGGAGAGAAGTGAGCGGGGAGGCAGGGTGCGCTCCCCGTCGGCCGTCAGAGCATACCCTGAGCAGGAGAGCCGTTGGTCACTCCTCGGGCGGGATGCCAGGGGGATTGATGCCCCGGCATGCTGCCAAGTTACGGTCGGGCGTTCACTGCTTCGAGCGGCTCGACGCGCGCCTCACGCGAGCTGCGAGAGATCGGCGACACGGTTCATCAGACCGTGCAGCGCCGCGAGCAGCGCGAGGCGGTTGTGCCGCAGCGCCTCGTCCTCGGCATTCACCATGACGGCCTCGAAGAACGTGTCGACCGGCGCGCGCAGCGTCGCGCAGGCGGCGAGCGCAGCCTCGTAGTCGCCGGCGGCGACCTTCGGCTCGGCGTTCTCGCGCACGCCCCGCAGCGCGGCGGCGAGCGCGCGTTCGGCGTCCTCCTGCAGCAGCTCGTCCCGAACCGGGACTTCCGCCGGCGGCGCACTCTTCTTCAAGATGTTGCCGATGCGCTTGTTGGCGGCCGCGAGCGCCGCGGCGTCGGGCAGTGCCTGGAACGCGTGCACGGCCGCGAGCCGGCGTCGCACCTCGGCGAGCCGCTGCGGGCGCAGCGCGACCACGGCGGCGACCTCCTGCGGCGAGTAGTTCTCGTCGCGCATCGCGTTGGCCAGCCGTTCGAACACGAAGTCGCCGAGCGCCGCCGCCGGATCCGTGATCTCGACCGCGTCCTCGCCGGCCCCGAACGCCTGCACCGCGATCGCGACGAGCTCGTCGAGATCGAGCGGCAGCTCGCGTTCGACCAGCATCCGGATCACGCCGAGCGCGTGCCGCCGCAGTGCGAACGGGTCCTTGTCGCCGGTCGGCGTGCTGCCGATCCCGAACATGCCGACCAGCGTCTCGAGCTTGTCGGCCAGCGCGCAGCAGAGGCCGATCGTGTTCCGCGGCAGCTCGTCGCCGGCGAAGCGCGGCTTGTAGTGGTCCTCGATCGCGACCGCGATCGCCTCGGGCTCGCGGTCGTTGCGCGCGTAGTAGCCGCCCATCACACCCTGCAGCTCGGGGAACTCGCCGACCATCTCGGTCGACAGGTCGGCCTTGGCGAGCTCGGCGGCGCGTTCGGCGCCGGCCGCCAGGTCGGGTTCGCCGTGGCCGCGCGCGGCGAGCAGCTCGCCGATCGCACGCGCGATGCGGCGCACGCGGTCGACGCGCTGCAGCTGTGAGCCGAGGCGGTTGTGGTAGACCACCTTCGCGAGCCGCGGCAGGCGCGATTCGAGCGTGTGCTTGCGATCCTGGTCGAAGAAGAACTTCGCGTCGGCGAGCCGCGGGCGCACGACGCGCTCGTTGCCTTCGATCACCGCGCTCGGATCCGCCGGCGCGATGTTGCTGACCAGCAGGAAACGGTTGGTGAGCTTGCCGGCGGCGTCGAGCAGCGGGAAGTACTTCTGATTCTGCTTCATCGTCAGGATCAGGCACTCCTGCGGCACCGTCAGGAACTCGGCGTCGAAGCTGCAGCACAGCACGTTCGGCAGCTCGACGAGCGCGGTGACCTCGTCGAGCAGCGCCTCGTCGCGCACCGCGGTCAGGCCCTCGGCGTCGGCCTTCGCGGTCAGCCCCTGCTCGATCGCGGCGCGGCGCTCGTCGAACGATGCGATCACGGCGCCGTCGGTGCGCAGCTGCTCGGCATAGGAGTCGGCGGAACGGATAGCGATAGCGCCTTCCGGACCGTTCGGGTGCACGAAGCGGTGGCCGCGCGTCGCGCGACCGGCGTCGAGACCGAGCGCGCCGATCGCGATGACGTCCTCGCCGTGCAGCGCGACTAGGCCGTGCGCCGGGCGCACGAACTTGACGTCGGTCCAGCCGTCGGCGAGCTGGTAGGTCATCACCTTCGGGATCGGCAGCTGGCGCAGCGTGTCCTCGACCGCGCGCTGCAGCGCGTCCGCCAGCGTCGCGCCGGCCTCGGTGCGATCGAGCCAGAGCGTGTCCTTCTTGCCGTCGGAGGCGCGGCGCAGCGCCGGCACGAACTCCGGGCCGGCGCCGACCGCGGCGAGCTTCTTCAGCAGCACCTCGGTCGGGGCGCCGCTGGCGTCGAGGCCGATCGCGACCGGCACGAGCTTCTGCTCGACGGCGCGATCGGCGCCGCGCGCCGCGACGTCCTGCAGGTGCACGCCGAGCCGCCGCGGCGTCGCGAACGGCGTCGCGACCGCGCCGGCGGCGATCAGGCCTTGCGACTCGAGGCTCGCGGCGATGCCGCGGGCGAAGGCTTCACCGAGCCGGCGCAGCGCCTTCGGCGGCAGCTCTTCGACGAACAGCTCGACGAGCAGGTTCTTCGTGGTCATCGTCGTGACAGCTGCGCCTCAGGCGCCCTTCTTCGTCGTCTTCTGGTCGTCGAGCCGCGCGAGCACTTCCTCGGCCCACGGCTTCGGCGCCATCGGGAAGCCCAGGCGCGCGCGACTCTCGAGGTAGCTCTGCGCGACGGCGCGCGCGAGGTTGCGGATGCGGCCTATGTAGGCGGCGCGTTCGGTGACGCTGATCGCGCCGCGGGCGTCGAGCAGGTTGAAGGTGTGGCCGGCCTTCAGCAGTTGCTCGTAGGCCGGCAGCGCGAGCTGCTGCGCCATCAGGTGCTGCGACTGCCGCTCGTGCGCGTCGAACGCGGAGAGCAGGAACTCGACGTCGCTGTGCTCGAAGTTGTAGGCGCTCTGCTCGACCTCGTTCTGATGGAACACGTCGCCGTAGCGGATGCCGGCGGCGAACTCGAGATCGTAGACGTTCTCCTTGCCCTGCAGATACATGCACAGGCGCTCGAGCCCGTAGGTGATCTCGCCGGTGATCGGTTTGCAGTCGAGGCCGCCGACCTGCTGGAAGTAGGTGAACTGCGTCACCTCCATGCCGTTGAGCCAGACCTCCCAGCCGAGGCCCCAGCAGCCGAGCGTCGGGTTCTCCCAGTCGTCCTCGACGAAGCGCACGTCGTTCTGCTCGAGGTCGAGCCCGACCGCACGCAGCGAGCCGAGGTAGAGGTCCATGATGTCGGCCGGCGACGGCTTCAGCACGAC
>JAGQRB010000809.1 GCA_020425925.1 Planctomycetota bacterium
GACGTACCATCCGACGCCGCTCACGGTGATGGACAACCCGTGGATCCAGTGGTGCGTCGTGCTGCCACGCGACATCAGCGGGCCCGAGTATGCGCCGATCCACCGCTTCGGCCCGGCGGCGCTGAGCGCGCTCGGGATGTGGACCGGCATGACGCACATGGAGTGGTTCCGTCGGCCCGACGGCTCGATCGCGATCGGCGAGGTCGCGGCGCGTCCGCCGGGCGCGCAGTTCGTCTCGCTGCTGAGCTGGGCCCACGACCGCGACATGTACGACGCGTTCGCCCGGCTGATGGTCTTCGAGCAGTTCGAGCCGCCGGCGCGCAAGTACGCGGTCGCCGCGGTCTACCTCCGCGGCCAGGGCGGTGACGGTGCCGGCAAGGTCCGGCGCGTGCACGGCTACGACGCGATCGAGCGCGAGTTCGGCGGGTTGATCGTCGAGTCGCGCATACCGCGGGTCGGTCAGGTCAAGAGCACGAGCTACGAAGGCGAGGGCTTCGTGATCGTGCGCCACCCCGAGACCGAGGTCGTATCGCGCGCCGCCGACCGTATCCTGACCACCGTGCGGGTCGAGCTCGGTGACTGAGCCCCGCCTACCAACCAGCCTGCGATGAACGTCGTGTTCCTGAGTCCGGGTTTTCCCGCCGAGATGCCGCTGTTCGCGCGCGGCCTGGCACAGGTCGGCGCGAAGGTGCTCGGTGTCGGCGACCAGCCGGCGGCGGCGCTGCCGCCCGAGGCCCGCGAGGTGCTGTCCGACTACCTGCAGTGCTCGTTCTCGGACGAGAACGCGGCGGTCGAACAGGTGCGCGCCTGGCTGCGCGGCCGCAGCGTCGATCGCGTCGAGTGCTCGTGGGAGCGGTTGATGTACCTCGCGGCGCGGCTGCGGCACGCGTTCGGGGTGCCTGGCATGACGATGGAGCAGACCGCGATCGTGCGCGACAAGGAGCGCATGAAGCAGGCGGTCGAGGCCGCCGGCCTGCGGGTGCCGCGCCACGGCCGGGCGCAGAGTCGCCAGGAGGCCTGGAGCGTCGTCGAACGCACCGGCTTTCCCGCGATCCTCAAGCCGATCGACGGCGCCGGCAGCCAGAACACGTTCCGCTGCGACGACGCCGCGCAGTTCGAGGCCGCGCTCGAACGCACCCGTCACGTCGACGAGATCTCGGTCGAGGAGTACGTCGAGGGTGAGGAGCTGACCTACGACACCGTCTGCGCCGGCGGCCGCATCCTGTTCGAGAACGTCTCCTGGTACAAGCCGAAGCCGATGATCCTGGCGCAGAACGAGTGGATCTCGATGCAGAACATCGTGCTCCGGGACATCCATGCCGAGCTGCCGCGGCCCGGCGTCGAGCTCGGTCACGGCGTGCTGCGCGCGCTCGGCTTCGAGACCGGCTTCACCCACATGGAGTGGTTCCGGACGGCGAGCGGCGAGGCGGTGTTCGGCGAGATCGGCGGCCGGCCGCCGGGCGCGCGGCTGGTGCACGCGATGAACTACGGCTACGACCTCGACCTGTTCACGGGTTGGGCGGAGGCGGTCTGCTACGGCCGACTCAGCCAGGACACGACGCCGAAGTACAACGCGTCGATGATCTTCAAGCGCGCGCAGGGCCACGGCCCGCGCGTCGTCGAGCACCGCGGTCTGCGCGAGCTGATGCAGCGCTACGGCGAGCACGTCGCGACGATCGAACTGACCCCGGTCGGCGAGCCGAAACGCGACTGGCGCAAGGTCGTGGTCGGCGACGGCTGGATCGTGGTGCGGCACCCCGATCTCGCCTACACGCTGCAGATGTCGGACGCGTTCGTCAACGACCTGCTCGTCGTCGCCGGCTGAGTGCTCGCGGGTACGCGGTACAGATTGCAACCCAAAGCGCGTGCCGGAGAATCCTCGCGTCCGCGAGAATCCGCGGAAAACGTCGGCGCGTCGGTCGCCTAGCCTGACATGAGGACGAGTTCGCTCGCGGCCATGGTGCTCTGCGCCGGTTCCGCCGCCACGCAAGGTCTCCCCGACCGTTTCCCGCTGACGTTCGAAGCCAACGGCGGCGCATTCGCGCCGGCGGTCCGCTTCGTCGCACGCAGCCCGAGCTACCAGCTCTTTCTGACGGAGTCCGGCACCTCGCTGGCGCTGCGGACCGCCGGCGGGTTCACCGCCGCCGTCGCGCTGTCGTTCGTCGACGCTGCGGGTGTCGCGCGGTCGGCCGAGCTCGTCGGCGAGCAGCCGCTGCCGACGCGGGTGAACTACCTGCGTGGTTCATCGCCGGCTGGCTGGCACACCGGCGCTCCGGTCTACGGTCGCGTGCGGGCGCTCGACGTCTGGCCCGGAATCGATGTCGTCTGGTACGAGCGCGACGGCGAGCTCGAGTACGACTTCGTCGTCGGAGCGGGCGCCGATCCGGCTGCGATCCGACTGCGGTTCGACGGCGCCGAGGCGCCCGAGCTGCTCGCCAACGGCGCGCTGGCACTTCGCACCGGTGCCGGCGTCGTTCGACAGGACGCGCCGCTACTGTGGCAGCAGGTGGGCGGCGAACGGCGCGAGGTTGCCGGCGGCTATCGCCTGAACGAGGACGGCACGGTCGGCTTCGCGATCGCAGGCGACTACGACCTCGGCGCGCCGCTCGTGATCGATCCGGTGCTGGTGTTCGCGGGCTACCTCGGCGGCTCGGGCTTCGACGTGCTGACCGACGTCGCTACCGACGACCAGTTCGTCTACGTCTGTGGCTACACCGACTCGACCGACCTGCCGGGCACGGTGGGCACGTTCCAGCCGGCGAAGGCGCCGGGCTACCGCGACGCGCTGGTCGCCAAGCTCACCGCCGACGGTAGCCAGTTGCTGTGGTGCACGTACCTCGGCGGGAATGCCGCGCCGGCACCGCAGTCGGTGTGGGACGACGACCGCGCCTACGCGATCGATGTCGACGGCAACGGCGTGGTCTGCGTTGCCGGTTCGAGCGGCTGCTCGGACTTCCCGATCACGGCGGGTGCGTTCGATCCGGTGACCAACTCGCGCGACGGCTTCGTCGCCAAGCTCAGCGCCGACGGCGCGACGCTGCTCGCCTCCACGTTCCTGGGTGGCAACGGCAGCGACCGCGTCCACGCGCTCGACCTCGACGCAACCGGCGCGGTCTACGTCACCGGCGAGGCCGGCGGCGGCTTCCCGCTCCTGAACCCGATCCAGTCGTCGTCGGTCGGTCTCGCGACCGTGTTCGTGACCAAGCTGACGCCGGCGCTCGACGCCCTGGTCTACTCGACCTATCTGCGCGGCTCGCAGGGGACCTACCACCAGGGCACCGACATCGACGTCGACTCGACCGGTCGCGCCTACGTCGCCGGCACGACGACGGGGCCCGGATTCCCGACGCAGAACGCGTTCCAGCCGGCGTTCGGAGGCGTCGCCGACTCGTTTCTCGTACGGCTCGATCCGACCGGTTCGATGCTCGAGTACGGCACCTATCTCGGCGGCAGCAACGTCGAGGCCAGGCAGGGGCCGTGCTGCGGGGTCGCGGCCGACGACAACGGGCGGGCCTGGGTGGTATCGACGACGAACTCGCCGGACTACCCGGTGAGCGCGAACGCCTACCAGCCGGCGCTCGCTGCCGGCCCGCACACCGAGAACCTCGCGATCACCTGCCTCGACACCAACGCCGCGGGCGCCGCGTCGCTGCTGTGGTCGACCTACTTCGGTGGCCCGGGCGACAGCCAAGGCCTCGACGTCGCGGTCGATTCCGCCGGCAACGCGCACGTGCTCGGCAGCAGCAACTCGGGCTCGTTCCCACTCGTCGATCCGTGGCGGACCTCGCCGGGACATCTCGATCTGACGCTCTCGATCTTCGATCCGAACGGGACGCCGCGGTTCTCGACCTATCTCGGGGGCGACGCGGTTGCGCCTTACGGGTCGGACCATCGCGCCGGGCTCGCGCTCGACTCGGCTGGCAATACCTACCTCGCGGCGTCGATCGCCGCCGGCGCGTTCGCGACCCCGGGCGCGGTCGGCCAGGGCAGCGCGCCGGTGGGCTCGACCGGCCTGCTGGCGAAGTTCACCAGTCTCGGTTCGGTCGCCGCAGGCGCGGTCCGCACGCCGTGCACTGGCATCGCGCCGCCGCGAAGCCTGATCGCCGTGACCGGTCCGGTGCTCGGCGGCACGACCTCGGTGGCCATCGGCGATCCGACCAACGGCCTGTTCCTGCCGCCGACGCTGACGTGCTGGTTCCTCGGTCTCGGCCCGGCGCCGGGCTACCCGTGCGGTGTGCCGATGCCCGGGTGGGGGATCGGCAACAACAGCGGCGAGGTGCTCGTCGATCTCGGACAGCAACTCGCGGTGCTGACCGGCCGCATCGCGTTCGGACCGCAGGCGCCGGCGGTCTACTCGCTGACGCTGCCGAACCAGGCCGGGCTGGTCGGGCTGACGCTGTTCACGCAGGGCGCGCTGTTCGGCGGAACGGGCACCCCGATCATCCTGACCGACGCGCTCGATCTGACGTTCGGGAGGTGAACGCGACAGGGTGGCGGTTGGTACGCGGTACAAACGACAACCCAAACCGCGTGCCAGCGCACGACAATCCTCGCCAGCGGGCCCGTCCGGGCGTTGGTATCGTGCAGCGATCGAACTCGATCGAGGTCACATGGAATCAGCGCTCCGTTCGTCGTTCTTCGGTCTTGCGTCGATCGCGCTCGCAGGTGGCGCCGTGCTGGCGCAGTGCGGGAACGTGTGGTTGCCGTCGAAGGGCTATGCGGGCGTCGCGGGGGACGTCGACGCAATCTGTGTCTGGGATCTCGACGGTTCCGGGCCGGCGCCGGCCCTGGTCGTGTTCGGCGGCACGTTCGCCGTCGCCGGCACGCTGCAGTGTGCCAACATCGTCGCCTACGACCCGGCGTCCGGCACCTGGCTCCCGCTCGGCAGCGGCGTCGCGGGCAGCGTTCGCGCGCTCGCCGTGCTGCCGAACGGCGATCTCGTCGCCGGCGGTAGCTTCGTCAGCGCCGGTGGGGTCGCAGCCGAGCGTATCGCGCGGTTCGATGGCACTGTCTGGTCGCCGCTCGGCAGCGGTCTGACCTCCAGCGGCCCGTTCGTGGCCGGGGTCGACGCGCTCGTCGTGCTGCCGAACGGCGACCTCGTCGCCGGCGGCACGTTCCGGGTCGCGGGGTCGGTAGCCGCGGACTACGTCGCGCGCTGGAACGGCAGCGCGTGGTCGGCGCTGGCGCAGGGGCTCGACGGTCCGGTTCGCGCGCTCGCGGCCGGAGCCAATGGTGAGGTCGTCGCGGGCGGCGAGTTCCTTGCGGCGGTGGGCGGCCCGGTCGCGCATCGCATCGCGAGCTTCGGCGCCGCGGGCTGGTCGCCGCTCGGCATCGGAATGGACGATGGCGTCGACGC
>JAGQRB010000079.1 GCA_020425925.1 Planctomycetota bacterium
AGGTCGGCGAGCCCCTCGGCGATCGCGATCGGCTCCCCGCGCGGCGGCGGGGTGGGGCTCACGGCTCGGTCGGGCCGCCGATCGGGCTGCTGCTGGCGGTCAGAACCATCCTGCTCCAGCCGCCCTGCGGCCCCATCCCGCGGCGCCGGCGGCGCCTGCATGGGGACGCTCCCTCTGGGAGCTACACATGGGTGGTCGGCGGGTTTGCCACGTCCGCTGTCGCTGGATTTGCCACCTCCGTGGAGGCGTGCACGACCCCGCTGGGCGCGCTGTCCGGCCACGTCCAGACGCTCCTCGGACGGTGGCGACCCGTGGGAGGACATGGGGTTCCCGCGCGCGTCCCGGGCAGCCACAACCCGGACCAGCCGGATGGCCTTCTCCCGGCCGCGGAACTCGATCTGCACCTCGATCATGCCGCGGTTAACGAGCATGTTCCTGGCCTCGATGATCGTGGAGCGCGAGACCCCGACCGCGTCGGCGCGCTCGGTATCGGTGCGGATGCCGCGCCGATCGGCGCGAGGTCCGATCGTGTCCGCGAGCAGCGCGGCGGCGGCCATGAGCACCGCCGGCCGGGGGCGCTTCCCTCTACCGCGGAGCAGCGAGCGCGCCAGCGGGTAGAAGACCAAGTCCCTCGTCTTCGCGGTCGGGATCAGCGTCTCGACGCCGTCGTTGATCCGGATCTCGACGTAGCCGAGGTCGATCAGCTCGTCGCGGTCCTTCCGCGCCGTCGGCCTGCTGGTGCCCCAGCGCTTCGAGATGAACGTAGGCGAGTTGGGGTATCCGGTTCCGTGGACGTCGGCGATGTCGAGCACGTCGCCGAGCAGCAGGGCCGTGCTGGGCCGCAGCGCGGCGCCGGCCGGGATCCAGATGTGTGCATAGCCGCGTTCGCGAACTTGGCCGGTGCGTTGTCCGGCCACGACGGGCGGGGTAAGCTCGGCCTTCACGAGCACCCCCTCCGGCAGCCGCCGGACGAAACCCCGCTCGGCCGCCGCCCGACAACCCCGTCCCCGCGAAGGTCAGGTTGCCGGGCGGCGTCGTTTCCGGACCGCTTCTTCGGCCCGAACTGCACACGCAACTGCACAGGGGGGTATCCCCTCCCGCGCGATTGGCTCGAAACCGCCCCTAGCCCCTCAGCGTCGAGGGTCTGCGGTGGCACGCCCGGCAGGGCTCGAACCTGCGACCATCGGCTTAGAAGGCCGGTGCTCTTCCGACTGAGCTACGGGCGCTCGCGCGCGCAGGATACCAAAACGCCGTCGGGCGACGACTACTCGTCGCGTTCTTCACCGGCGTCGCTCTCGCCGTCACTCCCATCGTCGACGTCGGCCCCCGGGCGCCAGTCCGCCGGCGGCTTCTTGCGATACCGGTTGTGGATCCAGAGATACTGCTCGGGTGCCATCCGGATGAGCTGCTCGAGGCGCTCGTTCACCGCCACCACACCGCGATACAGATCGCCGCCCTTGTCGCCGGTGCGCTCGGGCACGAACGGCGGCAGCAGCACGAGCCGGAACCGGAAGCGGCCGTCGACACGCAGCGCGGCGCCGACGATCAGCGGGTAGGCGTTGCGCAGGCAGAGCGTCACGGCCGCGCGTTCGCAGCTCGCGACCTCGCCGAAGAACGGCGCGAACACGCCGCGCAGGCGCTGGTTCTGGTCGACGACCTGCAGGCCGACGGCGCCGCGCGCCATCGCGCGGGCGAGGCCGCGCACACCGCCGCGGCGCGGGTGGATCATCAGGCCCGCCCGTTCGCGGTTGGCGAGGATCCAGTGTTGCAGCAGCGGGTTCCTGCTGACCTTGGCGATGCCGTGGGCTTCGCCGGCACGGTTCGCCATGCCGGCGGCGGCCATCTCCCAGCTGCCGAGGTGCGCGGTCACCGCCAGGTACGGCTGCTCGGTCCGCAGCGACGCCTCGGCCGCGGTGTAGTCGAGCACGTCCTCGAGCCGGCCGCCGCGCGCCAGCAGGCGGGTCAGGCGGGCCATGTCGAGCGGGACCTGGAACACGTTGCCGGTCGCGCGCGCGCCGAGCCGCAGCAGCTCGGCCTCGCTCTTGTCGGGGTAGGCGTTCTTCAGGAAGTGCAGCGCGTAGCGTCGGCGCCGCGGTGCGCAGCGGAAGAAGACGCGGCCGAGCCAGCCGGCGACGCCATAGCCGAGCCGTTCGGGCACGCGCGCCGCGACCCCGATCGCGCCGCGGGCCGCCCAATAGACCACGCGGTCGATCAGCCGCACTCGCGTCGGTACGCTCACAGCAGCAGCTCCGTGGCCGCGGGTTCGGTATCGAGGAACTGCAGGTCGACGCGCAGCGCCGACCGCGGCAGCTCGGGCGCGAGCCGCGCCAGCTTGGCGTCGTCCTTCTCGGTCGTCAGCAGCAGCGCGCCCTCTGACTCCGCGACGGCGACCGCGGCGCGGGCCTCGGCATCGGTGTAGCGGTGGTGGTCGCGATAGCGCAGCTCGCGCACGACCTCGGCGCCGAGCGTTTCGACCGTCGCGCGGAAGCTCGCCGGCCGCGCGATCGCCGAGAGCAACGCGACCCGGACGCCGGCGAGCGCGCCCGGCGGTGTGACGTCGCCGCTCGGCCAGGCGGTGACGGCGGCGGGCGCGTGCGTCGCGGCGCGGATCGGCAGCTCCGGTTTGCCGGCGATCCGTCGCAAGCGTTGCACCCGGGCGGCGAGCGCATCGGGCGCCAGCCGCTCGGCACGCGTCAGCAGCAGCAGGCCGGCGCGCCGCAGCCCCGAACGGAACTCGCGCAGGTCGCCCGCCGGCAGACAGTGGCCGTTGCCGAACGGTAGCGCCGCGTCGAGGCAGACGATGTCGAGATCGCGCCCGAGGCGCCGGTGCTGGAAGCCGTCGTCGAGCACGATGTAGTCGGCGCCGCGTTCGACCAGCCGGCGGCCGGCGGCGACACGATCGGGATCCTGTTCCTGCAGCAGCTCCGGAAAGCGCCGCGCGAGCATCTCGCCCTCGTCGTTGAGCCGGTCGCCCGCGGCACGACCGTAGCCGCGCGCCAGCACGCCGGGGCGCCGACCGCGCGCGGTCGCGAGCTGGCAGAGCCACGCCACCGTCGGTGTCTTGCCGGTGCCGCCGACGGTGAGGTTGCCGACCGAGACCACCGGCACCGCCAGCGCGTGCACCCGTTTGAGGCCGGCGTCGAACGCGAAGTTGCGCGCCGCGGCGACCGCGCCGTAGAGCATCCCGAGCGGCCAGAGCGCCTGGCGCAGCGGCGACTCGCTCACCGCGAGGCCAACGCCGCGATCTCGTCCGGGGTCGTCGCGGCGAACGTCTCGACGCCGTCGACGCCGCGCGCGAGCGCGATGCGTTTGACCATGTTCACGAGCGTCGGCTTCGGCCCGCACTCGACGAACTCGCGCACGCCGGCCGTGAGCATGCCCTCGATCGTCTGCAGCCAGCGCACCGAGCCCGCGAACTGGCGTTTCAGCGCGTCGCGCGCCGCTTCGGCCGTCGTCACCGGCGCGGCATCGACGTTGCACCAGACCGGGAACGCCGGATCCGACATCGTGATCGCGTCGAGCGTGGTCGCGAACTCGGCGGCGGCATCGGCGAGCAGCGAGCAGTGGAACGGCACGCTGACGTTGAGCTTGAGCGCGCGCTTCGGCGGTGCGAGCTCGACCAGGCGATCCATCGCCGCGGCCGCACCCGAAACGACGATCTGCTCGGGCTCGTTGTAGTTCGCGATCTCGCAGACACCGCCGCCGACCTGCGCGACCAGCGCCTCGACCTCTGCCAGGGGTGTCTTGCGCAGCGCGACCATCGCGCCGGTGCCGACTGGCACCGCGTCCTGCATCGCCTCGGCGCGCGCCCGCACCAGCCGGATCGCGTCGGCGAACGTCAGCGTGCCGGCGGCCACGTGCGCCGCGTACTCGCCGAGGCTGTGCCCGGCCGCGAGGTCCGGCGTCTGCCCGAGGGCGCGGTAGGCCGCGATCGCGACCGTCAGCGTGCAGGGCTGGGTGTTGACCGTGAGCGCGAGATCGGCATCGGGACCGGCGAAGCAGAGGTCGCTGATCGATTCGCCGAGCACGGCGTCGGCCTCGTCGAAGGTCGCGCGGGCGGCGGGGTGGCGCTCGGCGAGCTCCTGGCCCATGCCGGCGAACTGCGAGCCCTGACCGGTGAACAGAAAGGCGCGTGGCATGGCCGACAGCATTCCGCTGCGGCCGGGCCACGATCAAGGCCGCGGCGCGGAATCCGTCACTTCTTGCGGCCGCGGCGACCGGTCGATCCCGAGCCCTCGGCCTCGCCCTTGCTCTCGACGCCGAAGTGCTCGCACGCCTTCTCCCATTCGGCGAACTTGTCGACGAAGCGCTGTTCGTGCTCGCTCGGCCGCGCGCCGACCACGGTGAAGCGCCGCGAGATCTCGTCGCACTTCGCCTTGCTCCAGCCGGATTCGGGCGGGTAGTCCTGCAGCAGCTTGAACCAGGCGCGCTGCTGCTCCTTCGCGGCGGCATCGGCGTCGGCGGTGTCGGTGCCGGTGGTCTTCCCGGTCTTGCCGCCGCTGGTCTTGGCGGCCGCGGTCTTGCTGGCCGAGGTCTGGCTGCCGGTCGAATCGGCCTTCGCCTCGGCATCGGTCTTCGCCCCGCCGTCGCGCGAGTCCTGGCGATCGGCGGCAGCCCGGCGCGGATCCGGCAGCCCCGGCGGCAATCCGGGCGGCAGCGCCTCGCCCTCGGGCGCCGCCGGCGTGTCGCCTGCCTTCGCGGGTTCGTCCCGCCCGGGGCGCCGCTGCCCGCCCTCGAGGCGCTGCGTCTCCTTCATCTGCAGCTCGAGCTCGAGCTCGGCGAGCTGCTTCTGCGTCAGCCGCTGCAGCACGCGGTAGCTCTGCAGCTCGGCGAACGGCACGAACACGTAGTTGCGCGTGCCGCCGGTGTACCAGAGCCGGATGCCCGCGCCCTTGTCCTTGGCGTGGGCATCCTCGAAGCGCAGGCCGGTGACCTTCTCGACCAGGCGACCGTCCTTGACGACGCCCTCGAGGCGGTTGCCGTTGTTGAGGCGGACCTGCACCTTGACGTGGCTCTTGATCGCCTTGCCGGTGCCGAGCTGCTCACGCATCTGCTGGGCGCGGCGGTTGATGCGCTCGGCGTCGCGGTCGCACTGCCGGCCGGCGCCGGCGTCGCCACCGTTCGTCCCGGCAGCCGGATTACCGGTGGCCGGGGTACCGGTCGCGGGCTTGCCCGTCGCCGGGTCTTGCGCGCCGAGCGAGCCCGCCGCGAACAGGAGGATGAGCGAACCGATGAGCCGCAAAGTCATGCCGGGTGTATCGGCCGCGGGGCGGGCCGGACTTCTGGCGGTCTCGGATCGGGACGCGCTTGAAGCCGGACCCCCGGACCTGCCGATAGGGGGCGAGGCGTCGGAGGCTGCACGCGCCCGAGGGAAACCATGATCCAGCATCCTCACTGCTCCGATCGCGAGAACGAACGCGGCGTCGCGCTCGTGCTCGCGGTCATCTTCACCGTCATCGTCCTCGGCATCACGGTGTCGGGCGCGATGATCCTGCAGTCGCACCGGACGATGACGAAGACCAGCTTCGTCATGCACGGCCAGGCGATGGGCTTCGCGAAGTCGGGCCTGATCGAGGCGCTCGGCTGGCTGCGCAAGCAGACCTCGCAGCCGGTCACCGCGTTCGATCCCAAGCTCGACACCGGCGTCAACCCGCCGATCATCGAGACCATCGAGCCCGACGTCGGCATCGTCCGCGAGTTCGAGATCACCGAGTCGATCTGGGGTCGCTACGAGGTCTGGAAGGAATGGGCCGCCGATCCCGACCCGGTGCGCCTGGCCTGGCGCCAGCAGATGGAGTGCAACGACCTCTCCGCCGTGCGCGCATCGCTCACGCCGGGATCGATCTGGCGCATCCGCAGCCTCGGCTACGTGTTCCGCCGCACCGACCCGAACGCCGCGTTCAACGAGGCGCCGAACCAGGTGATCGGCCAGGAGATGGCCGAGGTCGAGGTGCGTCGCCTGGCGCTGCAGCCGCCCGGCCAGGCCGCGCTGTGCGCCCGCACGGCGACGCAGGTCCGCATCCTGACGCGCGGCCAGGTCCTGGGCGGCTCGACCGCCGCGGGGCTCTACTACGAATCCGGCACCGACCCGCACGTCGTGACCGGCGCGAGCGCGGTGCTCTCGGGCTCGCCGAGCTACGCCTCGATCTCGCCGTACGACGACTCGTTCGACACCGTGTTCGGCGTCTCCGCGGAGGAGCTGGTGGCGATGGCCGACAACAACGTCACCAACCCGAACGACTTCCCGAGCCCGGTGCCGGTGAACACGCTCGTGGTCTGCTCGGCCGACGTCACGTTCGACAGCACGATGCCGCTCGCCGGTACCGGCATCGTCGTCGTGCTCGGCGACGTGCGGATCGATGCCGGCAGCTACTCGAACTTCTCCGGTCTGCTCTACGTCGAGGGCAACCTCTGGATGCGCGAGCCGTCCGAGATCCGCGGCGCGGTCGTCGTGACCGGCAGCGTGCAGGTGCAGGGCGGCACTGGTGACTACGCCCGCATCAGCTACGACGACGGCATCCTGAACGCACTGCGCCAGGAACTCGGCACCTACCGGCTGTCGAGTACGATCTCGCGGCCGATGGCGCAGGACAAGTAGCCCGTCGCGGCGCGCGGCGCCGCGTCAGCGCCAGCCCGCCGGCAGCTCGACCCGGAACTCCGCCGTGGTGCCGGTCGGCGGCACCTGCAGCGGTCCGAGCAGCGCATCGCGCGGCGCACCCGGCAACCCGTCGGCGAGCGTGCCGGTGCGGCTCGGTGTCGCGACGACGAGCGCGAAGCGATCGAGCGGTGCGGGGTCGAGTTCGAAGCAGCCGTCCGCGTCGGTGGTCCAGGTCTGCCAACCACGAGGCGCCGACGAGCAATCGACCGTGACCTGCAGTCCGCGTGCCGGCTCGCCGGCAGCGGTCACGATCCGGACGTTCGCCCTGACCCGGCGCACGTCGAAGACCGCGTTCGTCGTCGCACCCGACACCACCGGATAGGTCTCGGCAGCGAACCAGTATCCGACGTTGCCAGCTCGCTCCCGGTAGATGAGCTGCAGCCGATAGTCACCCGGCAACACCTCGACGTCGAAGCGGCCGTCCCCGTCGAGCGCGACCTGCACGGAACAGTGGCTCCTCTCGCCGCGCAGCGGAGCCCTGAGACTCGCGACGCCGTGCGACCAGGAGCTGCCATTGACGAGCACCTGTCCCGCGATCCGACCGGTCGTCCAGTTCCCGAGATCAACCGGCACGACGGTCTCCTCGCCGTCGCGCAGCTCGATGCGCGCAAGAGGCTGGTAGACCATGATGCCGTCGAGTTCGCCGGTCGCGATGTTGCCGGCGAGCGTCAGGTCGTACGTCCCTGGCGGCATGCCCTCGCGGCGTGACACCCTACCCGCGATCGGAAGCTTCACGAGCGCCTGCAGACGCTCGGCGTCCTGCTCGTGGGCCACACGCGCAATCCAGAGTTCGGCGCCTCCCGAGCCGGGGATGCCGGACCTCGCGGCGGCGATCGCGCCCTGGCGCGGTGGCTCGACCAGGCGGCCGGCGATCTCGAGTGGCGAGATGTCGAGGCGCAGTGCGGCACCTCGGACGACGCGGAGTTCGACCTCGTCCGCGTCGGCCGGCGATGCCTTGCTGGCGATTGCGCGCGGCACGTGGCCAGGTCCGAACGCAGCGAGGACCACGCCGGCGGCCGACGGTACGTGCAGCGTCACACGACCGCCGGCGTCCGTGGTCGCGTGCTCGAGCGGCGCGTCGTCGATGCCGCAGTTTGCCCAACGCGAACGCGGCGAGAGCGACAGCGCCCGCCGATCGGGCATCGCGACATCAACCCAGTTCGGCGAAGATCCACGCCCGGTCGCCGCGATTGCCTCGATCGGACGCAACGACCAGACCTCGGTCCCGACGACCGGTCGCCCGGCGCCGTCGACGACGCGCACGACGCATGATGCGGATTCCGCGAGCTGGACCTCGAGCGCATCGGTGGAACCCGGCTGCCATCGGATCAGCTCGCTCGGCTCGAGCGCTGGATCTCGTGGGATCACCTGCAGCAGATGCGGTGCGCTCGGCAGATCGAGCCGCAGGCTGCCGTCGTCGAGCCGTTCCTCATGTGGGAATCCGAACGTCGGCTCGTTCTCCGAGCCCGAGAGCAACGCGGCGCTCGCAACCGCGAACTCGTCGACGGCGCGGTCGGTGCGCGCATCGGTCACCCGCACCGTGAGACCGGCGCCGGGTGCTGCCACGAGGCGCACGTCGGAGTCACCCCAACGGCACGTCGGCTCGCCGATCAGCGCGTAGCCCTGGATCGCCCAAGGCAACCCGAAGGTCACAGGGCCCTGCTCGCTGTCGTCGTACGGACCGATCCGCGCCATCACGAACGCGCCGTCGGGCCGCGTCTGAGCATTGCCGCGCGTACCGCCACCGGCCGCGCCGAGGCGGAGGCGTGGAACCGGCCGCCCGTCCATGTCGGTGACCACACCGCGAATCGTCTGGCGGTCGTCCTCGACCGGCCACACCAGCGTGTTCTCGAAGGACGCGCGATCCGGCACGATCATCCGGCCCATGAGGCAGTCGTCAGGCAGGCCGTTCCAGCCCCAGATGACGCGGTATCGCCCGGGCGCGATCGGCACCCCCCAGTCGAGCGAGCCGTCGGCAGCGCTGTAGGCGAGATGGCCGACGCGTTCCAACAGCATGTCGTTGCGTCCCGGCACTACTTCACGCGACAACAGCGTGCGCACGCCGGCCACGGGTTCGCCGCGCTGATCGACGAGCCACGTCCGAACGATCGAACCCGCGCGCATCGCGATGTCGCCGAGGTCGACGACGGTCGGCGCCTCGTAGGGTCCGAACTGACGCTGCCGTTCGACGAGGTCCGCGCGCGACAGCCGCAACAACAGCTCCCGGCGCGGCACCACGGGACAACGGAGCTCGAACTCGCCGCCCGCGTCGACTGCGACGGCGATCTCCGCTTCGCTCAGCGCTCGATCGAGGCCGTCGCCGAGCGGGTCCCATGTCCACACGCCCGCGGTGACACCCGCGATCGGTTCGCCGGTCGCTGCCGCGACACAGCGGCCGCGGAACACCAAACCCGCGGGTGGCGTCACGACAGGCCCGACCGCGACCGCCTCGCGTTCGCCTGCAGGCGACTCGGACACGCTCGAGTCACCGGCGATGGCGGCGACGGCAGTTCCCCCGACGCCACTCGGCGCGTCGACCGGAGCGTCGAGGAATCCAGCGGACCAGCAGAGCAGTGCCACGAGTGCCACGGCAACGACGACAGCGATGGTCTTCTTCATGAGGAACGCTCCGAGAACGAGGCTGACGACGCCGCCGACCGACACCGCCCGCGCCACACCCACCCGCGCGGCGGCGAGCACGTC
>JAGQRB010000810.1 GCA_020425925.1 Planctomycetota bacterium
AGGTCGGTCGCGAGCGGCGATCTCGTCGCCGCGCTCGCCGGTCACCAGGGCACTGTCGTCGACGTCGCCTTCGACGGCAGCGGCGACGTGCTGGTGACCGCGGCGTGGGACAACAGCGTGCGCTTCTGGGATCTGCGGACCAGGGCGCCGCTGATCGCACCGATCTTCGGCAATCGCTTCCTCGCCGTTGCTGGCTCGACGCTGCTGACTGAAGCCGGCGACCAAGTGAACGCCAGGCACCTCGAGCGCGCGTCGGAGCTGCTGCGCAGCACCGCCGACGACATCTTCGGCGGGTCGGCGACCGTCACCGCGACCGCCGACGGTCGCCTGCTCGCAACGGCGGGGCACAACGGGGTCAGACTGTGGGACGGCGCGTCCGTCCGTCCGCTCGCCGTCGCCGCTGCCGAACCGGCCCGCGGCGCCGTGCTGGCCGCGGACGGCGAGATGGTCGTCGCCGGTGTCGGCGATCGGGTGCTGCGATGGTCGGTCCCACGCGCGGTCGGCAGCGCGGGCCTCGGCGCCGCCGAAGTCGTCTACAGCGGCGAGCGCATCCGCAGCGTGACCCGCGGCCCGACCGACGACAGCGTGCTGGTGGCCGATCGGCGCGGACTCGTGCTCGTCGACCGCCGAACGGGCGCCCGTCTCGCCGCGCTCCCCCGCCACGACGGCATGGAGACCGGCGCGAGCGTCAGTCCCGACGGACGCTTCGCGTTCACCGGCACGTGGCGCGGCGCGCCTGCGCGCGTGCGCGCCCTCGGCAGCGGCAGCGAGCTCGCGCGCTGGGAGGGCGCCCACGTGATCGGCGTGTTCGGACCCGCGAATCGCTGGCTCTGTGTCGCCTCGACCGACGAGTTCCTATTGGTCGAGGTCGGCACGTGGCGCTCCGTGCGGCGGATTCCGCGCGCGCAGCCCGATACGATCGCGGGCGCGATCGCCTTCGCGACCGATGGCCATACGGTCGCGCTCGGGATCACGCGCTACGCCACCGCGCTGGTCTCGACCGCCGACGGCCGCGTACTGGCGCGCTTCGAGAACCCCGACCACATCGCGGCAACGGATCTCGCGTTCGGTGATGGCGACGGGCGCCTCGTGCTGGTGTCGCCTTCGCGCGCCCTCATGGCCTGGGATCTCGGCGAGGTCCGCAACCGCCTGCGCAGCCTCGATCTCGACTGGAACGAGCGCATCGGCGCCCGGCGTTGAACCGCGTCAGCCGGAAGACTGTGAGTCGTCCGTGTCGTCGTAGCCCATGAGCTCGTAGAGCCGCGCGCGCGCGAACGCCCACTCGCGCGCCGCCGTCCGCTCCGAGATCGCGAGCGCCACCGCGACCTCGCGGACCTCGAGCCCGGCGAAGTAGCGCAGCTTGACGATCCGCGCCGCCCGCTCGTCTTCCTGCTCGAGCCGCGACAGCGCATCGTCGAGCGCGACGACTTCGAGGTAGTCGTTGTCGGCGGCCAGATCGAGCTGGCTCAGCGGAACCCGCCGCCGGCCGCCACCGCGCTTCTGGCTGCGGTGCTTGCGCGCGTGATCGATCAGCACGCGTCGCATCGCCTCGGACGCGGTCTGGAAGAAGTGCGAACGGTGCTGCCACTCCAGTTCCTGCCCACCGACGAGGCGGATGTAGGCCTCGTGCACGAGCGCCGTCGCCTGCAGGGTGTGCTCGTCGCGCTCGCGCCGCAGCCAGGAACGCGCGATCCGCTGCAGCGAGTCGTAGACCAGCGGCAGCAGCTCGTCGGCCGCGCCGCCGCCGTCGCCGAAGCGGCGCAGCAGCAGCGTGATGTCCGAGGGATCGCTCATCGTCGGTGAGGATACCGAGCGCAATCCGGGTTCGTGGACTGCCAGGATACTTCGTGATTCCCGTGCGGTTTCCGGCGGACACGGATCCCCGGCCTGCGCGTGGTTGTCGCCCGCCCCGTTCTGCGCCGGGACGGGCATCACGCGCGGCAACGCGTGGCGCCGCCCGGCAAAAAACGCGGCGTCCATCCGATCGTCGCGGCCGTGCTCTCGGGTCGGACCGCACCGATCCACGGCGCCGAACGGCATGGTGTTCGTGCCGAGCCTCGGAGTCGACTGTCCGCACGAGCAGCGTTTCGGCTGGTTCGCCGCCACCGATGCATCGCGAGCGCGCGCCCCGATTTCCTTCAGACGGAGCATCACGGTCGCCCGGTGCTGCCCCCGAGCACCGCATGAAGAACTTCGTATTCGGGACTCTGATCGCGGTGGCCTGCGGAACCGCGGCGTTGCCGGCACAGACACAACGCATCGGCGCACGGGCAACGAGCACCACGGTCAGCGGCGTCGGCACACTGGTGGGCTTCGTCCAGCCCGGTTCGGCGGGCGCCTTCCGGCT
Source organism: Planctomycetota bacterium (assembly GCA_020425925.1). GTDB lineage: Bacteria > Planctomycetota > UBA1135 > UBA1135 > UBA2386 > JAGQRA01. The sequence continues at coordinate 2,348 of JAGQRB010000810.1, forward strand.
CGAGGTCGACGTGCCCGTACTGGCCGTGAACCTGGTCGATTCGCCGAACGTGAACGCCAATATCCTGCTCCCGCTCGAGTTCGGGTACCGCTACCGCAACCAGGACGTCTACAGCGGCGGCACCCGTTCGACGGCCGTACTGGACCAGATCCTGGCAGGGAACGTCTACGTCCGCGCGGTTACGCCGTCGCTCGATGCGCTGGTCGGCCGTCTTCAGCTCGAGACCGAGAAGGAGGCGACCTTCGATCTCGACAACGGCTTCGCGCTGCTCACCGGCAGGATGAAGATCCTGCCGGCGGCTTCGGCGCTGAGCGTCGACGATCCCGAGGCAACCGCTCCGATACCCGACAGCACGATCGAGATCGTCACCGGGACTCCGCAGTTCCCCGGCGTGGTGCTCCTGACCATCGACTTCCGCACCGCCCCGGGGCGTCCGATTCCCGTCGACCCGGCGACGATTGCGGCCATGTGCAGCGGCATCGTGTTCTGCCGCTTCGCCACCGACCCGGGCACGACGGGACCGCTGGTGATCGGCAAGGTCGAGAAGCGGGTCGCGATCGACGACGGCACCGATGGTCCGACCGAGAACGCCATCGGCTTGTTCGTGCGGCAACCCGGCGGGTTCCTCGCCGGCTTGATCTCGACCGTCTCGTTTCCAGTTCCGGTCACGGCCGTGAATGTCTTCGAGAACGGAACCAATCTGCCGTTCGGCCAGGTGATTCCGATCGGTGGCGGTCAGTTCTTCCTGGCGCCGACGGTCCTGCTCACACCCGGCCAGATCGCGAGCTACGAGCAGAACCAGGTCACGGTAGAACTGGTGACGGCAACGGCAACGTTTGCGGCGGAGATCTCCGACTCGCGGCCACCGGTCCGACTCGACCTCGGCTCGCTGGGCCTGAACGGCGAGATGCCGGTCGCCACGTTCACCACCGAGCCGCTGATCGAATTCGGCTACGGCATCGCGATCACCCACGCGGATCCCAATGTGCCGGCGATCCCGATGATCGGCTTCGACCTGCACGATCCGCCCCAGTCGCTGGCGCCGTTCGGCCTCGACGACACGGTGTCCGTCAGGTTGCTGACGACGCTGCCGATCCAGCTGCTCGACGGCGACGGCGCCGCGCTCTGGACCCAGATGCTCCCGAATGACACGAGCCTCACCGGTCTGCCGCTGGTCTCGCAGGTCGCGGTGCTGAGCGGCCTCGACGGGCTCACGATCAGCACGTTGACCGCGACGACCGTCGGTCCGTTGTGATCCGCCCGCGCGCTTTCGGTCGAGCGGGCGAAGGCTCCGGAACCGCTCGCCGAGGGGTGGACCGGATCGACCCGCGACGAGATTGTTCTCGGCGCCACCGGTTCCAGTGACCGGCTGCAATCCTCGACCACGAGAAGCCCTTCCGCTTCGGAGTTCCCGCAATGACCCGCCTCTTCCTCGCCGCGCCCCTGACGGCCGCCGCCCTCGCCCTCGCCGACGCCACCACGGCGCAGTCTTCGATCACACCGCTGGCGACGTTCGGCAGCGGCGGCTGGCTCGCGCCCGGCTCGAGCGCCTTCCTAAACACCGGCAGCACGGAACGCGGCTTCGCCTACAACCCGATGACCGGCAACCTCGTGCTCGTCAGTCGCGCCGGTGGCAACAACGTGCGCGTGCTCGACGGCGCGACCGGCGCCGATCTCGGCGGACTCGACACCACCGGCATCGCCGGCGGCACGTTCGCCGTCAACATGGCCGGCGTCGGTGACGACGGCGCGATCTACGTCGGCAACCTCGCGATCGGCGCCGCGAACTTCAAGGTCTACAAGTGGGCCTCCGAAGCCACCGGCGCGACGACACCGCCGAGCGTCGCCTACGACGATCTGATCACGGTCTCGCGCGTCGGCGACTCGTTCGCGGTCGAGGGCGGCGCGAACGCCCAGTTCGCGGCCGGCGGTTCGGCGACCGCCTCGAACAGCAATTTCCTCAACGGCACGCTCGACGGCAGCAACACCGGCACGACCTACGCGTCGATCCCGGGCACCACTACGACGTCCAACGACTTCCGCCTCGGTGTCACGTTCCTCGACGGCGACACGGTGATCGGCAATCAGGGCGGAAACGCCCGCGTGGTGTCGTTCAACGGCACCACCGCCATGCTCGACGCGACGATCCCGCTCAACGGTGCCGCCCAGCGCCCGCTCGACTACGCGATCGTCGGCGGCGTGCCGGTGCTGGCGGTGGTCGACACCAACTCGTCGCTGGTGCAGGTCTTCGATCTCTCGCTGCCGACGGCGCCGGTTCTCCTGGCCGCGGGCAACGCGACCTCCGGCACGCTGGCCGGCAACGGCAACGGCGTCGGGTCGTGCGCCTGGGGCGCGATCGTCGGCGACACCGCGACGCTCTACGCGATGAGCACCAACCAGGGCATCCAGGCGTTCACGGTCGTCGTCCAGCCGTCGGCCAGCGCGACGCCGTTCGGCACCGGCTGCGGCACGCCGGCGCTGACGCTGACCGCGAGCGGCGCGCCACTGCTGCCGTCTTCGATCCAGCTCACGTCCGACAACCTGCCGGCCACCGCGAACGCCGGGTTCTACCTCTACGGCTTCGTCGCGATCGAAGCCGGGCAGGCGGTGCCGTTCGGCGCGCCGGGCTGCCTGCAGCACGTCCAGATCCTCGCGACGCGTTTCGTCCCCACCGGCGGCGCGAGCAGCGTGGCGGTGACCGAGACGTACCCCAACGATCCTTCGTTCGCCGGGTTGCCGATCTTCGTGCAGAGCGCGTTCATCGACACGCCGAGTGCGATCCTGACGACCAACGGCCTGCGACTGCTGCTGCAGACGTTCTGAGACGCGCCGGTCGCGCTATGATCGCGCGACCGGACCATGCGCACGCTCGCCACTCTGTTGTCGATCTCTGCCTGGTACGCCGTGGCGCCCGCCCAGTCGGGCACGTTGACGCAGCTGCCCAGCGCGAACACGCCGGCCGTCCACGGTTTTACTTTGGCGCCGACGATGGCCCACGACGCCGCGACCGGGCGGCTCGTGCTCGCCAACGGGCTGCTGTTCGGATCCGGCTTCGAGACCTGGGAGTACGACGGGACTGGCTGGACGTTGGTCTCGACGCTGACGATGCAAGGCAGCGGTGCGGTCAGCGGCAGCAACCTCGTCTGGGACGACGTGCGCCAGAGCTGCCTGCTGGTGACCAGCACGGGCTACTCGCTCTACCTGTCCGAGTGGCGCCAGGGATCGTGGCAGCCGCTCGCCTCGGCTCCGCTGGTCGCACCGGAACCGAACGGCGTCCGCCTCGTCCTCGCGCGCGACCCGCTGCAGAACCGCAGCGTGATCATCGCGGGTTCGCCGGCGCACACCTACCTGTTCGACGGCACCCAGATCACCGCCGCAGGATCGGCGCCCTGGGCCACCGGCGCGGCGTTCGATCCGGTGCGCGGCCAACCGATCGCGGTCGAAGGTCTGCGCACCTACGCGTTCGACGGCGTCGCCTGGAACCTGACGCCGAACCAGTCCTCGGATCAGCTCTTCGAGCTGGTGACCGATCCGGTGCTGCCGCGCGTGCTCGCGATCGCCACGACCGGGCTGTTCGAATGGAACGGCGGCCGATGGCGAAAGGCCGTGACGCCGTCGGGAGCGCGACCCGAGGGGAACGCGATCGCGCTCGACCCGCAGACCGGCGACGTATTCCTGGTGCGGCTGTCGTCGAACAGCATGCCCGGCAGCACGTGGCTCTACCGCGAGCTGCCGCCGGTGGGCGGCTGGTTCGCATTCCACGGCGCTGGCTGCGCCGGTCCGCTCGGGGCACCGAGCTGGGTGCCACCGGGTGACCCGCCGCGTTTCGCGCGCGAGCTGCTGTGCATGTTGCGGAACGTGCCGACCGGGCCACAGAACGCCACGTTCGCGCTGTTCGGCAGCGATGCGACGACCTGGAACGGCCAGTCGCTGCCCTTGTCACTCGCCGTGTTCGGAGCGCCGGGCTGCTCGGCCTGGCTGGCGCCGCTGTTCGCGCTGCCGATGCACGGGGGCAACAACCTGGTGGCGACGACGATCTTCATGCCGGCATCGGTCGCGGTCGTCGGCCAGCGGTTCTACCTCCAGGCGACGACGCTGGTGCCGGGCTGGAACGCGCTCGGCGCGATCTTCAGCGACGCCGCGGTCGGTCGGATCGGGACCCGGTGACCGCGGCAATTCAGACGACGCGCATCCGCAGCACCCTGACGAACGTCAGGTACACCGTCGGAACCACCAGCAGCGTCAGCGCCGTCGACAGCGACAGGCCGCAGATCATCGCCCACGACATGCCGGCCCACATCGGTCCGCCGAACAGCGCCAACGGCAGCAGGCCGCCGACGGTCGTCAGCGTCGTCAGCAGGATCGGCTGCATGCGTTGACTGCCGGCGCGCGCGATCGCGTCCTCGAGCGCGGCGCCGGCGCGCACGTTCGACTCGATGAAGTCGACCAGGATGATGGCGTTGTTGATGACGACGCCGGCGAGCGAGATGATGCCGAGGCTCGGCATGAAGCCGAGGGCCCAGCCGCTCGCGAACAGTCCGACCAGCGCGCCGATCAGCGCCAGCGGGATCGTGCTGAGGATCACCAGCGGCTTCAGCACCGAGCCGTACTGCGCGATCAGCACCAACAGGATGAGACAGAAGCTCAGTGTGAACGCATTCGTGAGCTTCTGCTGTGAGCTGGTGGTCTGCTCCTGCTCGCCACCCTCCTCGAGTCGGTAGGTCGGTGGCAGCCCGGCCATCATCGCGCGCAGCTGCGGCCGCAACGCCCGCGCGACCTCGTTGGCCAGCCAGCCGTCTGCCACCTTGCTGCCGACCGTGACGCAGCGGACGTTGTTGCGGCGCGCGATCACGGCGGGCTGCCAGGTGGCGGTGACTTTCGCCAGCGACGTCAACGGCACCTTTCCGGACTGCCCGTCGACGTAGACACTGCCGGGATCGTCGAGCAGCGCCGAGCGCCGCTCCGGTCGCATTCGAAGCACCACGTCGATCTGGTGATCACCCTCGCGGAACTTCGTCAACCGACCACCGGAGATCAGCGTCGCCATCGTGTCGGCGACGGCGCTGTTGGTCACACCGGCGAGGTTGGCGGCCTCCTCGTCGACGTCGACCCGGACGCTGTAGCCAGCGTTGTACCAGTCGCCGAAGGGATTCCGGGTGCCCGGCGTCTGCCGGAACAAGCCGACCATGGTCTCGGCCTGCTCGCGCAGGACGTCGGCGTCCTCGCCGTAGAGCCGGAACTCGATCGGATTCTCGATGTACGGACCGAGCATGAACGGTACGACGTCGATCCGGGCACCCGGGATTCGCGAGGTCCGTGCCTCCAGCTCGGCGGCCCACGGTCGCGACAGCTCGGCGTCGGTGGTGTTGACCAGGACGAACGCGTAGTTGGGGAACGTCTGCTGCGGGTTGGTCGTCAGATTCAGGCGCGGGCCGCCGGTGCCGACGAAGCTCACCGCGCTGCGCAGCCGTTCGACGCGTCGGCCATCGACTTCGATCGCGCTGGTCTCGGTCAGCAGCCGCTCGACCTCGGCACACTTGGCCGCCGTGCCGGCGATCGTCGTGCCCTCGGGCGTCCAGACGTGCACGAAGAACTGGTCGCGCACGCCGCCGGGGAAGAACTGGTTGCCGATCGACGGCACCAGCAGCACCGACGCCAGCACCGCCGCCGCGGCGCTGACGAGGGTCAGCAGGCGGTGGCGCAGACACCAGCGCACCACCCTCTATCGCCGCACTTTCCAGAGCGTTCCACTAACCCAGCCGCTATCACTTGCAGGCTGCTCCCCGGTCGCTCGCCGCTACTGGGGGAATCTCAATTGATTTCTCTTC
>JAGQRB010000811.1 GCA_020425925.1 Planctomycetota bacterium
GAGCTGCCGAGCGCCGAGTTGCCGATGTTGGCGTTGATCTTCACCAGGAAATTGCGGCCGATGATCATCGGCTCGAGCTCGGGGTGGTTGCGATTGCTCGGCAGGATGGCGCGGCCGCGCGCGATCTCGCTGCGCACGAACTCGGGCTCGACGTTCTCGCGGATCGCGACGAAGCGCATCTCCTCGGTGATCACGCCGGCGCGGGCGTAGTGCATCTGCGAGAAGTTGGTGTCGCCGCGCAGAACCCGCGGTTCGATCCACGGCTGCCGGCGGCGCGGCAGACCGGCCTCCGGATCGCGACCCTCGGGACCGGAAGTGTCGTAGACCCGCAGGGTCTCGCCGTTGGTCAACGCGATCTCGCGCGCCGGCACCTCGAGGTCGCCGTCCTGGACCTTGCGCGAACGGGGAAACGAATCGGAGAAGGGCCGGAGCCCGGTCGGCTTGTCGCTCATGGCTGCTGTTTCCTACGCCGGCATGATCCGGATCAGGTACGAGGGGTGCTTCTCAGCCCGTCGCGATCGCGGCGGGCGCCCCCAAGCAGGAGTGGGGGAGCCATGGTCGGCCGCGCGGAGCGAACGCGCAAGGGCGAGTTTGGCTGGTCGCATCGGTGAGCGACGCGGGGGCACGGCGTCGCCACCCTGTGGCCCGGGCAATCCGGCGCCGTTGGTTTCGGCGGGGGGGTCAGGGTCGAGCGCTTCGCCGCGGACGACGACCTGTTCGGTTCGATCGTCGGCGCGTTCACGGTCACGCAATCGGAGTCGGGCAGCATGCGCCGCGGAGTGTAGAGTGCGTCGCATGGTCGCCCGCGTCGCTCCCGTCGTTCTGTTCCTGACGACGTTCGGCGTTGCCCAGGACGAGGCCCGGCCGACCTCCAACCTCGACATCGTCCGGGGCGTGCTCGACGGCGGGCGGTTCGAGGAATCGAAGTGGCGCCGTGGCGCGGATGGCGCGCTCGAGGTCCACAGTTTCGCCGACCTCGGTTTGGAGATCGAAGGCGAGCGGTTCCGGCCGATGCTCGGCGAGGACGCCGTTCTCGGCCTGCGGAACGCGGGTCCCGTCGGCCTGTTCGCGATGGCCTGCCACGGGCCCGCCGACCTGCTGGCGATGACCGATGCCGAGTTCCATCTGTCGGCCCTCGGTGTCGACACGACCGACGTCGGCCTGCGTCAGTTCCTCGTGACGCCGATGCCTGCGTTCGACGGCCAACGCGGCCGCGCCGAGCTGTTCGACCGTTTGCTCGCGATCGATCTGCTCGTCCGTCGCGGCTGTCGATCGGCCCGAGCGGAGCTCACCGCGGTCACGCGGGGCGAGCAGCCCGAGGTGTTGAAGACGCGCGCGCGGGTGGCGCAGGCGCGGCTCGAGGGACGTCCCGATCCGACGCCGAGGCGCCGGCTCGCCGCGGAGACGCTCCTGCTGCCGCTCGTGTTCGACGCGTGTGTCGTCGTCGACCACTCCCGACTGCCGGACCTCGGTTGGGTGACGGCGTTCGGTCGGCGGTACGCTGCCACCCGTGCGGCGCGCCTGATCCTCGACGCCGGTGGCGAGGTCTCGAAGGCGGTGCTCAACGGCGCCCAAAGCGCCGCTGACAGCGTCGGCGAGCTCCCGTTCGGCCTCGCGCTCCGCTACGGCAACGGCCGGGTCGATCACTCCTGCTTCGTACTCACGGCGATCGCGGCCCGCGACCTGCGGGTGGCGTTGTCCTGGCAGGCGGTCGGAGAGTTCGATGCCGAGCGCTGGCAGCGCGCGCCCGTCGCGGAAGCGTTCCGGCGCAACAGCCCACTGCGCAACGGGCGGGTCGAGATCGCAGCGGGTCGTGTGGTCGCGGCGCTAGGCGGCGGCGCGGGCAAGCCGCGACCCGAGCAGGCGCGAGAGCTGCTGCGCGACAGCGGCGCCGCGATCCGCGTGGTCGTGCCGGCTGCGAGCAGGCTCTGGCCCGCGCTGCGCGCGTTCGGTCTGCCCGCGGCCGTCGGCGGCGAGGTCCGGCTCCGGTTCGGCGATCCGGCGACGGTCACGATCGAACTGCACGCGCGCGACGAGGACGACGCCGAGGAATGGGTCGAACGCGGCCGTGCGCTGCTCTCCGCCGGCCGCGAATACCTCGACGAGCTGCTGCCGAGCGAGCTGGTGGCGTCCCGTGGCGTCGCGGATCTGATGCGTCAGGTCGGCGAGACCGCGATCCGTGCCGATGGCAGTACGGTGACGGCGATCTCGACCCTCACGGGCGTGACGCCCGAGGTGCTGCAGTCGCTCGCCGTGGGGATCGCGACGGCCGCATTCTGATCGGGGTCGACGTTCGGCGGGCTCACGCGCCAGCGGTGGTGGATCCCGAACTCCCCGATCCTCGTCGGCCTACCGCTCTGGCCACAGGCTCCGCTGGCGGGTCAGCGATCGCGCCGCGCCGGCGGCAACACGACCCCGGGCTCGCCGGGGTCGCTTGTCTGCGTCTCGCCGGTTGCCGCCTTGCCACCCGCAGGCTCGGTGCCGGATTCGCTGCCAGCCGCCTCGCCAGCCGCCGGTCCGACGCCACCCTGCGGCTCGGGCAGTCCGGCGCCGTTGGTTGCGGCGGGGGAGTCAGGGGCCGGCGCCGGCGTGCCGGCGCGCAGCGGTGTCAGATAGAGCGCGCCGCGCAGCTCGTCGGGCACGCGCGGACCGAGCCAGTCGATCGCCTCGCGCGACAGCCGCTGGCTGTGCGAGGCGCGCGCGTCCTGACCGATCGCGGTCTCGCGGCCGAACATGTTCACCAGGAACAGCAGGAACAGCACGGTGCACGCACCGGTCGCGACCCCGAACACGCCGCCGAACACGCGGTCGAAGAAGCCGAGCCCGGACTTCTTCACCAGCCGCTGCAGCGGGATCGCCAGCAGGCTGAGCGCGACGACGACGCCGACGAAGACCAGCACGTAGGCGAGGTAGAGCGCGCTGTCGCCCTCGAGCGGACCGTTGCCGGTGTCGGCGGCGGCCGCATCGGCGGGCGCGCGCCCGAGCCAGGCACCGACCTGCCCGCCGAAGCGGCCGGCGAGGCCGTAGGCGACCAGCAGGATGCCGATGCGGCTGACCTGCCAGA
>JAGQRB010000812.1 GCA_020425925.1 Planctomycetota bacterium
TGTAGCGGTAGTAGGCCTGCAGCGTCAGCGTCAGGATCGCGGTGCTGTAGACCCGGCCGCCGTCGCCGCCCCAGGCACCCACCGGGTCCCATGAACCCAGTCGGTTCTTGTCGCCGGCGTCGCTGTGCTGCGTCTTCACGACCGCCTTCTGCAGGTGCTTCTGCCATTCGGTCCACGGCCGGCCACCGACCTGGAACATCGCGTAGGTCGCGTAGTACCAGTAGTAGTGGTCGATCGCGCCGCCGGCCTCGTCCCACACCGGCGGCTTCTGCCCGATCAGCGCCGTCGCTGCCTGCATGACCGTCTTCTCCTTCGGATCCTGGCCGAGGAAGAAGCGGCAGAACAGGCCGACCGCGGTCATCGCCTCGCCCTTCTCGACCGGGAAGCGGGTGGCGTGGTCGCCGCCCTTGCGCGAGCTCAGCTCGCCGAGCGCGCGGTAGCCGTGGCGACCGGTCGCGTCGGAGACCTGGTCGAACCAGTTCGCCGCGAGATCGAGCGCAGTCTGGTTGACCGTCAGTCCGAAGTACTTCGCCGACTCGTAGGCCATGACGCACCAGCCGGTGACCGAGGTGTCGTTGTCGAGGTCGTGCGGCTGGTAGCGCCAGACGCCGTACGGGTTGCGGTGCGACTCGAGGTAGTTGATCGCGTTCTGCGCGACCGGCTGCAGCGTGGTGTAGCGCGACAGTCCGTAGGCCTCGCACATCGCGTAGGCCGCGATCGCGTGGTCGTAGATGTAGTCGTGCGAGGTGTTGGTGCCGAACAGCCCGTTCGGCTGCTGCTGCTCGCGCAGCCAGAGCACGCCGCGCCGGACCACCTCGCGGTAGCTTCCCGAACGCATGGTGTGGTTGTCGCCGAGGAACGCGAGCAGCGCGAGGCCGGTGACGCCGATGTCGTGCACGCTGCTGCCGGCGCCGTCGCAGGCCGCGAACCCGGGCAGGTCGTGTTTGCCGAACAGGTCGCAGTCCCAGCGGCCGTCCTCGTCCTGGTGGCGCGCCAGCCACTCGAGCGCGCGCGCGATCGTCGGCTGGATCGACTTCGGCGCGCCGGTGCCGTTGCCGCCCTTGCGCCGCCCGCCGTACGGGCCGGCCGCGCCGCCGCCGGAGCCGACCGCGGTGTTCCACTGGTTGCTCGTGAACGCCGACATCGTGTCGGACTGCGTCGTGTCGGCGACCTCGACCGGATCGTTGGTCTCGAGGATCGGCTCGTCGGTGAGCACGATGTCGTCGGTCGGCTCCTCGACCTTCGGCTCGATGATCTTCTCGGGCTCGGGCGGCGGTTCGACCTCGGGCTGCGCCTGCGGCACGACCTCGGCGAAGTTCTTCGACTCCGGCTTGCGATCGACGGGCACCAGCGCCCACAGCACGAGGAAGGCGATCGCGTGCAGCGCGGCGGAGAGCAACAGCCACGGCGAGTGCCGCAGCTGCTCGGCCACCATGTCGTGGAACGTGACCGCCTCGGCTTCGTGCACCGAGACGGAGAACTGCTTGGGATCGAGCGTCGTCATGAGTGGTCCTCGCGGTGAGTGACGACGAAGCAACGCGCGCGTTCTCGCGGTGGTTCAGGCCCGTCGAACGATCCGGCGGCGGCGCGTTGATATGATCTTTCGAATGAACCGGCGCTGCAGTCGCGCGTTGAGTCTCTCGGCTGTCGCGATCTGTTGCGTGCAGGCGAGGGCGCAGCGCGCGGCCTGCCGCGGCGCGTTGCGCGATCCGAGCGGCACGGCGATCGCCGGCGCCGCGGTCACGTTCTGCCAGGACCCGTCGCAGACGTTCGGGCTCGCGGTCGATCGCGTCGAAATCACCACCGACGCCGAGGGCGCGTTTGCGGCCGAGCTCCTCGCGGGCAGTCCCTACGTTGGCTGGGCGATCGGCCCGGTCGACGTGCACGGCGAACGCTGGATCACCTCGGTGTGCAACTTGCCGTGCGCCGGTCGGCAGGTCGACCTCGTGGCCGTCCGTCGCGCCCGCCCGCATCGCGTCACGCTGCGCGGTGTCACGCCGTGGCGTGATCACGTGCCGCCGGCCCTGCGTCTGCTCGTCGACGGCCGCCATCCGTTGACCTTCGATCGCCCGCTGTCGGGCGACGGCACGTTCGAGCTCGGTCCGTGGCCGGGCTTCGACGTCGCCTTCGAGCTCGTCGACGACAAGCGGCAGCCGCTGTGTCGCGTCGAGTCGGTGGCCGAGGATGTCGAGGTCGTCGAGTTCCCGCCGCTGCGCGTCGTCGACGTCGAGACCGTCGACGAGAACGAGCGACCCGTGGCCGGCGCGACGATCGCGGTGTGGCCGCGTCGCTGGGAGCCGTGCTACTTCGATTGCGACCCGCTGCCGCCGGGCGAGCTCACGTCGACGCCGACGACCGCGGCGACCGGCGAACGCGGCCGCGTGAGCCTGCCGCTGGCCTGGGCGAAGGAGCCGCGCGATGTCTACTATGTCGGTGTCGCGGTGAGCGATCCGCTCGGCTCGCTGCTGGAGATCGACGGGAAGGTCGGGGAGCTGCCGTACCGGCTCGAGCTGACGGCGGCCGACCCACGGGTCCTGCGCTGTCTGGACGGCGGCGTGCCACTCCGCGGCTGGGCCGGAGTCGGGTCGTCGTCGGGGTTCTCCGCCGCCGGCGCGCTGCGGCACGGCGAGCTCCGGTTGGCCGCTACGTCCGAACTGGTCCGGCCGGTCACCTACGTCCGGCTCGAACCGACGGACGGCGCGCCGGTGCGGGTCTGCGTCGCTGAGGCGCTCGAGCTCGCGGTCGACCTGAGTCGGCTCACGGCTCGCACGCTCGCGGTGCAGGACCCGGAGGGTCGGCCCGTGCCGTTCGCCCAGATCGTGATCGCGAATCGCTACGACGTCTGGGCCCGCGAGCATGATCGTTGCGTCACGGACGCGGCCGGTCGCGTCGAGCTGCGCTGCTCGGACGACACCTGGGACGTCCTTGCGGTCACCGACCGGGCGATGGGCTGGAGCCGCATCACCCCCGGTGATCCGAGCGCGATCGTCCCGGTGCACATGCTGCCCGTCGGCCTCGCCAGGCTGCGCGTCGTCGACGGTGACGGTCGGCCGGTGCCCGATGCGCGCCTCGATCCGGTGGTCCCGCGCTGGCACGAACGGCCCGCCGACTACCTCGTCCAGCGGGTCGCGCTTCACCTCGCGTTCTCACAGCGCAGCGACCACGACGGCATGTTGATCGTGCCGATGCCGTACGGCGAGTTCCGCGAGGTGAAGGTCGTGCGCGGCAAGCGTCGCGCCAACGGTCGGACGATCCGCCCGGGCGACGAGATCGTCACCGTCGAGCTGCACTGATCTGGCGCCGCGTCAGCGGGTCGCGCGGAACACCGACCAGATGTCGCAGCACGCGTGGTCCTCGTCCGGGTAGTGCTGCCGCAGCGCCTGGCGCACCTCGCGCGCGCGGGCGAGCGACGGGATCAGGCCGCTCGCATCGAGCTCGGCGTTGGCGAACGCGAGCGGGAAGCCGCCGCAGTTCGTCAGCGCGCTGATGCCGCCGTGCTCGTCGACGAGATCGCAGCCGACGTAGCGGAACCCGTGCTCGTCGACCGGTGCGCTCGGCTCGGTCTCGGGGTTCTGGAACAAGCACAGCAGGTTGCGCCCCGCGACGCTGCCGACGCGGCGCAGCAGGTAGGGCAGGTCCGTGAAGTAGTCGAGCATGAAGTCCGCGTTCACGATGTGACCCCAGTCCTCGTCGAGGATCTCGGTGATCACGTTCGGGCACAGGTTCGAATCGAGCGACACGACCTCTTCGAGCTGCGTCAGCTTCGACCACGCGACGTAGTCGTGCCACCGTGCGCCGCAGCTCGGGTCGAAGCGCTCGGTTACCAGGAACAGCGGGCCCATGCCGTAGCAGTCTCGCGCGAGCAGGACGGCGGCACAACGGGTCGGCGGTCGAGGCTGCTGTCGGCCTGCAGAACAGTCAACTCCCGCGAATGGAATGCCATGAAGCCCCGTCGCGTGAGAAGGCGAGGCTCGTGTCGGAGCATTTCGTGACGACCTGAGTGAAGTCGTCGACGAAGAGGTCCGCCGCGGCGGCTCGCCGCCGCCGCCGCTCAGTTCCCGATCGTCACCCGCAACCCGCGTGACATCGTGAACCCGCCCGGCGCGGTGGCGTCGAGCGCCGCTGCCTGGAAGTAGAGATCGACGCCGAGGAACGGCGTGTTGCTCGGCACGGGCAGCGAGCTGTGTGCGATCCCACCTGGCGACGTCGCCAGCAGCAACACCGCCTGGCCCGGCTGCACCAGCTGGACGCAGCCGCCGAGGTTCACGTTCGCGCTCTGCCCCGCGCCGAGCAGCGCGATCAGCGAGCTGGCGGGTGCACGCACGACGTCGAGGCCGAAGCCCGCTGCGCCGAGGCGCGGCCACTCGTTCGCGCCGAGGCCGGGTGCGGACGCGGTGCAGGCGCTGCCGTAGAGCGTCGCTGCCGCCGTCGTGTTGCTCGCCGAGAAGACGGCGACCTCGTCGGTGATCAGCACGCCGTGCGGATACGGGAAGCCGGTTGGCGACACCATCCAGTTCGGCACCTCGATCGGCGCCACGGTCCGGGTCCAGTCGACGCCGTCGAACGCCCAGGCCTCGATCGGCGCCCCCACCACCTGCGATGCGACCAGCACGAGCCCGTTGCGCTGCAGGTCGAAAGCCATGCCGTAGCCGCCGGGCGGCGGCGTCGAGGCCGGGAACACCTGGGTCCACGTGATGCCGTCCCATTCCCAGGTGTCGCGCAAGCCGCCGAGATAGTCGGTGCCGCCGTACAACACCGTGCGACTGCGGGCGTGGTCGAACGCCATCGCGCGGCACTGGCGCGGCGACGGTCGCGAGGCCGGCTGCCGTTGCGCCCAGGTCGTGCCGTTCCAGATCCAGGTCTCGTCCAACACCGCCGCCGTGCCGGCGCCGCCGAAGAGCACGACCTCGCCGCGCGTCGCATCGTGGGTCATGCCGACTTCGTATGCCGGTGTCGGTCCGCTGGTCGCTTCGAGGGTCCAGGCCGACCCGTCGAAGCTCCACAGGTCCGTGAGCAACCCGGCCGGACCGACGCCGCCATAGAGATAGGATCTCGGCGACCCGTCACAGGCGCTCGCTCCGGCGCGCGCAGGCGGCGACTGGCCGGCGATCGGCGACCAGTCGCGGCCGTCGAACAGCCAGGTCTCGGGCGGCTGGCGCGCGCCGTCGTAGAGCACGAGGCCGCGACCGAGCGGGTCCGCGAGCGTGATCGCGGCCGATGTGCCGACGCCGCGCACGCCGGGATGCGGCGGCGCGGTGCGCTGCAGCCAGCGCACGCCGTTCCAGGACCATTCCTCGGCGTGACCACCGAGCGGGCCCCAGCCGCCGAGCAGCCGGGTCTCGCCGAGCAGTGGATCGAACACCATCACGCTGAGGCCGCGTCGCGACGGTCGGGGCGATGTGCTGTGCTGCGTCCAGGTCGCACCGTCGTAGTCCCAGAGTTCGTCGGAGTAGCCGTTGGCCGTGCGACCGCCGAACAGCAGGACGCGGTTCTGCAGCGGATCGAAGGCCATCGCGTGCTCGCCGCGGTGCGCGGGCGCGGTCGTCGGTGTCACCCGCAGCCAGTTGGTCCCGTCCCATTCCCAGGTCTCGTTCGGCAGCGAGATCGGCCAGCCGCCGAACAGCACGGTGCGGCCGCGCGCCAGATCGTAGGCCATCGCGGCGCGCGTTCGTGCCGGTGGGGACGTGACCGGGTTGCGCAGCGACCACGAGCTGCCGTCATGGATCCAGGTCTCGTCGCTCGTGACGAAGCCGGTGAGCTCGCCACCGAACAACACCAGCTCGCCGCGTTGGGCGTCGAAGGCGCACGCGAAGTCCTGGCGCGGCGATGGGCCGACGCCGACGACGCGCTGCCAGCGGACGCCGTCGTAGTGATGGAGTTCGACCGGGCCCTCGAAGTCGGCTCGGCAGAACAGCGTCCGCCGGCGCGCGGGGTCGAAGAGCAGCTGGCCGGACACGAGACCGCTGTGGAACCGCGGCTGGGGGCGCAATCGCCATTGCGCGCCGTCGAACTCGCGGGTCTCACCTTCGTAGCCGATGGCGACGAGGCTGCCGCGGACCGGATCGAACGTGGCTGCCGGGAAGCCGAGGCTGTCGAGCAAGCGCAGCTGCTGGCCCGGGACACCGATCGCCAGTAGGGACAGCGACACGAGCAGCGCGATCGTCGGTGGCAGTGTCCGGGACTCGGCGGCGCAAGGCTTCATGCTCGCGATAGCCTAGCGCCGGCTGCCGTAACGACCCGTGCTGTGCCGCTCGTCGGCGGCGTTGCGGCCGCACACCGAGCGGTTGCACACGACGGCCCGAGGATGGCGCGGCGCGAGTGCATCCGGCAACGTGCGGAATCGCCGCAGAACGGAGCCTTCGAGGCCGCGGCAAACGTCGATTCGTGCGAGCCAGCACGGATCGGAGGCCTGCGTTCGGGATCGCGTCGCCGTCGCCTCGCAGTTGCTGTGACTTCGTGTTTGCGCTACCGCTCGCGGCGCAGGCTGGACCGCTCCGGAACGTGGGCCGCCATGCCGAATCCGACCATTGCGTCGTTCACCGCGGCACCGTGGCCGGGAGTATCGTCGGCGGTGACCAACCGCGGTCGCGTGGCTAGTGCGCGCCGCGGCTTCGCCGCTTCGGAGATCCACCATGACCGCTTCGCCCGAACCTCCCCGCCGTCGCCGGCGGTTCCGCCTCGTCGCCGTCACGCTCTGCGTCATCGCCGCGGTGGCGCTGCTCGTGTCCTGCGTTTCGAGCCAGCCGGCCAGAGCCGGCATCGTGTCGGACGGTGCCGGCCGGCCGATCCCCGATGCCTACGTGCTCGCGGTGCACTGGGGCAAGAACTACGGGGGCCTCGTGCACGCCACCTCGTTCGTGTGTGCCGGCGAGCTGCTGCGTACCGACGCGACCGGCCGCTACGAGATCGATGCCCGCTGGTTGTTCACCCGGCCGCTGGTCGGCGAGATCGAGCCGGTGGTCGTCGCGGTCTATGCGCCCGACCACCGCGCCGGCGTGCACGATCCGCAGTTCGGCAGGTTCGACATGAGCCTCCCGACCGAAGTCGATGCCCCGAGCTGGTTCGATGCGATCTCCGGTCTGCGGCGCCTCGCGATGCAAGGTGATGGTGAATGGCTCGACCTCGATTCGGACGCACGGGCCGAGCTGCACGCGCTGATCGTGCGCGAGTTCGAGCGTTTCCTGGCGGCACACGGCGACGAGGACCGCGGCGACGGTATCCCCTGGCGTCGGTCGGCGCAGGACATGCTCGAGTGGGACCGGGCGCACGAACCCGGCTGATCGGGCCAGCGGTCAGCGTGCTTCACGTTCGCGCTGCAGGGCGGCGTCGAGCATCTCCACCAGCTGATCGCGTCCGAGGGCGTCGGCACCGGTACCGTTGAGCTGCGCGATGCGATCGAAGGCCGCGCGCAACGTGAGGTCGGCCTCGCGGCGGTTGGGCGTCACCATGTAGCGGCGCTGCGGCCGATCGACGGTGAGCGCAGCGAGGAACGCGGCCGCGACGGCATCGGGCTCCGGGAACGCGGTGCGGTCCGTGGCCCGATCGAGCATGCGGTCGAGCCGCTCGCGATAGCGCGAACCTTCGGTGGTGTAGCCGCTGGCCTCGAGCCGCTCGCGCATGCTGGTCATGATCCGGGTCTTGAAGTTGCCGGGGTCGACCACCGTGACCGCGACGCCGAAGGGTTGGAGCTCCGCGGCGAGCGTGTCACTGAACGCTTCGACCGCGTGCTTGCTCATCGTGTAGGCCCCGCCCATCGCCCAGGTCACGTGGCCCGAGATCGAGCCGGTCGTCGCCACCCGCCCGCGACTCTCGATCAGCAGCGGCGCGAACGCCTTGGTGACGCGGTAGGGGCCGTAGACGTTGACGTCGAACTGGAACGTCAGATCCTGCTCGCGCAGCTCGATCAGCGGCCCGAGCACGACGACGCCGGCGTTGTTGATCAGGCCCCAGAGGCCGCGACCACCGTCGCGCACCGTCTCGACGGCGGCGTCGATGTCGGCCTGGCTGGTGACGTCGAGGCGCACGCCCTGGACGTTCGCGATCGCGTCGAGTGCGGCGAGATCCTCGGCCTTGCGGGCGCCGGCGTAGACGAAGAAGCCGTTGTCGGCGAGCAGCTCGGTCGTCTTCCGGCCGATGCCGGAGCTCGCGCCGGTGACGAGCACGGCGCGCTGCTGCTCGGTCTGTGGCTCCTGGGCCGGCGCGGCGGCGAGGACGAAGAGAACGGCGATCGCGAGGCGGTGGCGCATCTCGCGATCGTAGCGTGACGTGCGCCCCGGTTACGGGCGGTGCCGGCCCGCGGGAGACTCTCCCGACCCGTGTCAGCCCTGGTCGTCGACCTCGACGCGCAGCTCCAACATGACGCGGAAGCTGCGCACCGCGAGGTAGACGTTCACCGCTTTCGCGCGCACCGGTTCGCCGTCGCGCTGCAGCTGCACCGACACGCCGTCACCGAACACGTCGGCGCAGGTGAACGGCAACCCCTCGTCGTCGGCGGGATCCCCGAGCCGGTCGTCGATCGCCCGGCAGGTGATCTCCGGACCGCGCAGTGCCAGCGACCGGCTCACCGACCAGTTGTGCCAACCGGTGTCGGTTCCGAGCGCGCGGCCCCAGGTCACGCCGCGCGCGACGCCCGAACCGGCCGCGTGACCGTCGACGACGATCTCGACGCCATCGGGGGCGTGGATCTCCCAGGCCCTGGCATAACGCAGGCTGCCGAGCACCAGCGGCACGGCGATCACCGCGATCACCCCGGCGACCGTCAGGGTCGACGGCGGAAGTTAGAGCCATGCCCGTCGATCGGCCGTTGGCCGCGGCCGGACCGCGCGCCAGATCAGCGCACCGACACCGGTCAGGTTGCCGGCGAACAGCAGCGCGGCGCGGCCGGCGCGGAGCTCGTGGCAGCGGATCTGGTCGATCGTCCACGGCAGCAGCAACACGCCGATGCCGAGCCAGAGCACCGCGGTCGCGGCTGCCTTCGACAATCCGAAGGCCTACGCTGGCAGAATGCGCTCGCGTCTCGCCGCCATGCTGTCCGGCTTCGGGTTCGTGTTCTCGCTGGCGGCGCAGGATACGCCGCCCGAGCCGGATCCCGGCGCCGGCGACTACGCGGCGTTGCTGGCGACGGTCGACGGCTGGATCGAACGCCACCCGATGCTGGTCTCCCGCGTCGAGCTGGGGACCTCGGTGGCCGGCAGGCCGCTGTTCGCGCTGCGGATCGGGCGCCAGGACGATGGCGCCCCGGAGGTCTACCTCGGTGCCGGCATCCACGGCCACGAACACAGCGAGGAGGACCTGCTGTTCATGGTCGACCAGCTGCTCCTTCGGCGCGACGATCCCGACGTCGCGCGCCTGCTGCGCGCGCGCACGCTGTGGGCGCAGCCGTTGGTCAACCCCGACGGCATGGTCGCGCGCGAACGCAAGAACGCGCACGGCGTCGACCTCAACCGCAACTTCCCCTACAAGTGGAAGGACCTCGACGGCAACTACGAGTCCGGCTCCAAGCCGGCCTCGGAGCCCGAGACCAAGGCGGTGATGAAGTTCCTCCGCACGGTCAAGCCGCGCCGGATCCTGAGCTTCCACCAGCCGCTCAACGGCGTCGACACCGACACCAAGAAGCCGAAGTTCGCCAAGCGCGTGGCCCGGGCGTTGAAGCTCCCCGCCAAGAGCTTCGACTGCGGCAGCGTCTGCCACGGCACGATGACCCAGTGGTACAACCACA
>JAGQRB010000813.1 GCA_020425925.1 Planctomycetota bacterium
AGGCCCTGGACGACGTCTCCCATCGCCGAGAGCCGCACGAAGAGCACCGACGTCATCGCTTCTCGAGCAGCGCGAACACGAGTCGTGGCGTCGCGAGCACCAGGCGATCGACGTACTCGGGCGGGACCTCGCCGAGGGTCGGGTCGCGCGTCACCAACAGCCATTTCGCGGTCGGGCGCTCGCGGCAGAACTCGTCGCCCGGCGGCATCAGACCGGCGCCGAGCAGCATCTTGCTGTCGACGTGCCCGTAGGTGTGGACCTCGTCGACGATGCCGCGGCGCTCCAGCTCGGCGCGCAGCACCTGCCCCACCGGCCCGAGCGCCTGCGTGGTCTGGTCGAAATGCAGCGCCCGGTGGAAACCCGCGGTCCACGCCGCGACCACCGGCACCACGAGCACGAACGCGACCAGCTGCCGCGGCGCGCGCACCAGCATGTGACCCAGCCCCGCGACGAGGAACGCGCCGGCCACGGCGACACCGGTCCAATCGAGGAGGAACGGCATCGCGACGAGCCCGACGGCCCCGAAGACTCCGACGCCGCGCAGCATGCGGCGCGAGAAGCTTCCGAGCTCGCGACGCTGGCCGGCGAAGTGGGCGACCGCCGGCGCGACGGCGAAGATGAACAGCGGCACGTTCGGCAGCAGGTAGCGCGTCGGCCGCCCGGGGAAGAACGTGAGGATGACGATCGCGAACACCGCCGCCCCGCTGCACATCCGGAGCATCAGGTCGGCCGCGTCCATCCGGGCATCGCGCGCGCCGCGCCATTCCCAGAAGCACCAGAGCACGAACGGCAGCTGGATCACCGCGGCGCGCAGCCAGAACAGCGGCGTCTTCGCGACGTGCTGCCACTGGAACGTGGCGATCCGACCCAGCGTCTCGGACTGGGTCACCTCCCACATCTCGGTCGGCGAGACGTGCCACAGCCAGAGCGGCACGTAGTAGCAGAGCGGCACCGCGAACAGCGGCACGAAGTGATGCAGCGCGAACCGCAGGCCCCGCCGCCGCCACCAGACCAGGTAGGCGCCCGCCGCGAAGACGAAGTAGGGCGGCCCCTTCTGCAGCATCGCGAGGCCACCGAGCAGGCCCGACAACACGGCCAACGCCGCGCGGTCGCGTGCGATGCCGGCCGCGAGGCACCACAGCGACGTGGCGGTCAAGACTGCGAACAGCGGATCGATCTCGGCGCTGGCCCACTCGAACACCGCGAGCGGCGAGCAGATCACACCGAGCGCGCCGACCCAGCCCGCGGCCTCGCCGAAACGCTGCCGCAGCAGCACCATCGCGAGCAGCGCGCAGAGGAACAGCCCGACGACGGCCGGCAGGCGCAGGATCCACGGCACCGGACCGAACAGCTCGATCAGCCCGCCCAGGATCCAGTAGTGCAGCGGCGGTTTCGCGAGCGTCGGTTCGTCGCCGAGCACCGGCACCATCCAGCTGTCGGTACGGACCATCTCGGCCGCGATCTGGATGCGACGACCTTCGGTGCCCCGCAGGTCGCGCATCACGAGCTGCGGCACGCAGGCGGTGACCGTCAGCAGCAGGAGCAGGAGCGCACGCAAGAGCACGGCGGAAGGCTAGCAACGCCCGACCGCGCGATGAAGCGACTTCACGGCGCCTTGGCGGCGGCCGCCCACCGGCGCGACGGGCTGCGCGCGAGCCTCAGTACTCGTGCTCGACGCGGTGCCGCAGCAGGCGGGAACGCAACCAACGCACCGAGAAACAATCGCGCAGGCCGCGGAACATCCGGTTGCCGATGCCGTACTTCGCGGTTCCGGCGTAGCGCTCGCGGTGGTTCACGTCCATCTCCACGACGCGACCGCCGAGGTAGCGCACGAGGGTGGCCATGAATCGGTGCATGCCGACGAACCGGGGCACGCCGAGGAAGAACTCGCGCCGCACGACCTTGATGCCGCAGGCGGCGTCGCGCACCGAGTCACCGGTGATCCAGTTGCGCACCACGTTGCCGATGCGCGACGAAACCCGCCGCACCCAGGTGTCCTGGCGGCTGCGCCGCACCCCGAAGACGCCGTCGACCTCGCCGGATTCGACGCGCGCGACCATGGCCGGCAGGTCGGCCGGGTCGTTCTGCAGGTCACCGTCGATCGTCGCGATGATCGGCGCGCGAGCGATTTCGGCGCCGGCCATCACCGCCGCACTCTGGCCGACGTTGGCGACGAGCTGCACGATGCGCAGCCAATCTGCCCCGTGCTGCTGCTTCCACTCGCGCATCCGCGCGAGACTGCGATCGACGCTGCCGTCGTCGACCGCAATCACCTCCATCGGGCCGTGCGCGGCCAGCACGGCCGCGAGCTCGTCCAGCAGCCGGTCGACGTTCTCCTCCTCGTCGTGGATCGGAACGATCAGCGAAAAGTGCAGTGTGACGGGGTTGCTGTCCTGAGGCATCGTGGCCGCGGCAGGATACACCCGAAGCCGACGAGATCGAACTCGGGTGCTTGCCTTCGCCGGGTGGGCCACAATGATGTGCCGCGCATGATGCCCGTGCAGCTCGAAGCCCTGCGGCCCCATCAGTGGGTCAAGAACCTGCTCGTCTTCGCTCCGCTGTTGTTCGCGACGACGGGCCCACGGGGGCAGGAGACCAACACCTTCTTCGTTCCCGGGGCCTGGCAGGCCGCCGGCTGGGCCTTCGCCGTATTCAGCCTGGCGGCGAGCTCGATCTACCTGCTGAACGACATCGTCGATCGCGAGGCCGACGCCCGGCACCCGAAGAAGCGGTCGCGCCCGATCGCGTCGGGGCGGCTCTCCGTCGGCGCCGCGTGGACGCTGCTCGCGATCGTGCTCGTCGCCTGCGCGGCCGCCGCCATGCTGGTGCCGACGGCAGCCGGCAGTGCACCGTTCCTCGTCTGGCCGGCGGCCTACCTCGCGCTCAACGTCGCGTACTCGTTCTTCCTGAAGGCCCTCGTCGTGGTCGACTGCATGTGCATCGCGCTCGGCTTCCAGCTGCGCGTGATGGCCGGCGCCGCGGCGGTGCAGGTCGAGGCTTCGCACTGGCTGCTGCTGTGCACGTTCTTCTTCTCGCTCTTCCTGGCGTTCTGCAAGCGCTACGAGGAAGTCGGCCGGAAGGCGGAGGTCGAAGGGCTGACGCGCGCGACCATGGAGCACTACTCGCTCGCGTTCCTCAACATGATGATCGGCCCGATGGCAGCGCTCAGCATCCTGAGCTACGCCCTCTACACCGTCAGTCCGGAAACCGTCGCCCGGCACGGCTCGGACCGCCTGATGTACACGGTGCCGATCGTGGTCTACGGCGTGTTCCGCTACCTGTTCCTCGTATATCGCAAGAGCGAGGGCGGCGACCCCGCTCGGCTGCTGTTCCGCGATCTGCCGCTGGTGCTGTCGGGGTTGTTCTACGCCCTCGCCGTCGTGGCCCTGCTCCGGTTGGTGCCCACCCCCGCGTGACCGACCCGACCGGCGCGGCTATGCTGGCGCCCCCGGCAATCTCGCCTCGCCCGACGAAGCCGCCCGATGGAGTCTCCCGACAACCGGCACCACCGAACGGGGGCCGGCGCCCCCGGCCCGGATCGTTCCGAGTTGCGCCAGAGGCTGGCCGCCGACCTCGCCGCCGGCCGGACCATCGCGCTGTCGCCGACCGAGATGGGCGACCCGGAGCTGCGCGAGGAGCTGCCGGCGCTGCTCGAGGAAGTCGGCCGCGCACAACCCCGCCGCAGTGAGTTCGGACTGCGGATCCGCGGCTACACCGTGCTCGGCGAGATCGGCACGGGCGGGATGTCCACCGTCTACCTGGCGCGCCACGACCAGCTCGGCCGCCACGTCGCACTCAAGATCGTGCAGACCACGGCCGGGGGCGAGGCTCGCGCCCGCGAACGGCTGCTGCGCGAGGCGCGGGCGATGGCGGCACTGAAGCACCCCAACATCGTCACGGTCTACGACGTCGTCGAGGCCGGTGAGGTCATCGCGATCGCGATGGAGTGGATCGACGGGCTCACCCTCGCCGGCATCCTGAAGGTGCTGCCGCCGCAGCCGACCGCGCCGGACATGACGATCCTGCGTCAGAAGCTGGGCACTCCCCCGGGCGGGTCGAGCGCGCTCGAGTCGACCGTCGTCCGGACCTTCGTTCGCATGATGCGCGACGTCGCGCAGGCGGTCGACTGTGCTCATCGCGCCGGCATGCTGCACCTCGACATCAAGCCTTCGAACGTGCTCGTGCGCCGCGACGGCACCGCCCTGCTGGCGGACTTCGGCGTGGTGCGCGAGATCGACCTGACCTCGACGCACACGCAGAGCTTCGCCGGCACGCCGATCTACGCGGCGCCCGAGCAGCTGCGTCGCGACGACGCCTCGTTCGGGCAGGCAACCGACGTCTACGGGCTCGGAATGACGCTCTACGAGCTGCTCGCACGTCAGCAGCCGCTGCGGCGCGAAGGGCTCGGCGAGCTGCTGCGACGCATCGAGGGTGGTCGACTGCCGAAGCTGTCGACGATCTGCCCGGTCGCCTCCGACCTCGAGAACATCGTGCACAAGGCGATCGCCGTCGAACCGGCCAATCGCTACCCGACACCCGCGGAGCTGGCGAAGGACCTGCAGGCGTTCCTCGACGGCCGCCCGGTCGGAGCCCGGCGGACGCCACCGATGCAGCGGCTGAAGCGCTGGGCCCGCGCGGAGCCGTGGAAGGCAGGACTCGTCGTCGCGCTCGCGGTCATGGTGCCGGTGCTCGTCGGCCTGGGGGCGAAGCTGCTGCTCGAGATGCCGCGCATCCAGGAGGCCCGACTGCGCGAGCAGCGCATCGAAGCCGCCAATCAGGCGCAGTACGCGTTCCAGTCGTTCCTGGTGCTCGAAGCGGCCAGCGAGACCAGCATCGCCAAGCTGCGGGCCGAGTACGAGCTCGCGCCGCGCGACCCGACGCTGGCCGCGTGCCTGCTGACGTTCCTCGGCCAGAGCCAGTCGGACGAGGCCCGGCGCGAGTTCGCGTCGATGCCGACATGGGTGCTCGAGACCGCCGGTGCCCAGGCGATGGCGCATCGACTGGCGACGCGGCGACCGTTCTTCAGCGACGAGGAGGCCGAGCAGCTCGGCCGGTCGGACGACCTGCTCGACCTGCTGCTCGTCGCACTCGATCGCGTGTTGTTGCAGCGCGACACGCTCGTCGACGAACACCTGCGCTGGGCGCTGCCGGTCGTCGCGCGCCTCAACGCCGGCTACCGCGAGGCCAATCCCCTGGTGCGCGGCGTCGAGGCCTGGATCAACGCCCAACTCGGTGATCGGGCCGGCCTCGACGCGGCCTGTTGGTCGCTCGGCAAGCTCTGGCACGACAACGAAGCCGCCTGCCTCTGGCGCATGCTCGCAACCGCGGAGGTCGATCGCACCGCCGCGCGCGCGATCGCCGACGAGTTCCTGGCAGCCCACCCGGGCAACTACCCGGTCACCGTCCGGGCGGTGGCGATGCTGTTCGACCTCGAGCGCTACGACGACGCGATCCGGCTGCTGCGCGCGGCCGAGCCGCAGGGCGACCGGGCGCACCATCACCGCGACCTGATGACCGCGAAGGCGCTGTTCTGCGCCGGCCGCGAAGACGAGGCACGACGGCTCTTCGCGTCGATCCCGCGGCCGGACGAGGAGAGTCGGGGCGATTGGCTCGCGGTCTGCGCGATCCTCGAGCCGGACACCGCGCGGCCGCGCTACGAGCTGCTGCTGCGCGACCCTTGCCAGAGCGCCGCGGTCTTCGAACATGCGATCGCATTCGCCGCGGACATGCGGGATCGCGACCTGCTGCAGCGCGCGATGCAGGCCGCGGCGGCGGCACACCCCTACCGCGCGAAGTTCCGCTGGCGGCTGGCGCGGGCGCTCGCCGCCCAGGGCAACCTGCTCGCCGCCGGCGCTGCCGCCGACGGACTGACGCTGCCGAAGGTCGACGCGGACGCCTACGCGCACGGCGCCGCGATGGGACTGTGCGCGACCAAGAAGTTCGACCAGCTGCGCGCGCTGGCCGAACGCTGGCAGCAGCTCTGCCGCGAGGACGAGTGGCGCATGGCGTACTATCTCGGCGTCGCGCGGGCGCGCACCGGTGACTACGAGGACGCGATGGCGGCGTTCACCAGACATCGAACCGCCGCGAAGGCGAGCGGCAGGGCCGAGATGATCGGCGCCGTGCTCGAGGAGATGTGGATCCGGGTGATGCCCGGCGGCCCGCCGAACCTGCGCGATGTCGGGCGCGCGCGCCAGCTGCTCGGTTCGCCGGCCGTCGCCGAGGCGATCCGGAAGGGCCGTGACTGGTTCTACCTGATCGCCGCCGAGGTCTGGTTCCAGAGCGGCGACCGCAACAAGGCTCTGGACCTGGTCGAACGCGGCCTCGCGCCCGACTGCCAGCCCTACTTCACCGCACCGGCCGATGTCGCGGACCGGCTCAGGGCTGCGCTCGTTCGCTATCGCGAGTAGTCGGCTCGGTCCACAGCGCTCGCAGCGTCGCGAGCAACAGCAGCAACGTGCTGACCGCGACATTGCCGCGCGCGAGCATGAAGTTGCCGACGCCGCTGCCGACGATCCCCTTGGTCATCAGCGGTCCGAGCACGAGCGCGCCGATCACCAGCGGCCACAACAGCCGATCGCGCGGCCCGCGCGTCAGCCGGTCCGCCAGGAAGGCGGCAGGCAGCAACCAGATGCAGAAGTGCGCCTTGCTGCTCTGCGGCGACAGCAGGACCATGCCGCAGGCGAATGCGGCGACCTCGCCGAAGCCGACCGTGCGCTGCGTCGCGCGCCGATCAGCGTTGGCCGCGACCGCGCGCGCCCCCCGCCGAGCGCAGAGCACGAGCAGGGCCAGCACCGCGACTTCGCTCGCCAGCGTCGCGACCTTGCAACCCGCCGGGCCGAGATCGACCAGCATCGCGGTCTCGTCGACGAAATCGCCGGTGATCACCGGCGGCGTGAACAGCCGGGTGAATGCGCCGGACAGGCTCTGGTTGAGGTAGCTGTGCGCATTCCAGGCGCCGTCCGCGCTCGCGGTGCCGCCGACCTCGAGGCCGCGCAGGTTGACGTCGAACCAGGCGACGACCCACGAGTGGCCGTCGGCGCGCGGGAACAGCCAATCGGGCAGCAACGAGAGCACCGCGGCCGTCGCGATCAGCGCCGCGAGCGGTGCGATCCGGAGCCGGGCGCCGAACAGGCCCAGGAAGATCAGCGGCGTCGCCTTGATCGCGGCGCCGGCGCCGGCCCAGACCCCGGCGGAGGCCGACCCCAGCGACCAGGCCCGCGCCGTCAGCACGACGAGGATCGCGACCACGAGGTCATGGCTCTGGTTCGAGAACACCGAAGCGACGTGGTGGCCGCCGACCAGCAGCGTCAGCACCCAGAACCACAGCAGCCGCGGCGGCGCGCGACCGGGGCTGGGCCGCACCGCCCAGAAGTGCAGCACCGCGAGGATGCCGAGCAGCAGGTGGAGGTTGATCGCGAACCAGAGGATCGGCTGCCACGCGGCGGATGCACCGGCGAGCGGCACGAACGGCACCGCCGCGAACGGCGGGTAGGTGAACGGCTTGCCGTCCGCCCCGCGACGGTAGATCTCCGCGCCCGCGGCCATGCGCTCGCCGCCGACGACATAGACCGGCAGCTCGCGGTCGCCACGCTCGGCTCGCATCGAGAAGTAGGAGCCCCCCCCGACCAACGCCCCGACGTACGCCAGGATGGCCAGCACCAGGAGGGCGGTTTGCCGTCGGGTCACCCTCGCGTTATCACCGCGGATCGGTGTGGATTCCACGCCGCCGCCCGCCCGGCGACCGAACCTTCGGCACGGACCGTGCGTTCCGCTATCCTCCCCGCCCTCCCTTGGCAGTGAAATCGAAGAAAAGCGCGCCACCGAAGGTCGGCGTCTGGTTGTTCGGCGCGTGCGGTGGACTCGCCACGACGGTGGTGGTCGGCGCCCGCGCGATCGCGCGCGGCCTGTTCCCCCCGCAGGGTCTGGTCACGGCGACGCCGGCCGCCGACGGCATCGCCTGGCAGCCGCTCGAGGGCCTGGTCTTCGGTGGCCACGAGGTCCGCGACAGTGACTACGTGACCGCGGCGAAGGAGATCCGCGAGAGCACCGGCACGTTGTCCGAATCGCTGCTGCAGGCACTGCGCAGCGACCTGCGCGCCGCCAGCCGCAACATCCGTCCCGGCGTGATGCCGAACGCCGGCCGCACGATCGAGTCACTCGTCGGCAGCGGCGGGCGCGGGCGGCGCCAGTCGCTGCGGGCTCAGGTCGCCCGGATCGAACGCGATCTCGTCGAGTTCCGCGAACGGCACCGGCTCGATCGGTTGATCTGCGTCAACGTCACCTCGACCGAAGCGCCGCTGCCGCTCGGCCCGGCACACCGGACGCTCGCCGCCTTCGAGAAGGCGATCGCCCGCGACGACCTGCGTGCGGTGCGTCCGTCGTCGATCTACGCCTACGCGACGGCCAGGCTCGGCCTGCCGTTCGTACACTTCACACCGAGCAACGCGACGCTCACGCCCGCGATCCGCGAGCTGTTCGACCGCACCGGCGCGCCGTACATGGGGTGCGACGGCAAGACCGGCGAGACGCTGGTCAAGTCGGCGCTCGCGCCGATGTTCAAGTACCGCAACCTGCGCGTGCTGAGCTGGCAGGGCTACAACATCCTCGGCGACCGTGACGGCCGCGTTCTCGCGGACGAGGCCAACAAGAAGGCCAAGGTCGCGACCAAGGACCAGCTGCTGCCGAACCTGCTCGGCTACCCGCTCCACACCCACGTCGGCATCGACTACGTCCCCTCGCTCGACGACCTCAAGACGGCGTGGGACTTCGTGCACTTCCAGGGCTTCCTCGGCGTCAAGATGGTGCTGCAGTTCATCTGGCAGGGCTGTGACGCGATCCTCGCTGCGCCGCTCGTGCTCGATCTGATCCGGTTCGCGGACCTCGCGGCACGCCGCGGCGAGCGCGGCCCGATGACGTGGCTGGCGAGCTTCTTCAAGCAGCCGGTCGACGTCGCCGAGCACGATCTGCACCGGCAGTGGCACGCGCTGACCGAGTACCTCGAGCGCGCGCGGTCGGACTCCTGAACGATGTGCGGCATCGTCGGCGTTCGCGACGATTGGCTGCGACAGAACGGCCTCGCACCCGAACCCGCGGTGCGTGCGGCGGTCGAGGACCTGCGCTGGCGCGGCCCGGATGGCGGGGGCATCGCGCGGATCGGCGGCTGGTGGCTCGGTTGTGCCCGCCTCGCGATCACGCAGCCGAACAGCCGGCAGCCGGTCGTCCGGCGCGGCGGCCGCCACGCCGCGGTGTTCAACGGCGCGATCACCAACGCCCGCGAGCTCTGGGCC
>JAGQRB010000814.1 GCA_020425925.1 Planctomycetota bacterium
ACCTCGATCGGCACGACCATCGAGAACCGCCCGATCTGGATGGTCAAGATCAGCGACAACGTCGGCGTCGACGAGAACGAGCCCGAGGTGCTGTTCGACGCGCTGCACCATGCGCGCGAACCGCTCTCGATGGAGGCGACCGTCGTCTTCATGGACTGGCTCGTGACCAGCTACGGCAGCGATCCCGAGGCGACGTTCCTCGTCGACGAGCGCGAGCTCTACTTCGTGCCGTGCGTCAACCCCGACGGCTACGAGTACAACTACCAGCAGAATCCGGGCGGCGGCGGTCTGTGGCGCAAGAACCGCCGCAACAACGGCGGCTCCTTCGGCGTCGACCTCAACCGCAACTACGCGACGGCCTGGAACGCGCCCAACGGCGGCAGCTCGGCGACACCGACCAGCGAGACCTATCGCGGCACGGCCCCGTTCAGCGAGCCCGAGGCCCAGGCGATCGAGGCGTTCGCGCAGAGCCGCGCCTTCGTCACGGTCTTCACCACCCACACCTACGGCGACGTGCTGCTGCGGCCCTGGGGCTACCAGCTCGGTGATCCCGCGAACGTCGCGAGCTACGACGCGCTCGGGGCCTACTACACCGCCGAGAACGGCATCCCGCACGGCAGCATCAGCGGCCTGCTCTACATTGCCGCCGGCAGCGCGGTGGACCACCACCACACCGTGCGCGGCACGCACTGCCTGAGCGCCGAGCTCGGCACCAGCGGCGAAGGCGGGTTCTGGCCGAGCGGTGCGGCGATCGTCGACATCGCGACGCGGCACCAGCCGATGTTCCACAAGGTCGCGCTGACCGCGGGCGCGGCGCTGCGGATCGCCGACGTCGCGGTCACCGAGGGACCGGGCGGCAACGGCAACGGCACCGTCGAGCCCGGAGAGGGCGGCGACGTCGTCGTGGAGGTCGCGAACGTCGGTCTCGCGGCCACGTCCGCGGCGATCGCGATCCAGTCGCTGACGCCCGGCCTCACGGTCCAGAACGGCAGCGCCGGTCTCGGCGCGCTGGCGGCGCAGACCAGCGTACAGAACGGCGCGCCGCTGACGTTCGTGGTTGCCGCCGGCGTCACCGTGCCGACGGCACAGCTGCGGGTCGTCGCGACCGGCGACGGCCGCACCAGCGAACTCGTCGTGCCGGTCGACCTCGTGCCGCGGCGGCTGACCGTGCGCGACGACTTCGAGCTCGACCGCGGCTTCGCCCGCGCCGCTGGCGGCACCGCCACGACCGGACTCTGGGAACGCGCCGCGCCGCAGCAGACACAGAACGGCAGCACCGTGATCCAGCCCGGCCAGCAACAGACGCCGCTCGGCAGCCTGTGCTGGGTCACCGACGGCCGCGGCGGCAGTGCCGGCACCTACGACGTCGACGGCGGCTTCACCGAGCTCGAGTCGCCCGCCGTCGATCTGTCGCACCTGCTGTCGGCGGAGCTGCGGCTCGCCTACTGGTACGCGGAGAGCGTCGGCGACGACCCGATGACCATCGAGCTCAGCCGCGACGGCGGCGCCAACTGGTCGCCGCTGTTCGCGCGCGCGAACTCGACCGGCACCTGGCAGGACCTGAGCCTCGACCTCGGCGTACCGCTGACCGACCGCATGAAGCTGCGCGTCCGCGCCCAGGACCTCAACCCCTCGCTCGTCGAGTGCCTGATCGACGACCTCGAGATCTGGGGCCAGCTCGCCGACGGCAGCATCACGCTGCTCGGCTCGGGCGCACCGGGCACCAACGTCGAGGCCGCGATCAACGCCACGCCGAACGCGCTCTGCTTCGCGCTGGCGTCGTTCGGCACGGGTCCGGGCCAGACCTATCCCGGGCTCGGCGGCGCGCTGCTGCTCGATCCGGCCGCCGCGATCGCGCTGCCGCTGGTGGTCGCCGACGCCGACGGCCGCGCGGAGCGCGAGATCACGCTGCCGGGCGGCGGCGGGTTCCCCGGGGTCGTGCTGCACTGGCAGGCGGTGACGTTCACCGCCAGCGCGGGGTCGTTCGGGCCGAACCGCACCGCGCTCGCGCTGCAGTAGACAGGTTCCGGCGGCTGGCGGATTCGACGGATTCATGTCATGACCGCCAGCCGCCCGGCGACCTCGACGACATGCGTGCTCCCCTCACCCCGGCACTCCGACTCGCGCTCCTGGTGACCCCGCTGGCAGCGTCCATGGCGAGTGCACAACAGCCGGTCGACGTCGCCTGCGCGAGTGGCGTGCTGTTCGTGCTCGACGCTTCGCCGCCGCGGATCTGGCGCGTCGACGGTGCCGCCATGCCGCCGGTCGAGCTCCGCCACGGCGAGGAGAGCCCCGACCTCGGCCACCCCACCCGGATGCTGGCCGTCGGCGACCAGCTGCTGCTCGCCGATCCGCACGCCGACCACGTCCTCGCGGTCGACATCGGAACGGGCGCCGTGCGACCGATCGACGCCGCACCGGTGGAACGTCTGCGACAGCCGAGCGGGCTGGCACTGCACCCCGACGGTCGGGTCGTCGTCGCCGACACCGGCAACCATCGCCTGCTGACGCTCGCCCGCGCCGACGACGGTGACGGCAGCGCACCCTGGCGTTTCGCCGACGCGCCGCTGTTCACCGAACGCTGGCCGTTCGACGTCGCGTGCGGCGCCGACGGCGCGGTCTACGCGATCC
>JAGQRB010000815.1 GCA_020425925.1 Planctomycetota bacterium
CAGTTCCGCTGGCTGGTGCTGGTCGTCGCCGTCGCGGTCGTGGCGCTGACGCTGTGGCCGCTGAGCAAGCTCGGCTCCGAGTTCATGCCGCCGCTCGAGGAAGGCGACCTGCTCTACATGCCGACGACCGACCCCGGCATCAGCCTCGACAAGGCACGCGAGCTGCTCCAGCAGACCGATGCCCTGATCTGCCGCTACCCGGAGGTGGAGAGCGTGATGGGCAAGGTCGGTCGCGCCGACACGGCCACCGACCCGGCGCCGCCGAGCATGCTCGAGACCACGATCACGCTGCGCCGCGACAAGTCCCGCTGGCGGCAGAAACCCGTGCCCCGCGTCTTCGACGACTGGCCCGACTGGCTGCGCGATCCGCTCGCGCGACTGTGGCCGAACGCGGTCGCGATCTCGGTCGACGAGCTGGTCTACGGCTACGACCTGCCCGACGGCACCCACGTTCCCGGCCTCAACGAGACACTGCAGATCCCGGGACTGACGAACTCGTGGACGATGCCGATCAAGACCCGCATCGACATGCTCTCGACCGGCATCAAGACCCCGGTCGGGATCAAGGTCATGGGACCCGATCTGACGACGCTCGCCGAGCTCTCGGAGCGGATCGCGCAGACGGTCAGCACCGCCGCCGGCACCGGCCCGTTCACCACCAGCGCGTTCGCGGAGAAGTCGGTCGGCGGCAGCTACCTCGACGTCCGCGTCGACCGCGACAGCATCGCGCGCTACGGCCTGCTGCTCGGCGACGTGCAGGATGTCGTGATGAGCGCGATGGGCGGTATGAACGTCGGCGCGACGGTCGAGGGGCTCGAGCGCTACCCGATCAACGTGCGCTACCCCCACGAGCTGCGCGACAACCTGCCGGCGCTGCGACAGGTGCTGGTGTCGGCTCCGTCCGGCGCGCAGATCCCGCTCGGGCAGCTCGCGACCTTCGAGATCCACCAGGGGCCGCCGATGGTAAAGAGCGAGAACGCGCGCCTGACGAGCTGGGTCTATGTCGACATCGCCGGCCTCGACGTCGGCACCTACGTCCGGCGCGCACAGCAGGTCGTCGACGAGCAGGTCGAGCTGCCGGCAGGCTACTCGATCGCCTGGTCCGGACAATTCGAGTACATGCGGCAGGCGAACGAACGCCTGGCCGTCGTCGTGCCGATCGCGGCGATCCTGATCGTCTTGTTGCTCTATCTCGCGACGCGCTCCTGGCTGCGTGTGGGCATCGTGCTGCTCGCCGTCCCGTTCAGCCTGGTCGGCGCGATCTGGCTGCTGTGGTTCCTCGGCTACAACCTGTCGCTCGCGGTCTGGGTCGGCGTCATTGCGCTCGCCGGTCTCGACGCCGAGACCGGACTCGTGATGCTGCTGTATCTCGACAACAGCTTCGAGCGCTTCAAGGCCGCCAACCGCATGCGCAACGCCGACGACCTGTGGTTCGCGGTGCACGACGGTGCCGTCAAACGCATCCGACCGAAGACCATGACGGTGACGACGACGTTCGTCGGTCTGGTCCCGTTGCTGTGGGCGAGCGGAGCCGGCGCCGACACCCTGCGCCGACTGGCGGCACCGATCATCGGCGGGCTCGCGAGCAGCTTCGCGATGGAGCTGTTGGTCTATCCGGCGGTGTTCTTCATCGCCAAGCGCACCGCGATGCGACGCGTCTGGCGCCAGTCCGAAGCCGCACTCGCCGGGAGCGGGACATGAGCGCAGCTCGAACCGGCGAGGCCATCGACCCGGTCTGCGGCATGACCGTCGCGATCGACTCCGCCACCGAACGTCACGAGC
>JAGQRB010000816.1 GCA_020425925.1 Planctomycetota bacterium
CCAGCGCGGCACGTAGTCGAGCAGGAAGTGGAACGCGCCGTGCGACTGCAGGTAGGGCGAGTTGCGCGCCTCGCCGTAGCCCGCCTTGAACTTCAGCCAGTTGACCAGCCAGACCTGTTTGAGGTGCACCGCGCCCCACATGCCGGGCCAGAGCCACCCCTTCGGCACCAGTCCGAACAGCGTCGTCGGCACATCCTGCAGCGCCGGGTCGAGATAGCGCAGACCCTCGGGGTCCTCGCCCGACTGCAGCTGATCGGCGCGGTGCAACAGACCGCGTCCGAGGCCTTTGCCCTTGCCGTGCAGATCGAGCCAGGACACCAGGTAGTCGGCCTTGCCGCGGGCGTCCT
Source organism: Planctomycetota bacterium (assembly GCA_020425925.1). Classification (GTDB taxonomy): domain Bacteria; phylum Planctomycetota; class UBA1135; order UBA1135; family UBA2386; genus JAGQRA01. The sequence goes on from JAGQRB010000816.1 coordinate 348, forward strand.
CGATGAGCTCGATGTTGTGGTCGAGATCGCGCGCGACGATGCCCCAGACCCGCAGCCGGCCGGAGTGCACTCGTTTGGTCTGGATCTCGAGCTTCGTGAAGCAGCCGAGCATGCCGAAGCCGCCGATCGCGGCGTGGAACAGCTCGGGATCGGACTCGCGCGTGACGTGCACGAGCTCGCCGCCCGGCGTCAGCAGATCGAAGCTCAGCACGCACTCGCCGAACGAGCCGAGCGCGTAGTTGTTCTTGCCGTGGATGTTCATCGCCGCGGCGCCGCCCATCGACACCGCCATCGTGCCGCTCACGACCTTCGGCCAGAACGAGTAGCCGATCGCCTGCCGCCAGAGGTCGCGCACCGTCACGCCGGGCTCGCAGGTCGCGACGCCGGTCAGCGGATCGAACGCGAGGATCCGGTTCATCGCGGTGAGGTCGAGCACGCGGCCGCCGACGCTGGTCGACGCATCGCCGTAGCTCTTGCCGGCGCCGCGCAGCGCCAGCGGCTGGCCGTCGCGCTGCGCCGCGGCGAACGCGTCGGCGATCTGTTCTGCGCTGGTCGGCCGCAGCACGCTCGCGCGCCCGCCGACCGCCATGCCGAAGCCGCGGACGTCCTCGTCGCGCCAGCCCGGCACGGTGGCGCCGGCGGCGGTGCGATCGGCGGCGGTGCCGGCGACGTTCGACATCAGATCGACAGCTTGCGGAACACGAAGGACGGCACGTTGCGGATCGCCCACATGATCGGCCGCCACTTCCACGGGGTGTAGGCGATGGTCTTCTTCGCGTCGCGGGCCTTGACGATCAGCTCGGCGGCGCGGTCGGCCGTGATCGCCTTGCCCTCGAGCCCGAGGCCCGCCGTCATCGGCGTCAGCACCTGCCCCATGCGGATCGTCGTGACCTGCACACCGTGGCGCCAGAGCCGGTTGCGCAGCGCCTCGAGGTAGGTGTCCATGCCGGCCTTGCTGGCGTTGTAGACCGGCCGACCGACGCGCCCGCGGTCCTGCGCGACCGAGCTGACACCGACGAAGCAGCCGGCCTTGCGTTCCAGGAACCGCCGCGCCGCCGCGTTGCCCCAGGCGATGCAGCCGAGCATGTTGACCTCGACCTGCAGCCGGTCCTTGTCGAGGTCGAACTCGTCGATCGCGACGTCGGGCATCACGCCGGCGAGGTAGTGCACCTCGTCGACCGTGCCGAGCTCCTGCTCGATCCGCGCGAACGTCGGTTCGGCGGCCTCGAGGTCGGCGGCGTCGTGGGTGAACGCGAACGCCGCCTCGCGCCCGAGCACGTCGTTGATCGCGACGGTCTGGGCCCGCAGCTCGGACTCGCGCCGCGCCAGCATCGCGACCTTGCGGCCCGCCAGCGCCAGGCGGCGCGCCAGCGCAGCGCCGATGCCCGAGGACGCGCCGACGACGATGCAGGTACCCGTGGAGACCATCTGGTCCGTGAGCAGAAGTCGGCGCCGGCCGGAATGCAACCTGCGGCTGGCCGCGGTTGCGGCTCACCGCGCGTCGGCCCATGATCTTCACCATGCGAGCGGGCCTGCGATCGACCTGGTTCTGGCTGGCGGTGGTCTGCACGGCCACGCCGGCGCTGCCGCTGGCGCGCGCCGTCGCCCAGCAGGGTCCGCCGGCTCCGGACCGCGCACCGAACGAGCCGCCGAGGCCGGTGCGCGTCGACACCGTCATCGCGACCGTCAACGACGCCGCGATCATGTTGAGCCGCGTGCGCTCGGCGGTGGACGCCCGCGCCAAAGGCCTCGGGATCGAACTCGGCCGCCCGCTGCAGCAGGCCGAGATCATGACGCTGTACCGCGCCTTCCTCGACCGCGAGATCGAACGGCACTCGCTGGCGCAATCCGCCAAGTCGTTCGGCTTCGCGACGCCCGAGCAGGTCGAGCAGCTGTTCGCCGACGAGATGAAACGCGAGGAGGCAGCGCAGGTGCGCGACTTCGGCACCTGGCAGAACTTCTCGCGCGAGCTCGAGCGCACCGGCCGCACCTGGCAGACGTTCATGCGCGAGGAGCGCGTCAGGACGATGTCGGAGCTGGCCCGGGAGTTCGCCGTCACGGTGCGCCTGCAGAAGCAGCGCAACCTGTTCCTGACGCCGCGCATGATGCGCGAGACCTACCAGCGCAACGTCGCGCACTTCGTGCACGACGCCGAGGCCGAGGTCCACGTCATCCAGTTCCGCGGTGCCGACGCCGAGGCCCACGCGCGGCAGGCGAAGGCGGTGTGGACCGACCCGACGCTGATCCCGCCGCAGGTCATCGACAGCATCACGGGCGCCAGCGCGACAGCGCTGCGGCCGATGGTCGTGACCCGCGGCAGCGAATCGCTGCCGCCCGAGCTCGTCGAGTTCGCGCTCGCCGGGCCAGAGGGCAACATCAGCGAGCCGCTCCACCACGCCGACGGGATCTGGCTCGCGAAGGTCAACGCCTACCGACCCGCCCGCAACGGCGTGTTCGAGGATCCCGAGGTCCAGATCGAGCTCCGCAACCTGTGCATGCAGAGCGTCGAGAACGAGTTCCTGAAGCAGGCCCTCGAGCGCGCCGCAAATCGGACGGAAGTCTGGAAGACCCCGGAACTTAGGTAGACACTTCCGAGCGCTGCCGCAAACCGGGAGCGAGCGCTGGGCGGGCGGTTGCGGCGGCGGCCCGGAATCGCTCTACTTCTGCGCCCCCTCTCCTGAACCGTCGCGCCGGTTCTGCCGTTCTCCCGGCTGCTCCAGCTCCGGCCGCCCGGAGGCTCAGGCCACCTCACCGCAGGAATCGTCCCAATGTCGCACGTCGACCCGACCAAGATCCACGTCCAGTCCAACGCGGTCCCCATCTGGGAACAGGAAGTCACGTTCCAGGACATGATGGCTGAGCAGCTCAGCCACGCCCCCTGGCTCGTGCTCAGCGCCGCACTCCACGCGATCCTCTTCCTGATCCTCTGGGCCGTGATCCCGGCCGAGGAGAAGAAGGAAGTCGTCAACAAGGCGGAGATGATCCAGAAGCAGGAGGAGCAGGTCGAGGAGCCGCCGCCCCCGCCGCCGCCGGAGACCAAGCCGGAGGAGACCGTCGACGAGATCGAGCTGACCGAGCAGGTCATCACCGAGACCGAGAACGTCGAGACGATCAGCGAGGTCAACCAGAAGGAGTCGGCCTTCGACAGCAACCAGTGGAACTCGGCCGTCGGCCTCGGCGGCGGTGCCGGTGGGCGCTACGGCGGTCGCGGCGGCAAGGGCGGCAAGCGCGGCGGCGGCAAGGCCTACGCCGAAGCGATCGACGCCGGCCTGGTGTGGCTCAAGAACCACCAGGACGAAGACGGCAAGTGGGACTGCGACCAGTTCATGAAGCACGACACCGACGGCGAGATCTGCAACGGCGCGGGCAATGCCGTGCACGACGTCGGCGTCACCGGCCTCGCGCTGCTCGCGTTCCTCGGCGACAACAACACGATGCGCGCCGGCCCCTACAAGCAGGTCGTCAAGGACGGCGTGCGCTGGCTCAAGGAGCAGCAGCAGGAGAACGGCCTGTTCGGCACCAGCACGTCACACGACTTCATCTACGACCACGCGATCGCGGCCTACGCGATGTGCGAGGCGTTCGGGCTCAGCAACTACACGCTGCTGAAGGGCACCGCGCAGAAGGGCATCAACTACCTCGAGTCGCACCGCAACCCCTACAGCGTCTGGCGCTACCAGCCGCGCGACAACGACAACGACACGTCGGTCACCGGCTGGTGCATCATGGCCTACGAGTCGGGCGAGTTCTTCGGCCTGACGATCAACAAGGAAGCCCTGCACCTCGCCGAGGTCTGGCTCGATCAGGTGAGCGATCCGTCGGGCCGCCACGGCTACACCAAGGCCGGCGAGCAGAGCTCGCGCAAGCCCGGCGACCACGCCACGCGTTTCCCGGTCGACAAGGGCGAGTCGATGACGGCCGTCGGCCTGTTCTGCCGCTTCTTCATGAACCAGGACCCGAAGGAGAAGCCGATCATGAAGGCCTCCGCCGACCTGATCCTGAACAAGCCGCCGGTCTGGGACGAGAACGCCGGCTCGATCGACCACTACTACTGGTACTACGGCACCTACGCGCTGTTCCAGATGGGCGGCCGCCACTGGGAGACGTGGCAGAAGAAGCTGAAGACCGCGGTCGTCGACCATCAGCAGCGCGACAAGGGCAAGAAGAACCTCTACGGCTCCTGGGACCCGATCGGCGCCTGGGGTGAGGACGGTGGCCGCGTCTACAGCACGGCGATCCTGACGCTGACGCTGGAAGCGTTC
>JAGQRB010000817.1 GCA_020425925.1 Planctomycetota bacterium
ACGCTGCCGGTCGAGTTCGACGCCAGCAAGCGCGCGCTCGCGACGCTCGAGCGCGGCGGCGTGCTCACCACCGACGAGCTCGGCGGCGCCAAGCAGGTGCTCGATGCGGCGGCGCTGACCTACGTCGCGGCGGCGGCGGCTTCGCTGCTGCAGCTGCTCTACTGGATCAGCCTGGTGCTCGGCGCCAGCAACCGCGACTGATCGCGGCGCGACGCCGGCGCTGCCTCACCACTGATCGGCGAGCCAGAGCGCCTGGGCTGCCTCGGCCTCCGGCTTGCTCGGCCGGCACTCGACCCCGACGTAGCCGCGGTAGCCGAGCCCGTGCAGCTCCTTCAGCACGCGCGGGTAGTGGATCTCACCGGTGCCCGGCTCGGTGCGGCCCGGGTTGTCGGCGACCTGCACGTAGCCGAGCTGGTCGAAGCCGTCGCGCAGGTGGCCGCAGAGATCGCCTTCGCTGATCTCGCAGTGGTAGAGGTCCCAGTTGATCTTCACCATCGGTGAGTCGACCGCGCGGCAGATCCGCACCGCCGCCTCGCTGCCGTAGAGGCAGTGACCCTTGTGGTCGATGCGGATGTTCATCGGCTCGAGGATCAGCATCACGCCCTCGCGTTCGGCGATCGGCGCCGCGCGCTTCAGACCGAGGACGATCTGTTCGTGCATCTCGGCCTGCGTCATGCCCTTGACGTCGTTACCGCCGACGACGGTCATCTTGTCGCAGCCGAGTCGCTTGGCGACCGCGCAGCTCGCCTCGATCTCGTCGACGAAGCGGTCGTGGTTCTTCGCCTCGTTGAGCCCCGGCGAGAAACCCCAGGCGGTGAACTGCGCGCATGCCATGCCGAGCTCGCCGGCGAGCGCCGCGATCGCGTCGATGTCCTTGCCGCGCCACGGCCAGAACTCGAACGCCGGGAAGCCGAGCGCATGGGCGGCACGGATCCGGTCGAGGAACGGCAGCTTGCCCCACCACATCTCGACGTTGGCGGCGAAGCGCGTGTGCGGCGTGGCCGCGGGCCTGGCGGGAATCGCGGCGGCGGGATCCTGCGCGCGCGCGATTGGCAGCGCCGCGCTGGCGGCGGCGATTGGGGCAGTGGCGACGAACGCGCGGCGGGAGAGCGGAGCCATGGCGCGACGATACGGACCCGAGCCGGGAGCCGCATGAATCGCTTGTCGAGTTCTTGGCCGGACGCCCACGGCACCGGCGTAGGCTGCCTGCATGGTGCACTCCGTGTTGCGGTGGCTGTCGGCCGCCCTCGTCGTGTCGCTCGGTGGGCTCGACGCGCAGTGCGAGCCGCGCTGGCTGCAGGGCGACTGGGCCGCGACCGCGTTCCTCGGCGCGGCGCCCGAGCTGTGTGCCGCCCAGGTCTGGGATCCGGACGGGCCCGGTCCGGAAGGTCCGCGGCTCGCGATCGCAGGGCGCTTCGGTCACGCCGATCCGGCCTGCAACCACATCGCGATCTGGGACCCGGCACTCGCCGACTGGTCGGCCGGCGCCGCGCTCGGCGGCGGCCTGGACGGTGCCGTCTCCGCGCTCGCGAACCTGCCGAACGGCGAGCTGATCGTGGGCGGCGCGTTCCTGGCTGCGGGTGCCGTCGGTGCGGCGCGGATCGCGAGCTGGGACGGTTCGACGTGGAGTCCGCTCGGCAGCGGTCTCGACGGCGACGTGCTGGCGCTGACCACGACGGTTGGCGGCGAGGTCGTCGCCGCCGGTGAGTTCACGCACGCGGGTGGCCTGCCCGCGAACCGCATCGCGCGCTGGGACGGTGTGGCATGGCAACCGTTCGGCTTCGGCATGGACGCGCGCGTGCGAGCGCTCGCCGCCATGCCGAATGGCGACCTCATTGCCGGCGGCGAGTTCACGTCCGCCGGCGGCGTCGGCGTGAACGGCATCGCGCGGTGGAACGGCTCGGGCTGGCAGCCGCTCGGCGCGGGGGTCAACGGCGCGGTCCACCGACTCGCCGTGCTCGCCAGCGGCGAGCTGCTCGTCGGCGGCCAGTTCAGCTTCGCGGGCGGCGTGCCGATCGAGGCCCTCGCGCGCTGGGACGGGTCGGGTTGGCACGCGGTCGCGCCGGTGCACCCGGGCGGCACGATCCGAGCGATCGTCGAGCTGCCGAACGGCGACCTGGTCGTCGGCGGATCGTTCCAGGTTGCCGGTGTCCCCGGCGCCGACGACGTCGCGCGCTGGGACGGAGTGAGCTGGCACGCGATGGGGGCCGGCGCGGACGACACCGTCGCGGCGCTCGCGATCCTGCCCGACGGCGCGCTGCTGGCGGCCGGCTCGTTCCGGGTGCCGGGCGATCTCGTCGCGATCTGGGATGGGCAGCGGTGGAACGGGACGACCGGTGTGTTGACGCCGATCGCGCCGACCTACGCGGTGCACGCCGCCGGCGACGGTGCGGTGTACGTCGGCGGTGCGGCGAGCTTCCTCGACCTCGGCAGCGGCCTGCGACACCCGGTGGCACGGTGGGACGGCCGACGGTGGCACGCGCTCGAAGCCAACCCGGTGTTCGCGCCGAGCCTGATCACCTGCATCACGGCAGCGGCCAACGGCGAGGTCGTGGTCGGCGGCAGCTTCACGCTGGTGGCGACGCCGCAGTCCGACAACGTCGCGCGCTGGGACGGGGTGGGCTGGCGCGGGCTCGACAGCGGCACCGACGGCTACGTCGCGGCGCTGCTGTCGCAGACCAACGGCGACCTGGTCATCGGCGGGATGTTCACTTCTGCCGGCGGCGTCGCGGCCCGGCGGATCGCGCGCTGGGACGGCGCGCATTGGCATCCGGTCGGCGCCGGCATCGACGGCAACGGCTACGTGCGTGCGCTCGGCAGGCTGCCGAACGGGGACCTCGTCGTCGGCGGCTGGTTCGCCGCGATCGGCGGTGTGCCGATGGCCAACGTCGCGCGCTGGGACGGCACCGCCTGGCATCCGCTCGCTGCCGGGGTCGACGCCGAGGTCGCGGCGCTCGCCGTGCTCGACGGCGGCGACGTCGTCGCTGCCGGTTCGTTCGCGAACGCCGGCGGCGGCCCCGCGACGCGGGTTGCGCGCTGGGACGGCACGGCGTGGCATGCGATGGGCACCGGTCTGCCGGGCTCGGGCGTGGCGGCGCTGACGAAGTTGCCCGGCGATCGCATCCTCGCGGTGCGTCGCCTCGCCGGCGCGCCCGACCGGCTGCACCTCTGGGACGGGACGTCGTGGCGGCTGCTGGGCTCCTGCGACGACGCGGTCACCGGCCTGGCGACGCTGCCGGACGGCACGCTCGCCGCCGCTGGGCGCTTCGCGGTCGCGGGCGGGTTGCGCTCGCGTTCGTTCGCGCGCCTGGTCCCGAGCTGTCCGGCAACCGAGGTCGACCTGCCGACCGCGTGCATCGGGCCTGCCGGCGCCCTGTCGCTGACATCGAGCGGCCTGCCGTGGGCGGGCACGACGTGGCGTTCGAGCTGCAGCGGGTTCGCCGCCGGCACGCTCGGCGCCGCGTTCGTCGGCATCGGTGTTCCGGGCCAGCCGCTGCCGCTGTCGGCGCTGTCGCCGGCGGCGCTACCGGGCTGCGATCTGCAGGCCGCGAGCGATGCCGTGCTGCTCACCGTTCCGACCGGCGGTGTGAGCGGATACGCCTTGGCGATCCCGTCGGGCCCGGCGCTGGCCGGTCTGCCGCTCAGCCATCAGTTCGTGCAGATCGAACCCGGCTCGGGTGGCACGCTGGCGTCGCTGAGCAGCTCGAACACGCTCGTGCTCGGGATCGGCGCGCTCTGACCAGAACCGCCGGTGCTGCTAGGCCAGCAGCTGGGTCACGACCTTGCCGTAGACGTCGGTGAGCCGCAGGTCGCGGCCGCCGAACCGGAACGTCAGGCGCTCGTGGTCGATGCCGAGCTGGTGCAGGATCGTGGCGTGGAGGTCGTGGATCGAGACGGGGTCGACGGCGGCCTTGTAGCCGTGTTCGTCGGTGGCGCCGAACGACGTGCCGGGCCGGAAACCGCCGCCGGCGAGCCACATGGTGTAGCCGAACGGGTTGTGATCGCGGCCCGAGGTGCCCTGCGCGAACGGCGTCCGGCCGAACTCACCGCCGAACAGCACGATCGTCTCGTCGAGCAGGCCGCGGGCCTCGAGGTCGGCGAGCAGCGCCGCGATCGGCTTGTCGATCGTGCGGCAGTTGTCCTCGAGGCCGACCTCGAGGCGGCTGTGCTGGTCCCAGCGATCGTGGCCCGTGTTGGGGCAGGTCAGCTCGACGAAGCGGACGCCGCGTTCGACCAGCCGGCGCGCCAGCAGGCACTGCCGCGCGAACGTGCGGGTGTGTTCGTATTCGTCGTCGACGCCGTAGGCTGCGAGCAGTCGCGGGCTCTCGCCGCCGAGGTCGACGAGCTCGGGCACCTCGCGCTGCATCGCGAACGCCAGCTCGTGGTTCGAGATCGCGGCCTCGAGCTCGGGGCAGCTGCCGTCGTGCGCCAACGCGCTGTCGTCGAGCGCGTGCACCAGGTCGAGCTTCTTGCGCTGCAGCCGCCGGTTGAGCTCGCGGGCGCGGATGTTGGCGAGCGGATCGCCCGACATCCGGAACACCGAGCCCTGCGTCTCGGGCGGCAGGAAGCCGGAGTGGAAGCAGTCGATGCCGCCCGGCGGGATCAGGCCGCCGTTCAGCACCACGAACGACGGCAGGTTGTGGTTGTCGCTGCCGAGGCCGTAGCCGACCCAGGCGCCCATCGACGGCCGGCCCTGCAGGCCGTGGCCGGTGTGCAGGAAGTAGTTCGCGTTGGTGTGCTCGCTGAAATCCGCGAACATCGACCGCACGACGCACAGTCGGTCGGCCTGGGTCGCGAGGTGTGGCAGCACGTCGCTGATCCACTGGCCGCTCTCGCCGTGCTGGCGGAACGACCAGCGCGGCCCGAGCGTGTTGCCGTTGTTCTGGAACTGCGTCGGCTCCATCGGCAACGCGAAGGGCTTGCCGTCCTCCTGGGCGAGGCGCGGCTTGTAGTCGAACATGTCGAGCGTGCTCGGGCCGCCGTCCATGTAGAGGAAGATCACGTTGCGCGCGCGCGGCGCGTGATGCGGGCAGCCGTCGGCACCGCCTTCGAGGCCGCCGTTCTCGCGCAGCAGGTGCGCCAGCGGCAGCATCGCGAAGCCGTTGGCGGCGGCGCGCAGCAGATCTCGTCGCGAGGGTCTATCGATCGGCGCGTTCATCGGCGGAACGTGAACTCCTTGGTGTTGACGAGGCCGTGCAGCAGATCCGCGAACGGACGCGGGTCGCTCGGGTCGTCCTCGCAGTCGTACTCGAAAGCGGCCGCGGCCAGGAATGCGCTGCACTGCTCGAGCTCGTCGACGCGCGGCTGCCGCGCCAGCGCCGTCAGCCAGGCGCGCTGCACCAGCGCCGCATCGTCGTCGGCGCCGCGGTCGGCGAGCAGTCCCGCCGCCCAGCGCGTGCACATCTCGTGCACGAACGGGTCGTTCAGCAGCGTCAGCGCCTGCGCCGGGACGTTCGATACCGATCGCCGGCCGACCGGCGCGAACGGCGTCGGCAGGTCGAAGGCCCACAGCATCGCCGGCATGAAGTTGCGGCGGATCGCCAGATAGATGCTGCGGCGGCCCTCGCCGTCGACCGGCCCCGACCGCTTCGGTTTGCCGCGGGCGTGCTCGAGGTTGTCGAGCGCGATCGGCACGCTCGGTCCGTACAGCGTCGGATCGAGCCGGCCGCTGACCGCGAGCAGCGTGTCGCGCACCGCCTCGGCTTCGAGGCGGCGCACGTTCTGGCGGTGGATCAGCCGGTTGGCCGGATCGATCGCCTCGCCGGCCGCGGTCTGCCGGCTGCTCTGGCGGTAGGTGTCGGAGCGCACCACGCGGCGGATCACGTGCTTGAGCGACCAGCCGTGGGCGACGAAGTCGCGCGCCAACCAGTCGAGCAGGGCGGGATGGGTCGGCGGGTCACCGAGCACACCGAGATTGTCGACGCTGCGGACCAGGCCGCGGCCGAACAGGTGATGCCAGACCCGGTTCACCAGCGTGCGCGACGGCAGCGGGTTGTCGGGTGCGAGGATCGCCGCGGCGAGCTGCAACCGGCCGCTGCCGCGGTCGATCGGCATCGCCTCGTCGCCGGCGAGCGCGGTGAGGAAGCGGCGGTGCTGCAGCGGGCCCTTGGTGCGGTGGTTGCCGCGGATGTAGAGGAACTCGTCGCGCCCGCTGCCGTCGGACAGCGCCGGCAGGGTCGCCGAGGGCGCCGGCAGCGCGGCCGCGGCGGTGGCGAGCCGGTCGAGCGCACTGCGCACCGCGGCCGGCGTGTCGGTCCACGGCAGCTGCGGCAATGCGAGCCCCGGATCGGCCGGCGGCGGCTCGGCGAGGGCGGAAGCGACCACGGCCTGCACCGCGAGCCAGCCGTCGTCGGGCCAGCTCGAACCGCGTTCGTGCACCGGGTCGCCGAGGTCGTGGGCGACCTGGTCGATGCACTGCACGAAGACGCTGTGGCCGCGATAGTCGTCGAGGTCGAACGTCAGCCAGTGCGCGCCCGGATCGTCGACCGTGCGATGGAGATCGCCGTAGATCGGGTCGCGCACGACGTGGAAGCCGTCGACGATGACCACGATCCGGCTGTGCACGCCGGCCGCGCGCACGTGCAGGTAGCGCTCGCGCAGCTCGAAGGTCGCGGTCTGCAGCGTGCCTTCGCGGCGGCGTCCGGCGATGCCGCTGTGCCAGAACGCGCCGGGTAGTGCCAGCAGCGTGGCGTTGTCGGCGGCGGGATCGGGGCACCAGGGGCCGCGCCACGGCTCGGCGCCGAACCCGTCGTTGACCCGCATCCAGCCGCTGCCGGGGGCGCCGGCGTCGGGCTCGTCGGCGGTGGCGATCAGGCGGTCCTCGGCGCGCAGCGGCCCGAAACCGCCGCTCGCCGACCACCGTTCGGGCCCGGTCGCGGCCAGCGCCTGCCACTCGGGGTCGAGCGGCGCGGCGGCTTCCGCGAAGGCGTGCGCGACGTCGCGCTGCGCCTGCAGCGCGGCACGGTA
>JAGQRB010000818.1 GCA_020425925.1 Planctomycetota bacterium
CCCTGCTCGCCGCCCTCGCGGTCGCGGCCGCCTGGCTCGTCGCCCCGAAGCTGCATCGCTTCGCCTACTGGATCGACCGCAAGACGCCGGCCGAGGTCGCGGCACTGGCGCGCGGACGCTGGCAGGTCGACGAGCTCGCGGTCGGCGACGGCGTGACCCTTCGCGGGCTGGTGCGGGCACCGGCCGCGCCGAACGGCCGCTGGGTCCTGTTCGTGCCCGGCAACTCGACGGCACTGCTCGGCGGCTTCCAACAGGAGCTCGAGCGCGCGCTGCCCGACGACCTCGGAGTCGCGTTCTGGGCCTACCGCGGCTTCGAGGCCTCCGACGGCGTGCCGACGCCGGCCGCGCTGCTCGGCGACCTGCTGCGGCAATGGGACGTCGTCGCGGCGCGCAACACGTCCGGGCAGCCAGCGCAGGTCTTCGGCTACTCGCTCGGCAGCGTGCTGGCGGTGCAGCTCGCCGCCGCGCTCACCCACAAGGGGCAACCGCCGGGCCGCCTCGTGCTCGCCGCCGCGGGCGAGCGCATCCCGGTCATGCAGCACGGCGCGTTCGGCCGCTTCCTGCCGGACGACGTCTACGACGCGACGGCGGCGGCCGACGCGGTCGAGTGTCCCGTCGTGATCGTGCAGGGCACCGCGGACGACGCCCTGCCGCTCGCCGGGGCGCGAGCGCTCCGCGATCGCATCGGCCACAACGCCAGCCTGGTCGAAGCCGAGGGCAAGGGCCACACCGATGTCTGGGAGACCGTGAAGGCCGCCGCGTTCCGCTGAACTCGCGGTGCCCGGCGCGGCGGGGCCTCAGCGGGCCCGGCAGATCACGACCGGGAAGGTCTCGCCGTCGCCGAGCGCCGCCGCCGGCAGGGTCCAGGTGATCTCGATCTCGCCGTCGCCCGGCGGCGCCTCGAGGCCGATCCACGCGAACAGCCCCGGCGTGCGCTCGCTGCCGGCCGCGTCCTGGTAGTCGACGAGCACACCGTCGATGCGTTTGCCGGCGAAGTAGACCTGCGCCGCGATCGCCGCGGCGTCCTCGGCCGAGATCTCGCGCGCGAAGTGCAGCGTGAAGGGCACCGCGACGACATCGGTCGCGGTCTTGCCGCGCGCCGCGAGCGCCGCCAGCGCTGTCGCGCCGAGCTCACCGGCAGGTGCGCTGCCGTCGATCACGCCCTGACCCGCGCGCGGCCAGCACAGCGGTGCGCCGCGCTGCGTTTGCTGCACCGGCTCGCCGAGGTCGAGCACGAGGCAGTGGTCGTTGCGGTTGGCGCCGAGCAGGCCGCGCCCGGGATGCAGCAGTGCGTCGCGCCAGACCGGGTGGCGCAGCCAGTCCGCGACCGCGTCCGACGCGGCGTCGCGGCGCGACAACAGCACGTTCGCACCGATCGCCGCCGGCGGTTCCGGCAGCGGGATCTCCTCCTTGGGCTTTCTCTGCTGCTCGCGTTCGGCCCGGACGAGGCGGTCCGCGAACTCGAGCGCCGCCTCGGTGTCGACGTTCTCGCCGAGATAGAAACCCACCGGCCCGCGCGCAGCGGCGATGCGGGCCGCGTCGATGGCGTCGACGAGCTCGCGCGCGGCGAGGCGGTGCTTGCGGTCCTTGCCCTCGGGCTCACCGAGTGGATCGGCCCGCATCGCGGCGCGGAGCTCGGCCTGCCGCGCCCAGAAGTCGCGCCATTCGGCGTCGACCCGCGGCAACGGGATGCCGGTGCGGCGCTCGAACTCGGCCTCGAGCAGTGGCGGCGTGCGCGCATCCTCGGTGTGGCAGTCGTCGAGCTCGAGCAACAGCTCCGGGCGCCAGTGGAAGAACCAGTCGCAGATCGCCCAGGCCTTGACGCGCTGTTCGGTGGTGAAGCGCGCGGCGCTGACCAGCACCAGCTCGCTGGTGCGGGTGTCGCTCTTGCCCCACGCCGACTGCTCGGCGATGCGCTGCCAGGTCGCCATGTCCGGCGCGAGCATCGTCTTCGCCCACGACGCCACGGTGCGGGCGTCGAGCTGCTCCTCGAGGAACGTGATCGTCTTGCCGAACAACAGGCCGCAGCCCGCGTGTCCGACGCCCTCCCACAACCCCTCGCTCTGCACGATCGTCGCGTCCTGCACGACGCCGCGAACGCTCTGGTCGAAGGCTTCGTCCTCGCTGCCGTTGGTCTTGATGAAGCGCACCTGCTCGTCGCCCACCATCAGGAAGGCCATGTCCACCTGGGTCTTCAGGAACTCCAGCCGGTGCGGATCGAACTGGTCGGCGCACTGGTCGAGCACGCGCTGGTAGGCGTTCTCGTCGGCAACCATGACGACGCCACGGCGCACCCGGGGTTCGAACGGATGGCCGAGCGACACCCCGAAGATCGTGCGGCAGAGCGCGAGCGCGCGCTCGCAGTTCTGCGCGACGCGCGGCAGCTGATCGCCGGGCAGCGCGCCCCAAACGGTGAAGTTCTCGGTGCGCCAACCCTCGTGCGCGAGTCCGGCACGCTCGAGCAGCGGGTGCGAGCCGTTCTCGACCCTCGCGACCGGATAGTCGTGGCGCCTGAGCCAATCGACCGCGCCGCGCAGCGCCCAGGCGCGGCGGACCTTGACGAGCTCGTCGGCAGTGCCGCGGAAGCCCTGGAAGCGCGCCAGCGACAGCGCCGCGATCGCGTTCTTGTCGTCGGGCGCGAGCGCCAGCACGCGCCGCCAGTGCCGCGCCGCGCGCGCGGTATCGCCGGCCTCGGCGAAGGCCCGCGCGAGGCTGCGGTGCTCGCCGAGCTGCTCCCTGCGGAAACGCTCGCAATCGCGTTCGATCTTCTTCAGCACCTTGGGCGTACCGGACAGATCCTTGTCGATCACGACCTTGCCGGCATCGAGACGCCACGCCGCGCCGACCAGCCCGAAGCCGCACTTCTCGCGCGCCTTCGCATCGTTCTCCGAGTACTCGAGCAGGATCTCGCGCCGGAACCGCAGCGCGGTGCCGTGCTGGTTGTCGGCTTCGTAGCGGTCCGCGAGCTCGTGCAGGCTCTCGATCGCGAAAGCGACGAGCTTCGCTTCGCGCCTGGCGGCGACCGCGGCCGCATCCTGGGCCCGGATTGCCGACAGCGCCAGCGGCAGCAACAGCAAGACGGCGATGGCCTGGGTCGGAGATCGGACCATCGCGATCACGATACGCCGTCGCGGTCGCAGCGTGAACCCGGTCGTCGACGCGACGCGCGCGTCAGGGCAGGATCAGCGCCGACGGATTGCTGACCGCGAAGCCGGCGGCGCCGAGGCTCGCGCCCTGCCAGATCGTCCGCGCACCCGGCACGAGCCCACCCGACCAGGACAACGTGCGGGTCAGCGGCGTCGAACCGAGCGTGCCGAACGCCAGGAACGCGAACGAGTCGACATCGAGCCACAGCGGATCATCGGCGCCCGACAATGCGAGTCGGGGGCCCGGAAGCGCGATCGCGATCGCGCCGAACGCACCGCTCGGACCGCCGAGTTCGGCGGTCGCAATGCCCGACGCGAACCGCGTCGTCAGCGTCGGCATCGCCTCGAACCCGACCGTCAGCGTCGGCGCGAACTCGCTCGGCGACAGGCCGAGCGACGGATCGGCCCGGACGTTGCCCGCGGTCCCACCGACCGCGAACGCCGTCAGCGTGAAGAGGGTCGTCGCACCGAGCATGCGCAGTTCGCCACCGTGCATCTCGACCGCGGTCGGCTGCGACGTCCCGAACGGGAACCCGCCGGCGAGATCGCAATCGACGACCTGCAGGCTGCCGCCGTGCTGCACGACTCCCGACCCGACCACCAGACCACCCCCGATCGCACAGTTCTCGAGCACCGTGTGGCTCTGCCGCAGTTCGAGGTAGGTCGGACCGAGATCGTTCCGCATGTCGCGGATCACGACCTGCTCGCAGTCCCGCACCGAGATGAACGCGAGCCGGCCGGAGGCGGGCATTCGCAGCCCCTCGATCAGGATCGCCCCGGCGCTGGCGGTGCAGTGCAGTTGTGCCCGCCCGGTCGGCAGACCCTGGGCCCACAGCAGGCCGCGCACGACGACGCTCTTGCCGGCCGGCACACCGGAGATCGAGCTCGAGGTCTGCTGGACCCCGCTGACGAGCAGGGCTCCGGGTTCGGCGAGGATCTTCAGCCCCTTGTTGGCAACCTGGAAGTCGGCGTAGTTCCCCACCCGCACCAACAGAACGGAACCGTCCGGAACCGCGGCGGTCGCCGCCGCGAGCGTGACGAAGTCGGTGCCCGGGCCGTTGTTCGCATCGACGATGTAGGTCTGGGCGAGGGCGAACGGTGCAAAGAGCGCGAGCGACACGAGCGACGAGAAACGCATCGCGTCATCATCCCAGAGCGCCGTCGAGTGCGCAGCCCCTCCCGCCGGTCTGCGGCTACCGATCGGGATCGCCACCGAGTCGCCGCAGGACCGCCTCCTGGTACTCCGCCGCCACGGTGCTCTCGATCCCGCCGCGCTGCTCGACCAATAGCCGATAGCGCAGCAGCGCCTGCCGCGCCTCGCCGCGGAGCTGCTCGCGCTCCGACGTCTCGGCGCAGGCGGCGACCAGGTCCTCGAGCCGCAACCACGCCTTGCGCGCCTCGAGCTCGGGCGGCAGGAAGCCGTGGGTCTTGAGCAGGATGTAGCTCGCGCGCAGTTCGGCCGGTACGCCCGAGAGGTCTTCGAGCACGAGCGGCCGGCCGCGCCCCGGCAACCGCTCGAAGTCACCGCGCCTCTGCGCCTCCGCGATGCGCTGCTCGACGAGATGGGACCAAGAATCGTTCATCCGCTGTCTCTGCCCTCACTGCGCCTTGAAGGTGACCTCGTCGCGCTGCTCGTCCCAGCGCCACTTCGCGACGATGTCGACGCCGCGCGGCAGCGGCTCGGCCGGATAGAACACCCAGAGCCCGGGCGCCGAGGTCCGACCGTTCGAGCCGCCGCCGCGCACCAGCCAGCCCGCGATCGGTGCGCCGTCCGCGACCACATCACACTCGACCGCGGCCGGCTCGGCGGCGTCGTACAGGTGCAGCGACAGCGGATGCCCGACCTTCTTCTGCCCGGCGCGACCGTTGGCGTGCAGCAGGCGTTCGACCTCGGGACCGAGCTCGTCGACCGCGACCGCGGTCGACACCGCGTGGATCGCGCGCTTCGCCGCGTCGCCGCGCGGCCAGAGATACTGATCGACGTTGCCGGCGTCCGGCGTGCCACGGCGCGCATCGAGCA
>JAGQRB010000080.1 GCA_020425925.1 Planctomycetota bacterium
GATGTTCCTTCCGCCGCTTCATGTTCACCCTCCCGTCGCTTCTCGAGCATCGGCTTGAGCTCGTCGAGGAACTGCGAGACGTCCTTGAACTCGCGGTAGACCGACGCGAACCGCACGTAGGCCACCTGATCGAGCTGACGCAGCTCCTGCATGATGAGGTTGCCGATCACCTTGCTCGGCACCTCCTTGTCGAACGCCTCCATGCACTGTCGTTCGACGCGGTCGGCGACCGCTTCGAGCTGCTCGTGCGACACGGGGCGTTTCTCGCACGCCCGCACCATGCCCGAGAGCACCTTCTGTCGATCGAACGCGAGCCGGTCGCCGTTCTTCTTCACGACCCGGAGCGGCGCCGTCTCGACTCGCTCGTAGGTCGTATAGCGTCGCCCGCAGTCGGCACAGACGCGCCGCCGGCGGATCGCGAAGCCGTCCGCGCTGGCGCGCGAGTCGATGACGCGATCGTTGTCGGCTTTGCAGTAGGGGCAACGCATGAACGGAAACCGGCCCGCCCGGACCGCCGACTGACCTCGGTGGCCCAGAGCTTGGAGACCGCGGGACCATAGCGCCCCAACCACTTGTGTGTCAAAGGACCGGGGAGTCGTTCTCCCCGGTCCGCCGAGGCGATCCGTCGCCTCGTGCCCGGCCGCCGATCAGCCGTCGCTGGGCTCCTCGCAGGGCAGCGCGCAGCTGTTGCAGACGAAGACCAGAGCGGTCTGGCAGAACGGTGCGAGACCGGCCGGCGGGCAAGGCGGCGGCAGCACCGGCGGCGGCGGCGGCGGCGGCGGACAGAGGCCGGGGAAGTGCGAGTAGCCAAACACGGCGATGCCACCGCTGCAGCCGTGCGGGTTGATCGCGATCGGGACGGTGACCTGGAGTCCGCCGGCGCCCGGATTCAGGCCGATGCCGGCCAGACAGAGGCAGGTGCCGGGGGTCGGATTCACGATACGGACGTTGCCGTTGATCGAGCAGACCATCGGATCCGACTGGTTGGTGTCCTCCTTGCACTCGTCCTGCTCGTCGCATTTGCAGGCACCGTCGGTGGTGCCCGTGCCGTCGAAGAACGTGCCGGCGTTGCAGCCCGCCGGCCCGATCGTGACGACGAACTTCCGTGCCTTGCAGCCGTCCTTCTCGCAGGGCGTGGTCACGGTGTTGGCGGCGGTACCGAAGAACGCACCGGCCAGTGCGCTCAACAACAGTGCGACTTTCATGACGGGTCTCCTTGCTTTCTGAACGTCGACGCGCGGATCAGGACAGGATCCTCTCCGCGAAACGATTGGTGGTGTGGTCGGGCGTCAGCCCCCACTGCGAGAACAGCTGCAGCACCCGCAGCCCGATCTCGGTGAAGAGGTAGCGCCGGAAAGCCCGGCAGCTCGACGTGATCGGCAGAGCGGCCACGGGGATCTGGTAGACCGCGTTGCCGACGTGTTTGGTCACGAACCCGTCGCCCGATGTCGCCGGATACGATTGGACCTGGATCTGGATCGCGTCGGCCGGAGCCCCGGCTTCCGCTGCCTGGTCGCGCGCGGTCTGCAGGCGACGCTCCATCTCCTCGCGCTGCGCCGCCGGCAGGTCGTCGAGTGTCGCCGGCACGGTCGGCCGTTCGATCGCGAGCCCGCGCTCGATCGCGAGATCGGCTTCCTCGGCCATCGCGTCGCCTTCGAGCTCACGCAGCTGGTCGAGTGGCTTCTGGTAGCCGTCGATCATGCGCTGGACGAGCTCGCGCGCGTCCTTCGGGATGTAGATGTCGGTCGGATTCAGGAACTGGTTGCGGAACAGGAACTCGGGCCGGATCGCGGCCGCGTTGGTCCGGACCAGGAACGGCAGGTAGTCGCGCGACCGCTCGAACAGCGCCCATTCCGGGTCGTCGAGCGGCAGTGGCGCGCTGCCGGTGAGCTCCGACCGGGAGCCGGCGGGCTCGTCGATCGACACCGAAGCTGCCGCCATGATCTCCTCCATCCGACGGCTGAAGACGTCGAAGCTCGCGCTCTGCAGCAGTTCGACCGCCGGGGCGGCAGGCGCCGACGCGGCCGACTCGGCGACTGCCGCTGCCGGCTTCCCCGTCAGATCGAGACCGAAGCCGGATGCGATCGCGGCGGCGGCGCCGAGTGCGCACGCGGCGCCGCACCACGCGAGCCTTGCCAGCGAAGTCCGCGAACCCGTGACCGCAGCCGTCTCATTGCTCATCGTCCGACCTCGTCGTAGTGCCGCCCGCCGGCGGGTCGCCAGCGGCTTCCGATCCATGGGTGTCGATGGGCACGCCCGAAGTTCCGACTTTCTCACCACGCCCGCGGGCGCGTGGCGTTGAGGTGACGACATGGCACAATGCGTGCGAACGCGAGGACGCCGTATCTCGCTTCGAGAGCAGGCGGCGACATCCGCCGACGCGCCGCCTGCGGGCACGCAGCGCCAACGCAGTCCGCCTGCCGCCGCGGGAATTCACGCCACGACGACCTATGGAGCCGCCATGAAGGGGACCCTCACCGCCCTCGAGCCTCGCGACGACGCACCGGCGCCGGCCGACGCGCCGCTCGTCGTCGTCGAGACCGACCGGTCGGCGCCGGCGTTCGACGTCCACCTCGCGGACTGGCTCGCGGCTCGCGTCCGCAGCCTGCCGTTCCCGCGCCGTGCCGGCGTCGCACCGGCGCTGCTGCGGCGCCGCTACGCGCTGACGCCGGTGCAAACGGCGCCGGAGCCGCGGTGGCACTTCGCGGCGATGCTGCCGCGCGAGGCGCAGGTGACGTCCCACCCGAGCGGCCAACCGAACCTCGCGGTCGTCGAGCTCGCGGCGCCGCGCAGCCGACTCGTGATCGAAGGCCGCGAGCTGGCGGCCGAGGTGCGACTGCCGGACTGGCTCGACGGCTGGCTCGCCGCCCGCGCGCTCGAACCGATCTCGAGCCGTCCGTTCCTCACCGCGACCGGCGTCATGGGCGACGTGCTCGCTGGCTGGCGAACTTCGTCCGAACGGTTCGTCGGCCGCTTCTCGACCGTGCGGCACGGCCCGCGGACGTTCGTCGTCGCACTGCGGGTGCCGCTCGAACACTACCGCGACGTCGCCCGCGACTTCGTGCTGGCACGCGACTCGCTCGCGCCGCTCGTGTCGCTGCCCCACCCCGGCCCGCACGGCTGACCATTTTCTGGCAAACCCGGCATCCGCGAGCGGCGCGGCGGCAACCATGACCTCGTGGGCACCGATCCGCACGACCGCCTGACC
Source organism: Planctomycetota bacterium (assembly GCA_020425925.1). Lineage (GTDB taxonomy): Bacteria > Planctomycetota > UBA1135 > UBA1135 > UBA2386 > JAGQRA01. The sequence continues at coordinate 3,209 of JAGQRB010000080.1, forward strand.
GACCTGCTGCACGCCGATGGCCGCGCCCTGCGCCGCCTGGCACAGGGTCTGCTCGCGCCGGCCGACGTCGACGACGTGCTGCAGGACGCCGCGGTCGCGGCGCTGGCGACACCGGCCGGAC
>JAGQRB010000819.1 GCA_020425925.1 Planctomycetota bacterium
CGAGCTCTGGCAGCGGGTGCAGCGCGAGCTCGTCGAGGACGAGCCGGCGACGACACCCGATCTGCTCGAGCGCGGCTTCGGCATCGCGCTGCTCGAGCGCGCGCTGATCGACGCGATGTGCCGCCACGCCGGCGCCGGGTTCGCCGAGGCGCGACGCTCGGGCCTGCTCGGCCGCGAGTTCGATTGGCCGGCGACGCGACCGCGCCAGCGGATCGCGGTGCGTCACACCGTCGGGCGGCTCGATCCGCTACGCAGCAGCGACATCGCACCGGCCGAGCGGGTCGCCGACGGCATGCCGCAGGCGCTCGACGAGGTGCTCGAGCAGCACGGCGTGCGCTGGCTCAAGGTCAAGATCGGCGGCGGTCTGACGGACGACGTCGCGCGGCTGGTCGAGATCGGCCTGTTGCTCGGCGAACTCGGGCGCGATGACGTTCGCGTCACGCTCGACGGCAACGAGCAGTTCGCCGACTTCGAGGAGCTCGACCGACTCTGGGTCGAGACCGCCGCGAATCCGCACGGCGAAGGCCTGCTGCGGCGCGTGCTCTGGGTCGAGCAGCCGCTGCCGCGCGCCCGCTCGCTCGGCGACGGCGCGGCGCGCTGGCAACGCTGCCCGCTGGTGCTGGACGAGGCCGACGCGCAACGGCGCACCTTCGAGCAGAGCGGCTGCGACGGCGTCTCGGTCAAGAACTGCAAGGGCGTGTTCCGCGCGCTGCTCAACGCCGAGCTGGCGAGCAAGCAGCCCGGTCGGTTCCAGAGTTCCGAGGACCTCACCAACCTGCCCGTGCTCAGCGTGCAACAGGACCTCGTCACCGCAGCGGTGCTCGAACTGCCACACAGCGAGCGCAACGGCCACCACTACTTCCCGGGTCTCGACCACCTGCCGCCGGCAGTAGTCGAGGCGGCGCTCGCCGCCCACGGCGATCTCTACGTCGCGACCGACAGCGGCGCGAAGCTGCGGATCGAAGGCGGTGAGATCGCGATCGGCTCGCTGTTCGGCACCGGCTACGGCTGCGACCAGAGCGTGGTCGACGCGCTCGATCGCGCGCTCGACTGGCGGCCGGCGTAGCTGCGTCAGTCCGCCGGCAGCCAGATGTCGACCCGGAAACCCTCACCGGGCCGGGTGTCGATCGTCATCGTGCCACCATGGTTCTGCACGATCGAGAACGAGATGAACATGCCGAGGCCGCTGGCATCGGGCCGCTGCTTCTTGGTGAAGAACGGGTCGAAGACGCGGCCGATGTCCTCCTGCGACATGCCCGGGCCGTCGTCGGCGACGCGCAGCGCGACGCCGCCGGTCGCCGCCTCGGCGCGCACGCGGATGTGGCCACCGGTGCCGCGCTCGCCGAGCGCGTCGAGCGAGTTGAGCAGCAGGTTGAGCACGACCTGCTGGATCTCGTGGGCGTCGCCGCGAAGCTCGGGCAGCCCTTCGGCGAGATCGACCTCGAGCTCGACGTTCTCGTGCCGCATGCGGTGCTCGACGAACGCAACCGCGCGCTCGATCGACGCGCCGATCGCGAATCGCCCGGCAGCTGCGGCACGCGGCGAGAAGTCGAGCAGCCGCCGGGTGGTGCGGCCGATCCGCTGCAGGCCGTCGAGCACCAGCTGCAGGTAGGTGCGCTGGCGCTCGCTGAAACCCTCCTGATTGAGCAGGCTGTTGACCGCGTTCTGCATCCCGCCGATCGGGTTGTTGATCTCGTGCGCGACGCCGGCGGCGAGCGTGCCGATGCTGGCGAGGCGCGAGCTCAGCACCAGCGCGCGCTCGCGCTGCTTGGCCTCTTCGACCGCCTGCCGCACCTCGCGCTCGAGGGTCGCGGTGTGGCTCTCGACCTGCTCCGCCATGCGGTTGAACGCCGCCATCACCGGCCCGAACTCGCCGCCGAACTCGCCCTCCGGCAGCCGCGCCGCGTAGCTGCCGTGCGCGACCGCGACCGCACCCTGCTGCAGCTGCGCCAGCGGCTGTCCGAGATTGCGGCGGATCGCGACGAACAGCACGATGCCGAACAGCGCGGCGCCGATCGCGAGCGCGACGACCGCGCTCCAGAGCGGCAGCGCCGCCGGCAGCGCGACCGCGTGTTTCGGACGGGCCCAGACGAAACCGACGGCGTCGCCGCCCTGCCGGACAGCGAAACAGGTGCCGCCGGCGGTCGAGACCTGGCCGTCGACCTCGTTCGCGGCCTGGAACGCGCGCTCGATCTCGGCGTGCGGGAAGGTGTCCGGATCGCGGTGCAGCGCGCCGCGCACGTTGAGTCGCACGATGTCGAACGGCGGCCGGCCGCTGGTCACGATCACGTCGTCGTAGAGCGCGCGGATCTTGCGGACACCGAGCAGCTTGCGTACCTGCTGCGCGTCGGCGGAGGTATCGGACAGCGACTCGGCCGAGTAGACGCGATTGAGCTCCTGGTAGGCGTTCAGGACCGCGGCGTTGGAATTCTCGCGCTCCTCGAGGAACCAGCGTTCCTGGCTGTAGTGCACGAACACCTGCACGCTGCCCAGCGTGATCACGTTGAGCAGCAGGGCGAACAGCAGGATCCGCCAGGCCAGCGACAACCCGGCTACCGCTTGAGGTTCTGCATCATCGTCAGGAGCGGCATGAACAGCGCGAACACGATGAACCCGACGACGACGGCCATCACGACCAGCAGGATCGGCTCGATGACCTTGAACGTGGTCTCGACCGTGCGGTCGACCTCGACCTCGTAGCGGTCGGCGACCTTCTGCAGCATGCGGTCGAGCTCACCGGTCTGCTCGCCGACATCGACCATGTTGACGACGATGTCGTCGAACATGCGGCTCTCCCCCATCGGCACCGCGAAACCGGCACCTTCCTTGATCGACGCCCTGACCGATTCGACCGCGTCCTGCATGTGCACGTTCGAGGTCGAGGCCACCAGGATCTCGAGCGCGTCCAGGTGCGGCACGCCGCTCTGGATCAGCGTGCCGAACGTGCGCGCGAAGCGCGCCACCATGCTCTTGTGCACCAGCGTGCCGAACAGCGGCATCTTCAGCGCCAGGCGGTGCATCGCACGCTTGTAGCCGACCGCCTTCGCCATCAGCACGCGGTGCAGCAGCACGACGAGCACGATCGCGAGCAGGTAGATCCACCACCATGCCTGCAGGTGCTCGCCGACGTTGATCACGGTGTCGGTCGTCCAGTGCATCGAGCCGCCCTGGCCCATGCTCTCGAACACCGAGCGGAAGCGTGGGATCACGAAGATGAAGATCAGCGCGAGCACCGCGATGGCGACGACGAGGATCGCGATCGGGTAGGCGAGCGCGCCCTTGACGCGCGACTTGATCGTCTCGCTGGCCTCGAGGAACGCACTGAGGCGGTTGAGGATCTCCTCCTGCACACCGCCGGCCTCGCCGGCCCGCACCATGTTGGTGTAGAGCGGGTCGAAGACGTTGTCGTGCTTCGCCATCGCCTCCGACAGCGGCGTGCCGCCCTCGACGTCGTCGACCAGCCCGGCCGAGATCCGCTTCATCGGTCCCGGCGGTAGCTGGCCCTCGATCACGCGCAGGCTCTTGCTGATCGGGATGCCGGCGTTCAGCAGCACGGCGAGCTGGTTGGTGAAATTCGCGAGCACCTTCGGGGTGACGCGATTGCCGCCCAACGAGAACCGGCCGCCGCCGGACGACGATCCGTTCTTCGACACGGCGGCCGGGGCGGCCGCCCGCTGGACGGTGAGTTTGCGCTGGAGCTTCTTCGGCATCAGTGAATCGCGAGGGGCCGGGCAGCATAGCCCGCGGGAGCGGGGCAACCTACCGGGCCGAGTCGGGGGTCGGCGCCGAGCAGGTTACCAGCGCCGCTACGCGAAGGCCCAGGGATCCCAGCCGAACCAGAACCGCAATCCGGCGACGGCGGCGAGAGCGAGCGCGAGCGCGAGCGCGAGCCAGGGCCAGACCGGCGGTCGCAGCGACGCCGGGCGCGGCCACGACGCGCGCGCATCGGGGCGTTCGCCGCGCGCGAGGGCGAGTTCGGTCACCCCGGCCGATGGCGATGGCGCCACCACGTCGACCACCACGGCAGTCGCGTTGTCGGGCCCGCCGCCGCGCAGCGCCGCCGCCACCAACGCCTCGGCGGTGGTCTGCGGCGCCGAGGCGCCGGCGAGACGGCCGATCTCGGCGGCCGGCAACACGCCCCAGACACCGTCGGTGAGCAGCAGGAAACGATCGCCGGCACGGGTCTCGAAGGTGTCGAAATCGGGCTCGCATTCCGACTGACCGCCGCCGATGCAGCGCGTCAGCACGTTGTCGGGCTCGCGCAGCGCGTGGTCGTTGGTGAGGATCTCGGCCTCGCCGGCACGGACGCGGTAGAGCCGGGTGTCGCCGATGTGACCGACGACCGCACGACCCGGCGCGAGGCACAGCGCGGTCAGGGTCGTGCCCATCTCCTGCAGCGCCGGCACCGCCATGGCCTGCTCGTGGACGCGCTCGGCTGCCGACCGGAAACCGAGTTCGAGCCGCCGCTCGGGCGGTTCCGGGCTGGCGCCGTCGAGCACCGTGCTGCCGAGCGCGCGCAGCGCCGCGCGCGAGGCCTCGGCACCGCCGGCCGTGCCCCCCATGCCGTCGGCGATCGCACAGAGCAGCAACTCGTCGACCGGCGGCAACAACGCGCCGAGCAGGTAGTCGTCCTCGTTGTTGACGCGCACGCGGCCGGTGTGCGACGCCGAGCCGAGCACGAACGCGGAAGGCACGTTCACTCGCCGCCCCCGGGCTCGAACGTCGCCGAGGCCACCGAACCGCGGATCGTCGCAACCAACACCTGGATCAGATGTCCGGCGGCGGCCGCGGGCAGTCGGGCGCGGTAGCGGAACCGCCCGCCCTCGCTCTCGAGCGACGCGAGCAGCTCGTTCGCGAAGCGCTCCGCGACCGCGCCGTCGAGCGGCGGTTCCGCCCGCAGCCGCACCGCGCTGAGGCTCTCGTCGGCGTCGACGACGAGTTCCGGCCCGGCGTCGCCGTCGACCAGGCTGAGACCGGCGGCGCTGTGATCGCGCAGCCGCCGCCGCACCGACTCGCTCTTCAGCGAGCGCGCGAGCTGCAGCAGCAGACGCCGACGGGTGACCTGCTGCACCGATTCCTGCACGTTCTCGCGGTCGTTGCCGACCCAGAACGGCGGCACCACGATCGAGGTGATGATGCCGAGCACGTCGGTCCGCTCGGTCAACGCGAGGTCGACGGGGCCACCCTCGAGCACGGGATCGTAGAGCGCTTCGCCGGTCTGCAGCTCACGCAGAGTCACGCGCAGCGTCGCGCGCGATTCGAAGGTGTGATCCGGGATCAGCATGCCGACCCCGAGCAGGATCCAGGTCGCGAACGTCACCGGCCAACGACCGTTGATGCCCTGCTCCTCGATCGGTCCGTCCTGCAGCTCCTCGAGCACGAGTACCGAGTCGTAGCCGTCGTCGCGGGCGCGCTGCAGCAGTTCGGTCAGCGTCGCGCTCGCACCGCCGCGCGCGAGCTCGGCAGCGATCCGGTGCCGGCGAATCGCGTCGGGATCGATCGCGATCCGCCGGAACACCCGCGCACTGCCGAGCGTCCCGACGACATCCTCGATCGCGATCGCCTCGCCGCCGACCGCCTCGGGCGAACCCGGCGCCGCGCCGGGCACGTGGAAGGTGCCGAACGCCGGCTCGTCCGCCGCGAGGAATGCACCGCCGGTGACGAGCACGGCGTAGTCGAGCGGGGCGGCGGCAGCGAGGCCACCGACCTCGGACGCGGTCGATTGGCATGCCGCGAGCGCCAGCAGCAGCGCGAGCGCAGCGGCGTTGCGGCGCATCATCGCAGACCTCGGATGCGGGCGATCAGCGCCGCGGTGCCGGCGACCCGGAAGCCAACCCGCGCGAGCCGCGCGTCCGCGCCGCGCGACAGGAAGTCGCGGCCGTCGCGGCGCAGCTGCTCGGTGCGCAGGACGCCGGGCACCGAGGCGGGCACGACGGCGGACACACCGGGATCGAGGCGCTGACCGGACGGCTGCAGCAGGCCCTCGACCTCGCCGAGCGCGAGGCCGCGCACGACGCCGACCGTTCGCAGGCGATCGGCGAGGTCGGCCGGCGGCGCGAGCTGTCCGCTGGCGAACCCGGCGACGCGCGCGAGATGACCTTCGTGATCGGCGATCCACTCCTTCAGCAACAGCTCGTTGCGATCGATGTGCGGCAGGTCGCCGACCCACTCGCGAACGCCGAAATCGAGCCCGGCGATCGGCGCCAGCCCGCCGATGCCGAGATCGCCGGCCGCGACCGTCGCGGCGACGCTCGCGACCTCACCGTGCGCCAGTTTCTCGGCGGCGGCGAGGAAGGCCGCCATCGCCAGCGGGCGGCCCGCCGCTGCCGGACCGTTGCAGGCGCGCGCGCGGCCCTCGCCGAACGCCGCGAGCTCGAGCTCGCACCCCATCGGCAGCCGGAACAGCTCGGGGTCGCCGGCGAGCGCGACGCCGAGCAGACGACAGCAGGTGTAGGCCTGGAAGAAGTCGAGGCCGGTGGCGGGCAGCTCGCCCGCGCGCGGCCCGCGCACCGCGATGTCTCCCGGCAGCAGGTTCTCCGCCTCGAGCCGACCCGGCCCGAGCGGGTCGTCGGCGTGAACCAGCCTCGCCGGCGCGATCGCGCCGGCGCGCGCCGTGCCGATCTGCACGATCGCGGCGGCCTCGGCGATCGTGAGCTCGTGATCCTGCAGCAGCAGGTCGGGCAGATTGCGCACCGCGACCGCGACCTGCGGCCGGAACAGCGCGCGCGGCGGCGCCGTCGACGGCACGGGCTCGACGAACGGTCCGGCCGGTGCGAGCACCGGCACCAGCCGGATCCCCGCGAGCGCCGCCGGTAGCACGCCGACCGAGGCCTCACCGATCTCCGACAGCGTGATCGGCCGCAACGTGCTGCGGACGGTCCGGAACGCGAGCGCCAGGTCGTAGCGCCCGACCGGCGTGCGCACGCTGACGTCCACACTACGCGCGAGCTGGGCCGCGAACGCCTCGCGCGGCTCGTCCCGCAGCCGCGCTGCGGCGCGCCAGACCTCGAACGGCAGCTCGAACGTCGCGATCGCCGCGCCGTCGCCGTCGGATTCCACCCGACTCGCGACGACCTCGCTCTCCGACAGGCCGAGCCGCAGATCCGGGCGATCCGACTCGACGTACGGCAACGGCAGCCGCAGCCGGAGCCGCGCCGGCTGACCGTACTCGACCAGCAGCTCCTCACCGATCGGCTCCGGTGGCTGGTCGTGCCAGTAGAACTCGGCGACGACGTCGACGGTGCGGCCCTCGAAGGTGCGCTGGCCCGGCGGCGAATCGCCGACCAGCACCCGGACGTCGCGCCCGAGCACATCGGTGAGCGCGACCGCGAGCAGGTTGTAGCCCGGCAACGGCACGATCTCGGGCAGGAACGGCACGGCCGGTCCGGACGGCGACGGCAGCGGCGTCGGCACCAGGGTCTCGGCGCCGTAGCCGACGAACAGCGTGCCGCGGACGTAGCGCGCGAGCTCGCGGTCGAGCGCCCATCCCTGGCCTTCGCGATAGCCGTCGCCGACGCGCTGCAGCACGCCCGCACGTTCGACGCCGGGGAGGAAGCGCGACTGCGCCTTCGCGATCCGCAACTCGATCGCAGCGGGCAGCACGCGCAGGCGCAGCTTCTCGCGTACCGACGGCGCCGCCGCGACACCGTGCTCCTCGAGGTCGACCTCGAGCTCATAGGATCCCGGCGGCATCGGCGGGAACACGACCAGGGCCCGGCCGTTCGCGGCGC
>JAGQRB010000820.1 GCA_020425925.1 Planctomycetota bacterium
CCGTCGACCTCGAGCGACCACAGCCCGGCCGCGACCGTCGCGGCGTCGTCGCCGACCTCGGCGAGCAGCCGGTTGGCGGCGGCAGCGTGGTCCTGGCCGAAGAACGGCTCGGCGCGCGTGCGCGCCCAGGACCACGTCGGGCGGTCGAGCACGTAGGCGACCGAGTCCTTCGACTCCGGGCCGTCGCCGTAGTCTCCGACCCAGCGGTTGGTGTCGTCGCGTTCGTCGAGCAGCCAGCGCCCGACGCCCTTCAGGAAGTCCTGCCAGTCGGCGACGAACTCGTCGAACGAGGCCGGCCGCCCTTCCTTGCCGTCGCAGAACGTCTTGGTGAAGAAGCCGACCGGATCCTTGCGGCCGACGCGCGCGTTCTTCTCGAAGCGCTCCAGCGCGTCGCGATAGCGCGGCTTCGGCCCCGGCGGGAAGGACCGCAGGTAGGCGTAGAGCGCGTAGCCGGCCTGGTAGTTGTCGCGGTACTCCTCGATCGTGCCTTCGAGCAGCTTCTCGAGCTCGTCCTTGTCGCCGTAGCCCTTGCGCCACGTCCAGTCGACCGGACCGCGGTCGAGCCAGTTCTCGACGCATTCGCCGTCGGCCATGTTGCCGTAGTGCGCCGCGGTCCAGACCGCGTGGCCCTCGCCGTACCACGGCAGCACGAACGGGTGCAGCGTGCCGTCGAAGCGGTGGGTGAGCTCGTGGGTCAACAGCCGCCCGAGCCCGGCGATGCTGCCCCAGGCGAACCGCACGGTCGTGCGGTCGCCGCTCTGGAAGCCGCCGGCCCACCAGAACGGCGAGCCCTCGGTCTCGAGGTCGCTGGCCTCGGGCACGATGCGCACGGTGCCCTGCCGGCCCTCGAACGGGTCGCGGCCGAAGTGGTTCGCCAGCCGCGCGTGGTGCAGCTCGAGCGTGCGGGCGGCGCCGAGCAGCGTGCCGTGCCCGCAGATGGTCTCGATGCGGTACCTGCCGGTCTCGCTGAGCGCGACGCCGGGATGCTGCCAGGTGTCGTGTTCGGTGGTGAACTGCTCGCGCGCGACGTCGTCGAGCGCCTCGAGCTCGGCGATGGTCCACACCTTCGCCGCTGCCTGGGCGCGGCCGTCGAGGTCGGCGAAGAACTCGCGCGCCTGTTCGCCGAGCGATTCGACGTCGGGTGGCGGCGGTCCCTTCAGGTCATCGAAGGTCGCCTGCCGCGCGAGGCCGGCGAGGATGCGCGCGGCGCGGATCGCCCGCTGCATCACCAGTGCCTCGTCGTCGTCGCCGGCGGCGGTCTTGCGCATGACCTTGACGAGCGCGTCGAAGACCGCGTCGTGGTCCGGCGGCAGCGCGCGCTGCAGCGTCGCGACCTTGCCGGCGGCGTCGCCGAGCGGCGCCGGGCAGCCGTCGCCGAGCGCCAGCAGCAGTTCGCTCGCGAAGCCGAGCAGCTCGGCGCGTGCGGCGTTGTTGCGCCCCGACGGCCGCTGCTTCTGTGCGAACCGCGCGACCTCCTGGATGGCGGCGGTGCGCTTCTGCGCCAGATCCTGTGCGGCGGCGAGCGCGTCGGCCGGGATCGTGGTCTTGATCGCCTTGTCGAGCTTCAGGCGGCCGCGGGCGTCGACCGCGGCGCGCACGAAGCGTTCGCTCCAGTACTCGCGCAGATCGGCGTCGTCGCCGGCGGCACGCACGAGGTCGAGCAGGATGGGCGCCGACGCCGGATGCAGCGCCAGCGCTTCGCGCAGGTGGCCGCGGGCGTCCTCGAGCTTGCCGGCCGCGAGCGCCTTCTGGCCGAGCTGCCAGCGCAGCTCGCCCGGGCTGTTCGCCGGCGGCGTCGCGGTCAGGCTCGCGAGGTCCTGCGGCATCGGTGCGCCGGGTGGGCACTGCGCCGGCAGCAGGGCGGCGAGTGCGAACAGAACGGCCCCGAGTGGGGGCCGGACGGGGCGACCGGGGTGCGACATGCGGCGGCGTGAGCGGGGCAGCAGCATGTTCGCGGACGCCATCGTGCGCCGCAACCCCGGTCGGGCTATGACGGCGGAAACCCGATGACCCTCTCCGCTGCCGACCGCGAACGCTACCACCGCGACGGCTTCGCCGGCCCGCTCGATCTCTTGGCGCAAGGCGAGGTCGCCGAGGTGCGCGAGGCGATCGCCGAGGTGATCGATCACCTCGACGACCTCGAGCCCGAGCTCTACGAGGTCGAGGCCGCGCACCTCGAGCGCCCGGGCGAGGTCGTCTGCCACTTCCTCGGCGGCTGGCTGGTCCACCCGGTGCTGCGCGAGCTCGCGTTCGACCCGCGCATCGCCGCTGTCGCAGCCGCTGCACTCGGCGTCGACACGCTGCGGCTGTTCCACGACCAGGTGTTCAGCAAGCCGCCGCACCATCCCGGTGTCGTGCCGTGGCACCAGGACTACTCCTACTGGCGGCGGACCGCGCCGGTGCAGCACGTCACGGTCAACCTGCTGCTCGACGACAGCGACGAGGACAGCGGCTGCCTGATGTTCCTGCCGGGCAGCCACCGCCTGCCGCTGCTGCCGCCGATCCCGTTCGACGCCGACCTCGAAGCGATCCGCGAGCACGTCGCGAGCGAGCTCGACTGGGATCCGGTCGCGGTGCCGTGCCGCGCCGGCCAGGCCACGATCCACCATCCGTTGACGCTGCACGGCAGCGGTCCGAATCGCAGCTCGCGCTGGCGGCGGGCGGCGGTGCTGAACTACATCGGGCCCGAGGTGGTGGTCGCCGACGACAGCATGCCGCTGCTGCGCGGGGTGCCGCGGCTCGCGGGCGGCGAGCCGGTGGCGGGGGAGCACTTCCCGATCGTCTGGCAGCGCTGATGGGCGGCGCGCCGAGTTCCGCTGCCGCGGTGCCGCGGTGGTGGCAATGGCCGACGATCCTGTCGCTCGACGCCCCGGCCGTCGCCGTGGTCTGGCAGTGGTTGTTCTCGACCGTCGTGGCCGTGCAGCTGCGGTGGCATCATCACGCGCTGCTCGCCGCCGCGACCTGGCTGGTGTACGCCGCCGACCGCTGGATCGAGGGCCTGCTGGTCGCGCCGGAACGTCTGATCAGCGACCGCCACCGGTTCTACCAGCGCTGGCGCTGGTCGACCTTCGCGGCCTGGCTCGCGGTGGCCGCCGCCGGTCTGGTGCTTGCATCGACGCGGCTCACCCGCGCGGAGGGAACGGCCGGCGCGATCCTGGGCCTGCCGGTGCTCGCCTACCTGCTGTCGCAGTCGTTCGGCCGACGCCACGCCCGGCTCGCTCCGAAAGAGATCCTGATCGCCGTGCTGTTCGCGCTCGGCACCGCCTGCATGCCGTTCCTGCATCGCAGCGCGCCGGCCGTGGCACTCGCGCTGCCGGTGGCGTGCTTCACGCTGCTGTGTTTCGCCAACTGCGCGCTGATCTCGAGCTGGGAGACCGAAGTCGACCGCAGCCAGGGCCAGACCTCACTGGCGCTGAGCGCGCCGGGGTTGCTGCTGCCGCTGCGCAGTTCCCCGTGGCTGATCGCGTTCGCTGCCCTTGTCGCCGCCCTGGCCGCGCCCGAAGCGCAGCGGACGGCGCTGTGGTGTTCGGCCGCGAGCGGGGCCCTGCTCGGCGCCGTCGACGTCGCGCACCGTCGCATCGGTCGGCAGCTCGCGCGCGTGCTCGCCGACGTCGCCTTGCTCAGTCCGCTCGCGCCGCTCTTCGCCGCGGTGCTGCTGTCGTGAGCTCTGCGCGCGGCTTCGATCGGCTGGCGCGGTGCTACCGCACGCTCGAACTCGCGGCCTTCGGTCGCGACCTCGAGCGCACGCGCTGGTCGCTGCTCGACCGGCTGGTGGACTGCCGCACGATCCTCGTGCTCGGCGAGGGCGACGGGCGCTGCCTCGAACGCCTGCTCGCAATCGCGCCCGAAGCGCGCATCGACTGCGTCGACTTCAGCTCCGCGATGCTGGCGCGCGCGGCGCGACGGTTGTCGCCGCGAGCGCGCGAACGGGTGCGCTTCCTGCAGCGCGACGTGCTGGCCGACGAGCTGCCGCCGGGACCCTATTGCGCCGTTGTGACGATGTTCTTCCTCGACTGCTTCACCGACGCGGAGCTCGCCATCCTGGCGCCGCGGATCCGCGCCCGCCTGCTCCCGGCCGCATCCTGGCTGTGGGCCGACTTCGCGTTGCCCGAACGCGGTTTCGCCCGCCTCCGTGCGCGCTGCTGGCTGGCCCTGCTCTACGCCTTCTTCCGTCGGTGCACCGCGCTGTCGGCGCGCGCGCTGCCGGCGGCAGAGGCGCAGATCGAACGCGCAGGCTTCGTGCGGATCGCCGAGGACGTGCGGCGCGGTGGTCTGCTGCGCTGTGCGCTGTTCCGTGCCGGCGAGGTGACGGACTCGGGCTGCGGCACGGCACGGCGAGTGCAGCCGGCGCCATGAATCCGAAGCGATGAACCTCCCACGCGGATCGACGTTGGCACCGTCATGCGTTCGCCCGGCCAGCTCCTCGCGCTCGGCATTGCCCTGGCGAGTGCACCCGCCCAGACCGGGAACTCCGGGGGCGCGAGCTTCGCGGGCGCCGACTCCGAGCAGTGGGCAGAGCGCCTGCGCGAGACCGGTGCGGTCGCCGGGGGGCAGCTGGCTCTCGGCCTCGCGCAGGATCCGAGCAGTCTGACGGTCGTCCGCGCGCTGCTGGCGCACGCCGATCGCACCGTCGTCGAGGGGGCGATCGACGCCTGCCGCGCGGCCGGCCCGGCCGCGTCCTCGTTGCGGGCCGAGCTGCTCGAGCTGTTGGTCGGAGCACCTGCCTGGTGGACCCAGGAGCGCGCGGCACACGCGATCGCCGCGGCCGGGACCGGCGACGCCGCAGTGGTGAGCGCGCTGCTCGATCACGTCTGTCGTTCCGACGTGCCGCGCATGCGCGGCGAATGCGCGCGCGCGCTCGAGACTCTGGGCGCCGACGTGCTCGACCTGTTGCTCGCCAAGGTGCACGCGCGTGCGTTCGGTGACGACGAGTGGGCGATCGAGCTGCTGCGCCGGCGAGACGAGTCGGCGATTCCGCGCCTCGTGACCGCGCTCGGAGCGCCCGAGCCGGTCGCGACGATCGCCGCCGAAGCCCTCGCCCGGTTCGGTTGGCGCGCGGTCGACGCCCTCGAGCGTGCCGGCCACGCCGCACTCGCCCAGCGGGCGCTCACGATCGGCCCGCTGGTCGATGTCGCGTTCGCCGACGAGTTCGTCGTCGAGCCG
>JAGQRB010000821.1 GCA_020425925.1 Planctomycetota bacterium
CGCACGGCGGCCCTGCTCGCGACGCTGCCGGCCGCGGCCCCGGGCGGCGAGGTGCTCTTGCTGGGTGCCGCCAACGCGGGCAAGTCGTCGCTCGCGAACGCGCTCGCCGGTGCCGAGACGTTGCTGGTCGACGCGGTGCCCGGCACGACGCGCGACCTCGTGCGCGTCGAGCTGGCGGCTGCGGCGGACGCGGACACGGCGGGCACGGTGGCGCTCTGGGATGCGCCGGGCGATCTCGAAGCGCCGGCGGCCTGGGACGCCACCGCGTTGGCGTTGCGCGACCGTCTCGCCGGTCGTGCCGCCGCCGCCCTTGCCGTGCTCGATGCGACTGCGCCGCGCTGGCCGCGAGTCGGCGCGGAGTTCGCGTTGCCGTGGCTCGCGGTGGTGTTCACGAAGTGCGATCTGCTGCCGCTCGGTGCGCCGCCGCCGCGACCGCCGGTCGGCGCGCCGGCCGGGCTCGCGGTGGTGACGACGAGCGCGCGCGATGGTCGCGGCCTGCCCGATCTTCGTGCGCTGCTCGCCAGTGCCGCGCGCGCCGGTGCCGTCGACGCCGGCGGTCCGCTGCGCACCCGGCTCGGCGCCGTCGCCGCAGCGATCGAGCGCGCGCGCGCGGTGGTCGATGATGCGCCCGAGCTCGCCGCCGTCGAGCTCGCCGCCGCGCTGGCCGCCCTCGACGGCATCGCCGGGAGCCACTCACCCGAGGCGCTGCTCGATCGCATCTACGGCCGGTTCTGTCTCGGCAAGTAGCGGCCGCCTGCTACGGCACCTGGAACGTCGTCCCGTTCGCGAGCTGCGAGCCGACGAGCGCCTGCAGCACGATGTCGAGCCCGGACGGCAGTCCGGCCAGCGAGGCCTGTAGCGTCGAGACGCCGTTACCGTCGGTCGCGGGCATGCTGAAGAAGAGTGGATTGCTGTCCTGGACCTCGAGCAGTCCGAACGAGGTCTGGATCGGCGGGTCGGCGAGCGTGAAGCCGACGACCAGCGTGACCGTCTGAGCTGCGGCCGCGCCCGCGACGCGCACGATCAGCGGGGCGCCGGGGCCGGCCGGGCCGCTCGTGAACGTGATCGGCTGGTAGTCGTCGGCGCCGAGATCTGTCGAGCCGACGCCGCAGTTGCGGTTCTGGGCGTCGGCGTCGATCGGGTCGATCGTGCAGAGCAGGCCGCCGGCCAGGCCGCGGGCCGGCGAGTTCAGGCCGAGGTGGAAGTCGCGCAAGTACGGGAACTGCGGATCGCTCGTCAGGAGCGATCCACCCGGACCGCTCCAGCCGCCGTCGACGATGCAGTTGGCGACGAGCGCGCTACCGGCAGTCGCTTCGCCGATCTGCGAGCCGGACCCGGCCACCGCGACGTTGTTCCAGAGGATCGAGTCCCAGACGGTCCGCACGATCGGAGCCGTGCTGGTGCCGTCGAACCAGACCCCGCCGCCATCGCCGTCGGCGCGGTTCTGGCGCAGGGTGCACTGCACGATCGCATGATCCTCGGCACTGGTCGAGTTGCCCGCGATCGCGATCGCGCCGCCGTTGCCGGTCGTCGTGTTCAGCAGGAACGCGTTGTTGTTGCACTCGAGCGTGCCGCGGATCGTCAGCGCCCCGCCGGCGGCACCCGAGCCGGTGGCGTGGTTGTTGACGAAGATGCAGTGCAGGATCCACACCTCGGCGAACGCGCTGGTGTTCTCGAACGCGCCGGCGTTGACGCCTGAGCCGTTGATCACCTTGAGGCCATCGAGCTGGATGGTCCCGCTCGAGGTCAGGAAGTTGGCCGCGTTCTCGAGGTCGATGATGGTCTCGTCGGCGCCCCGCCGCCCCGACAGCCGGAACGACTTGCCGGTGACGATGCCGCGGTTGCCCGGGCCGGCGTAGCGGCCGGGCTCGAGGAAGATCGGTACCGTGATGCCGGTCGTCGCGTTGATCGCCTCCTGGATCGAGTCGAACGGGTGGGCGCTCGAGCCGTCCTCGAGCGGATCGCTGATGGTCGGATCGTTCGGCCCGGGATCATTCGGAGCGTCGTCGTCGACGTGGATCTGGGCGCTGAGGGACGCGGCGAGAGCTAGGGTCGTGGCAAGGAGTCGCATGATGTTCCCGACATGCGGGGTGGGCCGGCCGCTGTGGCAGAAATGTCCACGCCAGCCGCCGAGAATTGTTTTCCGGCGCCGCATCGCCTGAGATGGCGCGATGACCTCGTCCGCCGCGAACGAACGGCTGCGGCTCGCGAACCGCCGCTACTTCCGTCGCAACATCGTCTTCACGCTCGTCTTGCTGGCGGTCTGGTTCGCCGCCGGGCTCGGCTGCGGCGTGCTGTTGGTCGAGCCGCTGAACGCGTACCGCCTCGGTGGTGTGCCGCTCGGCTTCTGGTTCGCGCAGCAGGGCGCGATCGTGGTGTTCGTGGTGCTGATCCTGCTCTACGCGATCGCTATGACGCTGCTCGATCGGGCGCATCGCCGCGCGCTTGCCGCGCTCGCGGCCGAGTGCGACGCGTCGTGACCGTCCAGGCCTGGACCTTCCTGTTCGTCGGCCTGTCGTTCGGGCTCTACCTGTTCCTGGCCTGGCGCGCGCGCGTCCGCGACACCCAGGGCTTCTACGTCGCGGGCCGCGGCGTGCCGGCGATCGCGAACGGCATGGCGACCGCGGCCGACTGGATGTCGGCGGCGTCGTTCCTGTCGATGGCCGGGCTGATCTCGGTGCTCGGCTACGCCGGCGGTGTCTACCTGATGGGGTGGACCGGCGGCTTCGTGCTGCTGGCGCTGCTGCTGGCGCCGTACCTGCGCAAGTTCGGCCACTTCACGGTGCCCGACTTCGTCGGCGACCGCTACGAGTCGAACGCGGCGCGGCTCACGGCGCTGTTGTGTGCGCTGTTCGTCAGCTTCACCTACGTCGCCGGCCAGATGCGCGGGGTCGGCATCGTCTTCGCGCGCTTCCTCGAGGTCGACGTCGACGCCGGTGTCGCGATCGGCATGGCGCTGGTCTTCGTCTACGCCACGCTCGGCGGCATGAAGGGCATCACCTGGACGCAGGTGGCGCAGTATTGGGTGCTGATCCTGGCCTATGTGATCCCGGCGGTCGCGATCAGCTGGCAGCTCACCGGCGAACCGGTTCCGCAGGTCGGTATCGGCGGCACGCTGCAGGGCGCGGGCGAGGGTGGGATGACCGTGCTCGACAAGCTCGACCAGATCCACCAGGACCTCGGCTTCTCGCCCTACACGGCACCGTTCGTCGGCACCTGGGATCAGCTCAACGTGTTCTGCACCGCGGCGGCGCTGATGGTCGGAACCGCCGGCCTGCCGCACGTCATCGTGCGCTTCTACACCGTCAGGAACGTGCGCGCGGCGCGCTGGTCGGGGTTCTGGGCGCTGTTCTTCATCGCGCTGCTCTACCTGACCGCGCCGGCGACGGCGGCGTTCGCGCGCTACTACGTCTTCGACAGCCTGCAGGGCGTGACCGAGCAGGAGCTGCCGAGCTGGTACCGGACCTGGGAGCGCACCGGCCTCGTGGTCTGGCTCGACGACGGCGACGGCCGGCTCGAGTACCGCGGTCCCGGCCAGGCAGCTGACAACGAGCTGTTTCGCATCGGCAAGCTCGACGCGGTCGAGTTCGGCAAGATCCGCGACGAGCACCGCCAGTGGCTCGACAGCGGCGGCGTCCGCGGTCGCGACGGCCGCGCCGTGATGACGAGCAACGGTCTCGGCGGGCCCGACGCCGACATCCTCGTGCTGGCGACGCCCGAGATGGCGCGGCTCGCCGCCTGGATCATCGCGCTGGTCGCGGCCGGCGGCCTCGCCGCCGCGCTGTCGACCGCG
>JAGQRB010000822.1 GCA_020425925.1 Planctomycetota bacterium
CAGCTGCACCTGGCGGTAGGGCGTCGTCGCCGGCACCTCGTCGATGTGGACCCGTGCGAGGCCGACGACCCAGATCAGATAGCGGCCGTCCGGCAGCTTCTCGTGGCGCACGATCTCGCCGAAGCCGGCGACCGGCAGCACCGCGGGCAGGCGATCCGCGGTCTCGTTCGCCGCGGTCTCGCTCGCTTCGCTGCGGATCGTCGCGACGACGAAGCGTCCCGTGGTGTCGAGCAGGTCCGTGACCAGGGCGCGGTAGCGCTCTTCGAACACGTGCAGGGGGAGGACCTGATGCGGGAACAGGAACACCCCCGGCAGGGGAAACATCGGCACCGGTGTGGTCGGAATCTGAGTTTTCGCCACGGTTGGACGATACCACGGGCGGTGAATGCCCGCTCGGATCGGAGTAGCATGCGCGCAGCGATGACCAAACCGCGTCTCGAAGATTATCCGCCGTTGCGTCGCGGTCGCCGCGGCCTGCGGCGGCTGCGCGAGGTGCCCGTGGCTCCGAGCCTCGTGACCCTCGGCAACCTGTTCTTCGGCTTCCTCGCGATCGCGAAGGTCGCGGATGCGCTGCAGCTGGCGCAGCCGGGGGCGCCGTTCCACACCGTCGTGGACCTGTTCCGCAGCGCCACCGTGCTGATCTTCGTCGCGATGGTGCTCGACGCACTCGATGGTCGGGTGGCGCGCATGACCGGGCAGACGTCGTCGTTCGGAGCGCAGCTCGACAGCCTCTGCGACATGGTCACGTTCGGGCTGGCGCCGGCTTTCCTCGCCAAGGTGCTGATCGACTGGCACGCGCAGGTCGGCAACGAGAGCCTGCTGGCGCTGCGGCCGAAGCTGTACTACTCCGCGGCCGCGGTCTACGTGCTGTGCGCCGCGATCCGGCTGGCGCGCTTCAACGTCGAGACCGGCGACGACGACGACCATTCCGAGTTCAAGGGGTTGCCGACGCCGGGCGCCGCGGCCGTCGTCGGCGCGCTCGTCGCGCTGTTCTGCACCCGCAACGATCCCGACGCCGAGCTCGGTCGGCTGGTGTTCGGCGACCACTTCGAGTGGATCGTGCGCGCGATGCCGCTCGTGCTGGTGACGCTCGGGCTGCTGATGGTCAGCCGCGTGCCGTTCCCGCACGCGCTGCAGGCGATCGTGCAGAAGCGGCACAGCATCCCGTTCCTCGCCGCGCTCGTGGTGCTGATCGTCATCGCCGCGCTCGAGTGGCAGTTCGCGCTCGCGGCGGTGACCGTCGGCTACATCGCCTGGGGCCTCGGGCTGGGTGCGGTGCGCTTCGCGCTGCGCTCGCGCGACGGGCGCGACGACGACGACGACGACGGCAACGTCGAGCCGGCGTACGAGCGCCGCAACTGAGCTCGAACCGAGGCCGCGCGTGCCCTGCGTGACACCTGTCGTCGTCCACGTCGGTCTCGGCAGCAACGTCGGCGATCGCGACGCGCACCTGCGGGCCGCCGTCGCCGCGCTCGGAGCGACCCGGGGCATCGGGGGGGGGGGGCTCTCGTCGGTGCGCGAGGGCGCGTTGGTGGGCGACGGCCCGCCGCAGGGACCGTTCCTGAACGCCGTCGTCGAGCTGCGCACGACGCTGGCGCCGGCGGCGCTGCTCGGCGTCTGCCTCGCGATCGAGCAGGCGCGCGGCCGCGAGCGGCCGGCGCCGAAGAACTCGCCGCGGCCGCTCGATCTCGACATCCTCGCCTACGGCAGCGCCCGCATCGACCGCCGCGATCTCGTGGTGCCGCATCGCGAGTGGGCCAACCGCGAGTTCGTCACCGCGCCGCTCGCCGAGCTCGGGGTCGACACCGGCGCCTGGCCGCAGCTCGAGCGGCC
>JAGQRB010000823.1 GCA_020425925.1 Planctomycetota bacterium
ACGAGGCCGGCTCGATGGAGGAGAAGAAGCGCGAGGGCTACTTCTGATGACCTACGCCAGGCAGATCGACGAACAGGGCATCGAGGGCTATCTCGAGCGCTACGGCGGCCGCGAGATGCTGCGGTTGCTCACCTGCGGCAGCGTCGACGACGGCAAGTCGACGCTGATCGGGCGCCTGCTCTACGACAGCCAGCTGGTCTTCGACGACGTGCTCGCGCAGACCAAGAAGGCGACCGAGAAGTTCGGCACCACCGGCGAGGCGGTCGATTTCGCGCTGCTGGTCGACGGCCTGCAGGCCGAGCGCGAGCAGGGCATCACGATCGACGTCGCCTACCGCTATTTCGCGACCGACGCGCGCAAGCTCATCATCGCCGACACGCCGGGTCACGTGCAGTACACCCGCAACATGGCGACCGGCGCGTCGAACTGCGACCTCGCGGTGATCCTGGTCGACGCGCGGCACGGCGTGCTCGAGCAGACCCGGCGGCACTCGTTCATCTGCTCGCTGCTCGGCATCCAGCACTTCGTGGTCGCGATCAACAAGATGGACCTCGTCGACTGGAGCGAGGACCGCTTCCACGAGATCCGCGACGCCTACAGCGAGTTCGCCGCGCGGCTGCAGGTGCGCGACATCCACTTCATCCCGATGTCGGCGCTGAAGGGCGAGAACGTCGTCGAGCGCGGCGCCAGCATGCCGTGGTTCCAGGGCTCGCCGCTGCTCGACCATCTCGAGACCGTGCACGTCGCCAGCGACCGCAACCTCGTCGACCTGCGGCTGCCGGTGCAGCGCGTGGTGCGGCCGAACCTCGACTTCCGTGGCTTCGCCGGCACGCTGGCGTCGGGCGTGCTGCGCGTCGGTGACCCGATCGCGGTGGTGCCGTCGGGGAAGCAGAGTCGCGTCAAGTCGATCCTCACCGGGGACGGCGAGGTCGACGAGGCGTTCGCCTCGATGGCGATCACGGTCACGCTGCAGGACGAGATCGACGCCAGCCGCGGCGACGTGATCGTGTCGCCGCAGAACGCGCCGTCGCTGACCAACGCGGTCGAGGCGATGGTGGTCTGGTTCGCCGAGGAGCCGCTGCAGGTCGGCAAGCAGTACCTCGTCAAGCACACCTCGGCACAGACCCCGGCGGTGGTCACGGACGTGCGCTACCGCATCAACGTCGGCGACCTGCGGCGCGAGGAGGCCGGCAAGCTCGAGATGAACGAGGTCGGTCGCATCCGCGTCGAGTGCAGCCGCCCGCTCGCCGCCGACGCCTACGCCAAGAACCGCAGCATGGGGTCGTTCATCCTGATCGACCGCCTCAGCAACGCGACGGTCGGCGCGGCGATGATCGTCGAGCGCAAGATCGCCGACGAGGCGATGCAGCGCCGCCAGTCGAGCGCCGACGCCGGCAGTAACGTCCGGCTGCAGAAGCGCCGGCTGGTGTCGCCCGAGGACCGTCGGCAGCGTCTCGGCCAGGAGCCGTTCGTGCTCTGGATCACGGGTCTGCCGCGCTCCGGCAAGTCGTCGATCGCCTACGCGCTCGAGAAGCGGCTGTTCGAGCGGCAGAAGTTCGTGCAGGTGCTCGACGGCGAGATCCTGCGGCTCGGCATCAACCGCGACCTCGGCTTCAGCGGCGCCGATCGCTGGGAGAACCAGCGCCGCGCCGCCGAGATCGCGCGGCTCAACCTCGGCTTCGGCATCAGCACGATCGTCGCGCTGGTTTCGCCGATCGAGTTCGAACGCCGTCAGGCCCGCGAGATCGTCGGCGATGCCGGCTTCTTCGAGGTGTTCTGCGACGCGCCGGTCGAGGCCTGCGAGGCGCGCGACGAGGACGGCCTCTACGCTCGCGCGCGCGCCGGCGAGATCGCCAACGTCACGGGTGTCGACGCGCCCTACGAGCGCTCGGCCGCGCCCGAGATCGTGCTCGACACCGTCGCCAGCACCATCGACCAGAACGTCGAGAAGGTGATCGCGTTCCTGCGCGAGCGCAAGCTGCTGGGCGAGTGATCGCGATGGAGCCGATCATCGAAGCCAGGAACCTCGGCAAGACCTACCGGCTCTACCGCAACCCGTACCACCGCCTGCTCGAGCGGATGCCGTGGAACAAGCAGCCGCGGCACAAACCGATCCATGCGCTCGCGGACGTCACGTTCGACGTCGCGCCCGGCGAGTGCATGGGGCTGGTCGGCACCAATGGCGCCGGCAAGTCGACGCTGCTGAAGGTGCTCAGCGGCACGACGTTCCCGACCACGGGCCGCTACACCGTGCGCGGCCGCGTCACCAGCCTGCTCGAGCTCGGCGCCGGCTTCCACCGCTCGTTCTCCGGCCGCGAGAACATCTTCATGAACGCGGCGATCATGGGGTTCTCGCGCAAGGAGGCCCGCAAGAAGGTGCACGAGATCGTCGAGTTCAGCGAGCTCGGCGACTTCATCGACGCGCCGGTGCGGACCTACTCGTCGGGCATGGCGGCGCGCCTCGGGTTCAGCGTCGCGATGGCGGTCGACCCCGACCTGATGATCCTCGACGAGATCCTGTCGGTCGGCGATCAGAGCTTCCGGCAGAAGTGCGTCGAGAAGATCTGGTCGTTCAAGAGCCAGGGCAAGTCGCTGTTCTTCTGCTCGCACTCGCTCTACGACGTCCGGCAGATCTGTGATCGCGCGATCTGGCTGCGCCAGGGCCGCGTCCAGCTGCTCGCCGATGCAGTGACCGTCACCAACGACTACGCCACGTACGAGAACAAGATCTCGGGCGGTGGCGATCGCGTCGAATACGACGGCCTGCCGGATGCTCCGGATCAGGGCACCGGGCATCCTCGGATCCTCGGCAGCGAGATCCTCGACGGCGAGTCGGGCGAGCCGCGCAACACATTCGCTCCCGGCGACGCGGTCGCGATCCGCGTGCACGTCCGGAATCCGCGGCGCCTGCGCCTGTCGCTCGCGGTCGGCGCGATGCGCTCGGACGGCACGTTGTGCTTCGCGCACACCACCGGGTTCAACGACCTGGTCTTCGACTTCGCCGAGGGCTACGTGACCCTGCACCTCGATTCGATCCGACTGCTGTCGGGCGACTTCACGGTGCCGATCTGGTTGTTCGACGAGAACGGCGTGCACCGCTACCACGAGCGGCCGGCGGAGCAGAATCTGATCGTGCAGAACCGCACCAAGGACCTCGGGCTGTTCCTGCAGGACCACCGCTGGACGGTCGAGACCGCCGAGAAGAAGCCGGTCTGAGACCGTCAGTTCGATTTCGCCAGCCAGCCGAGGAATCGGCGCTCGAGCGAGTCCGCGGCGGGGTCGGCGGCCGACAGCGGCAGGCCGTAGACGTCCTGACACAAGGCCTCGTAGTCGAGCTTCTCGTCGCGGTCGACGAGGCGCTGCAGCAGGACCGCGAACCGGTCGTGGGCTCTCTGTTTCGGCTTCTCGGCGAAGGTCGCGAGCCAGTGCACGAACGCCGCGCGGTAGGCGCGGTGGAACTCGAGGTAGTCGTCGAGGAACGCCGCCGGGACGGCCTCGCGCTGCAGCGCGAAGCTGCCGAGGAACGGTGCCTGCACCAGGTGCCTCCGCGTGTTCTTCCGATCGCACACCAGGAAGCTGCCGAGCTTGTCCTCCGAGCGCTTCGCTTCGTGGGCGCCGGCCTTCTGAGCCTGCCGCAACGGACGGGCGAACCAGTCGGAGCCCTGGGACTTGCGCCACTCGCTGTCGGCGTTCTGGACCGGCATGCCGCCGCCCATGGCGGGCGCGCCGGGGATGAAGCCGCCCTGCCCTTCGGTCGAGTGTGACTTGCCGCTGCCGCCCGAGCGGGCGTTGTTCTGGCCGAGCACGTCGACGACGAGCGCGGTCGCGAAGCCCATGTCGAAGCACGGGTCCGCGTGGTCGCCGAGGAAGCGCCAGCACCACGACGTCGCTGCGCGCTGCAGCACGTGTTGCAGCAGGCCCGTCCGCTCGCGGGTGTCCATCGCGAAGCCCTTCGTCACGTCGCCGTCCTGGTCCGGCGCCGCATACTCGAGCGCGATGAGCTGCACCTGACCCTCGTCGACGAGGCGCAGGTCGCAGAACTGCGCCGCCGCGTCGAACCAGAACAGCTCCCGATTGACGTCCTTCCAGAGGCCCAGCCAACCGACGAACCCGACGAAGGCGGCGCGATCCGGAGCGACGATCAGCACGCAAGGATCCGGATGCGGCTGCAGATCCGCCGGCGGTGTGCTCTCCGGCTTCCGGCGCCAGGTCGCGATCCACTTCGTGAGCGTCTTCAGCTCCGCGCGCGTAGCGTCGGCGTCGGCGGGTAGCCACTCGGCGAGGCGCTCCTGCAGTTCGACGAGGGCTCCGGCGATCGCCGCGGCGCGCGCGACCCCGTCCTTGCTCGCGACCATCGAGTTCGGCACGCAGAGCTCGAAGTCGGCGAGCTGCATCCGGGTGTAATGCCCGGCGAGCAGCGTCTGCAGGTCCGGCGCGGTCGTTTCGCCGAGCGCCTTCAGGAAGGCTCTGCCGTGCTCGGCGAACGGCACCGTCGGTTCCTGAGCCGGGGCGAAAGTCGCAGCAGCGAGCACGATGGCGCAGGCGAATCGCATGCTCGCACGGACGACCACCGGCGCCGCAACCTCCGCTGGGACCAAATCGTGACCTCGGGCGTCGGACGTCAGACGATGTCGGCGAACTTGTGTTTGTTGGCCGCGAACGTCGTGTAGCCGAGCACGAGGAAGAACACCGCCCACATCGAGACGATGCCGAGCTGCGGCCAGAACTCGCCGAGGAAGTCCGCCGTGCCGCCGAGCGCGATGCGGTGGCACATCAGCAGCGAGTACGCCGGATTGCCGTAGCGCGCGAGGTCCCCGACCCAGGCGATCGACTCCGGCAGCTGGTCGAGGCGGTCGGGGGTCCAGAACACCGGCGACAGGAACATCCAGGCCATTGTGATGATGCGCATCAGCTGGCCGACGTCGGGCATGAAGACGTTGGCGTTGCCGAGGAACAACCCGAGGCCGACGGTGAACGTGAACTGCGCCAGCACGACCAGCGGCAGCGTCAGCAGCATCCAGCCGGGCTGCAGCACGTCGAAGCCGAAGCCGAACACCAGGCAGATGACCGCGCCGACGAGGTAGAGCACGATCGAGATCATCGCCACCGGGATGACGAGCGTCTCCGACGGGAACGCGACCTTCTTCACCAGGTTGCTGTTCGACGAGACGATCGTGACGCACTTGTTGATCGCCTCGAGCAGCGAGTGGAACACGATCACGCCCGAGAACAGGTAGACCGCGAAGCCGCGGTCCGGCGCACCGTCCGTGCCGCGCTGACCGAAGAGGTAGCCGAACACGAGGAAGTAGACCGCGAACTGGAACAGCGGCTGCACCAGCATCCAGCCCGCGCCGAGGAACGAGCCGTGCCAGCGGCTCAGCAACTCGCGCCGGAACGAGTTGTGGATCATGAACCGGTTCTGCCAGATCAGCCGCGGGTAGCCGAGCAGCGGCACCACGTGGCGCAGGATGCCGCGCGGTTCGGTCTCGACGTCGTAGGAGCGGGCGATCGTCATCGGTCGGTGTCGGTATCGGCAGCGGGCGCGGCAGGCTACAGCGCGGCCGCGACGCTCGCGAGCACCCGCTCGAGCACGGCGGGCCGGCAGACCAGGATCTCGTCGTTGCGCGGGTCGGGCTGGTTGTAGCGCTGGTCGCTGCCGTCGAGCCGGTGCACCGCCCAGCCGGCGGCGCGCGCGATCGCCTCGGGCGCGCAGGTGTCCCACTCCTTGAGGCCGGTCTTGTGGACGTAGACATCGGCCTTGCCGAACAAGAGCAGCGACACCTTGAAGCCGACGCTGCCCGACGGCACGAGCTCGCTGGCGCCGATGTGATCGGCGAAACGCTGCACCCAGTCCGGGGTATGGCTGCGGCTGACCGCGATGCGCAACCCGCTCGTCGCCGCGTTCGCCGGCGCGAGTTCGCGCGGCCAGTCGCCGCCTTCGCCGCGCAGCTCGCAGCGTTCGTGGCCGGCGACGCAGACGCCGGTCAGCACGCGGTCGATCGCCGGCAGCGCGACGGCGCCGAGCACCGGCACACCGTCGTGGCAGAGACCGACGTGCACCGCCCAGTCGTGGCGATCGGTGCGGTACTCCTTGGTGCCGTCGAGCGGATCGACGATCCAGGTGTAGCGCGGTCCGAGTCGCCCGGGCGAGTCCTTGGTCTCCTCGGACAGCAGGCCGTCCTCGGGATGGCGACCGCGCAGGTAGCCCTGCAGGTAACCGTCGGCGGCCTGGTCGGCGACGTCGCCGAGCACCTTCTCGTCGGACCACCGGCCGCTGGCGCGCAGGCCGCGCAGGCGGGCCCCGGCCTCGCTCGCGATCTGCGCGGCGAAGGCGAGGCGGGTGTCGAGTTCTTCGGCGGTCGGCGTCGCGGTCATGGCCCGCCGTCGTAACCGATCCCGCTCACCGCGTGAACGGAAACACCAGCGGCGTCAGCGCGACCGTGCAGACGCCGGCGACGAGGTTCACGGGCACGCCGATGCGTAAGAAGTCGCGGAACGTGTAGCCGCCCGGACCGTAGACCATGAGGTTGGTCTGGTAGCCGATCGGCGTCGCGAAGCTCGCCGAGCCCGCCATCATGATCGCGATCACGAACGGCATGCGCTCGACGCCGAGCGCGGTCGCGGCAGCGGTCGCGATCGGGAACATCAGCGCCACCGCCGCGGCGTTGCTGATCGCGGCGGTCAGCAGCGCGGTCGTGAGATAGACCGCGGTCAACAGCAACCAGGCGTTACCGGCGCAGCTGCCGAGGATGCCGCGCGCGATCAGTTCGGCGGCGCCGCTCGCGGCCATCGCCTCGCCGATGCCGAGCGACGCGGCGATCACCGTCAACAGCGACCAGTCGATCGCGCGCCGCGCTTCGGTCAGCGTGCAGCAGCGCAGCAGCACCATCGCGCCGGCGGCGAGCATCGCGGCGACCAGCATCGGATAGACCCCGGAGGTGGCGAGTGCGACCATCAGGAGCAGGATGCCGATCGCGAGCGGTGCGCGGCCGTGCTGCCGCGGCGTGCTGTCCTCGAGCGAGCGCACCAGCAGGAAGTCGCGCGAACCGCGGGCGCGGTCGTCGAACTTCGGTTCGGCCTCGACCAGCAGCAGGTCGCCGCCCTTGAGCCGGATGTCGCCGATACGGCCGCGCACGCGTTCGCCGTTGCGCGCGACCGCGATCACGGCGCCGTGGAAGCGGTTGCGGAAGTCGGCGCCGCGGATCGTCGCGCCGCTCAGCGCCGCGCCCGGTGCGACCACGGCCTCGAACAGTCGGCGTCGATAGCGCGGCGCGTCGAGCTTGAAGACCTGATCGGTCGCGACCGCGAGGCCGCGGGTGTTGACGAGCTCGCGGATCGAATCGACCACGCCCGCGAACAGCAGCCGGTCGCCGGCCTGCAATCGGCGTTCGGGGCCGACCGGCGCGATGATCTCGCCGGCGCGCTCGATCTCGATCAGGAAGCACCCCGGCAGGCTGCGCAGCCCGGCCTCGTCGACGCTGCGATCGGCCAGCGCGCTGCCGGCCGGCACCACGAGCTCGAGCGTGTACTGCCTGGTGTCGGACAGTCCGGCCGGCGTCGTCGGTGGGCCGGCCGGGCGCTGCGGCAGCAGTCGCGGTCCGAGCCAGACGATGAACGCGGCGCAGGCGATCGCGGTCGGCAGCCCGATCCAGGTGATGTCGAACATCGCCAGCGCCGGTACCTCGCCGGTCTCCGCCACCAGTCCGGCGACGACGAGGTTGGTGCTGGTGCCGATCAGGGTGCACGTGCCACCGAGGATCGCGGCGTAGCTCAACGGGATCAGCAGGCGCGACGCCGAGATCGCGAGCCGCTTGCTCCAATCCTGCACCGCCGGGATCAGCATCGCGACCACCGGTGTGTTGTTGAGGAACGCGCTCATGCCGACGACCGGCAGCATGACCCGCAGGATCGCGGAGCGTTCGCTGCGCGGCCGCCCGAGCAGCGTCGCCGCCAGCCAGTCGATCGCGCCGGTCTCGCGCAGCCCGGTGACGACGACGAACAGTGCACCGACCGCGAGCATGCCGGGATTGCCGAACCCCGCGACGCCGCGCGCGACCGGGATCACACCGAACCGCCAGCCGGTCGCCGGATCGAACACCGGGATCGCGAGCAGCACCGTGAGCCCCGCGACGAGGATCGCATCGGGCGCGATGCGCGTCATCGTCAGCAGCCCGAGCACCAGCGCGAGCACGCCGAGCACGGCGAGGATCTCGAACGTCATCTAGTTCGATTTCGACAACAGTGCGGGCAGCACTTCAGCCAGCCGGCGCAGCGCCTTGCCACGATGGCTGAGCCGGTCCTTGGTGGCGGCATCGAGCTGGGCGAAGGTGTGGGCGGGGTCGCCGGCGAACTCGAGCGGCACGAAGATCGGGTCGTAGCCGAAGCCGCCGTCACCGCTGGGGGCGGCGAGCAGCGTGCCCTCGCAGTGTTCTTCGATCGCGCCGAGCGCCTCGCCGTCACCGTTCACGACGCAGAGGCTGCAGACGAAGCGTGCGGTGCGGCGCGCCGCCGGCACGTCGCGGAGCTCGGCGAGCAGCGCCGCGACGCGGCCGCGATCGTCGAGCCCGGGACCGCCGTAGCGCGCCGACAGCACACCGGGGCGACCGTCGAGCGCGTCGACGCAGAGGCCGCTGTCGTCG
>JAGQRB010000824.1 GCA_020425925.1 Planctomycetota bacterium
CGAGGAGCACCTGCCGTTCGGGGTGACCGCGGGCGCGGCACCCGCGGTTGGCGCCACGGTCCGACTCGTGCCGCGGCACGTCTGCCCGACCGTCAATCTCGCCGACGAGGCCGTACTGCTCGACGGCGCTCGCATCGTCGGCGTCGTGCCGGTCGCCGCGCGCGGTCACGAGACACTGCCGGCGATTGCGCCCCGCGCGCCGCGGTAGGACACTGGCAGTCCCACGCCATGATCCCGGTCCCGCAACCGCTTCGCCGCCTCGCGGAGGAGGTCGACGGCTGGCTCGAGCTGAAATGCCCGGAGCGAGCGCTCGAGCGCATCGAGGTGCTCGTGGCGGACCCCGACGCACGCGCTGCGGGTCTGGCGATGCGGGTCCGGGCCTACGTCGGCCTGGCACGGCACGACGACGCGCTGCAGGACATCGAGGAGCTGCGCGAGGTCGAAGCCCTGGCCGACTGGCTCGATCTCTGCGAGGCCTGGTGCCGGAAGCGCATCGCCGACCTGCCGGGCGCGATCCGGTGCATGGAGCGACTGGTCGAGCGCAATCCGAAGTCGGACATCGGCCACTACAACCTCGGCTGCTACCTCGCGCTCGCCGGCCAGCGCGACCGCGCGATCGACGAGGTGACGATCGCCTGCGGGCTCGCCCAAGAGTTGCGCGAGCATGCGCGCGACGAGCCCGACCTCGACGGCCTGCGCAACGACGCACGCTTCCGCGAGCTGATGCGCGCCAGGCCCACGTCCGACTGAACGGCCCGTACCAAGGCGGCCAACGGGCCAACGCTCACGGGCGACCCCCGCGCGGTCGAAAAGACCGCTGTGAATCCGCACCGTGCCAACCACACCTCGTACCGCCGATGCGGCCGCCGCCCGCATCGCCATCCACAAGAACGTCACCGACGTCGTCGTAGTGCCGGACAGCGCGCTCGAGCCGCTGCTGTGCGCCATGGTGGCGGGCGGCCATGTGCTGGTCGAGGGCGTACCCGGAACCGGCAAGACGCTGCTCGCGCGGGCGCTCGCCAAGAGCGTCAACTGCGAGTTCCGACGCATCCAGTTCACCAACGACCTGATGCCGAGCGACGTCGTCGGCACCGCCGTCTGGCGGCAGGACCTCGGACGCTTCTCGTTCGTCCGTGGACCGCTGTTCGCGAACCTGGTGCTCGCCGACGAGATCAACCGCACGAGCCCGCGGACGCTTTCGTGCCTGCTGGAGGCGATGGAGAGCGGCCATGTGTCGGTCGAGGGCCGCCGGTTCGAGCTCGGCAAGCCGTTCACCGTGCTCGCGACCCGCAATCCGATCGAGTTCCACGGCACCTATCCGATGCCGGAGGCCGCGCTCGACCGATTCCTGGTCTGCATCGAGCTCGGCTATCCCGCGGCCGACGAGGAGATCGCGCTCTATGGTGGCCGGGACTCGGAACAGGCCCTCGCCGAATGCGCACCCGTGATCGACTGCGACGACCTGATCGCGCTGCGCGAGGCCGCCGCGAACGTGCGCGTCGCCCCGCGCGTTGCCGAGTACGTCTACCAGGTCGTCGCGGTAACCCGCGGGCATGCCGAGCTCGCGCTGGGTGCGAGCCCGCGGGCAGCACTGTCCTGGCTGGCCGCGGCGCGCGCGCGCGCCCTGCTCCACGGCCGCGACTACGTCGTCCCCGACGACCTCAAGGCACTCGCGGTGCCGACGCTCGGCCATCGCCTGTTCGCCCGCGAGGGAACCCGCCTGGACTCGGCCGAGCTGCTCCGGGGCATCCTCGGCAGCATCGAGGTGCCGCTCTAGCTGCCGGGGCCCGACCTGTGCGCGTGCGACCCACCGAGCTCGGCTTCAAGGGCACCCTGCTGCTCGCGGGTCTGCTGGTCGCGTTCCTCGCGGCCTCGTACAGCAACCTGTTCTTCCTGATCATCGCGTTCTGCGTCGTGCTCGGTGCGTGCGGGCTATGGTGGACACTCCGCAACCAGCGGCGTCTGTCGGTCGAGGTCGTCGCGGCACCGGCGGCAGGGGCCGGTAGCGAGCGCACGCTCGCGCTGAGCGTCGCGAGCGACCGAGCGGTCTTCGACTGCACGATCCACGCCGAGCTCGAGGGTGACGGCGAGACCGCGAGATTCGAGCTCGCGCACCTGCCCCACCTGCGCGGCGACCGGCGCCTGGACGTCGGGCTCGGCCCGCAGAGCCGCGGCATCAGGCGCATCGTCGCGCTGCGCTGCAGCTCCCGCTTTCCATTCGGTCTGTTCGTCGCGACGCGCGTGCTGCCCGCCGACGTCGAGGTCGTGACGTATCCCGGTCCGGTTACCGGCTGCGACCGAACCGGCCGCTCGCGCGGTACCGTCGGCGGCCTCGGTGAGACCTGTCGCAGCCCTGCGGTCGCCGGATTGCGACCCTTCCGGACGGGCGACAGCCCCGGCGACGTGCACTGGAAGGCGACCGCGCGACGCGGCGAGCCGGTGGTGAAGGAGCGCGAACGCGAGACCGGCGGCCGCGTCATCGAGATCCTCGTCGACCGGCGCTGCAGCGAACCCGAGCTGTTCGAGACCCGGCTGTCACAGGCGACGGCGACGCTGCTCGCCGCGATCGAGAACGAGCGCCCCGTCCAGCTGCGCAGCCAGGGCTTCGAAGCTGCGCTCGACGGCAACCGGCCCGATCCGCGCGATCTGCTGCGCTGGCTCGCCACGGTCAGCGCGCTGCCGCCGGACGCTGCCCCACCCGCGGCGGCGCCCCGAACGGAGGCCGCCCATGCCTGAGTGCCTGCACGCGATGCTGCTGCTGCTGACGCTGCTCGACCTCGCGTTCGTCGCGGTGACCGGCGCGGTCCCCGAGCTCGGGCTCACGCCGCTGTTGCTCTTGGCGTGCGCTGCGCCATGGCTGCGACGGCTGCAACGCCACACGCTCTACCGCGCGATCTGGAACACCGGCGTGCTCATCGTGTTCGCGATGCTGGTGCACCATGCCTCGACGAGCGGGCTGCTGCACATGCTCGAAGACGGCATGCTGCTGGCTGTGCTCTGCCAGGTGCACCTGCTCAACAACGTCGGTGCCCGCCAGCGACCCGATCTGGTGTTCTTCAATTCGTTCCTGATCGCGTTCGTGACGAGCTTCTTCGCCTCGAGCGTGAGCTGGTCCGTGCTGTTCGTCGCGCATGCGTTCGTGTTCGTGCCAGCACTCCAGATCAACGTCCTCGCCCGCAGAGGGGCCGGCCCATCGTGGTCGCTGACGCGGGCGTTGCTGCGGGACAGCGTCCCGCGCACGGCCGTCATCGGCCTCGGCACCGCGCTGCTCTTCGTCTTCTTCCCGCGCGACTTCCATCACGAGGGCTGGCTCGGCAGCGCGCTGGCGCGTCGCGCCGCACTCGAGGCCGGCCTCGCCGAGGTCATCGACCTCTCGGACGACCGCAAGGTCGAACTCGGCAATCGGGTCGTCATGCGCATCCGCGCCCTCGGCGGCGACGTCGTGACGGTTCCGACGCACTGGCGCGGGATCGCGTTCACGACGTTCGACGGCTCCGCGTGGCATCCGCAGGATTCGGGACGATTCGCCGCCCGATTCGCTACCGACCCGACCTGGGAGCGCTCGCACGACGGCAAGTGGCGCAACGGTCTGGCCCCGACGCGTGGCGGCCTCGACGTACAGCTGCCGACCCCGTTCGGTCAGCAGCTGCCGCTGCCGCCGGATGCCTGCGAACTGACGCCGATCGAGTTCGCCGGCGTCCTGCTGGACCCGAAGTCGTTCGGCGGCTTCGCGTACTATCGGGTCGCCGACGCGCCGAACTCGACGATCCGCTACACGGTGCGCCTGACCGAGACCCCCGCGTCCGAATCGGTCTCGTCGCGGGTCCGGGACCTGCTGCTGCAGCTGCCCGATCGCGAGGTGGTCCGTCAGCTCGACGAGCGCGCGCGGCAGCTGCGTGCCGAGCTGCCTGCCGACGCGACGCCGGAGCAGATCGCCGAGCACAGCACGGAGTGGCTGCGCCGCAACCGTTCGTACCGGTTGCCGGGAACACCGGGTTTCGCGGGCGACATCGAGAACTTCGCGACTGGCAGCGGCGGTGGCCACTGCGAGTTCTTCGCGACGGCGCTGGGCATCCTCCTGCGCCTGCAGGAAGTGCCGTGCCGGCTCATCGGCGGCTATCTCGCGCAAGAGGTCGACGACGAGGGCACCGTCGTGGTCCGCACCCGGCATGCCCACGCATGGGTCGAAGCGCTGCTGCCCGACGGATCCTGGTCGACCTTCGACGCCACGCCGGCGAGCGCCAGCATTACGGCCCACGCCGTCGACCAGACCTGGTGGCAGGCCACGTTCGCCGAACTCGAGGCGGGATGGAACGCTGTCGTCGGCTTCGACGAGGACGGACGTCGGACCCTCGTGGTTGCATTGACCCTGCTGCCCCGGTCGATCGTCACTTTCACCTCGAACCACCCGCTCGGCGCATTGACGTTGCTGGCGCTGCCGCTGGCGTTGCTCTACGCTCGGCGGCGAAGGCGGCGGCGCCCGGCCGCGGTGACATCGCTGCTCGCTGCGGCCCGCGCCATCGGCCTGGAGTTCCGCCGCGGCGAGACCCCGCGCGAGCTGCTCGAACGGGCGCGCGCCGCCGCGATCGCGACCGACGCCACGCTCGCGCTGGCCGAGGCGGTCGATCGACACGAACACAACCGCTACGCGACGACGGTGAGATAGACCGATGCAGCTCCCATTCGTGCTCCTCGCGGCGATCGCGACGGCCGCACCCGCAGCGGTCGCGCAGGACAGGCCGGTCGTGCTCGCGACGACACCACCACACCTCGCGCCCGCGACCGCCGCCGGCAAGACGCAGATCACGGTCCGGTTCGACCAGGACATGAACAGCACGCTGTACTCGGTCTGCGGCGGCGGCCCGAGCTTCCCGAAGGTGCACGGCGTCAGCTGGCGCGACGCGCGGACGTTCGCGATCGACGTCGAACTCGAGGAGGACCGGGTCTACGCGCTGGACCTGTCCTGCGCCACCGTGAAGGGTTTCTGGTCGGCAGCCGGCCAGCGACTCGCGCCGACGCCGTGGCGCTTCGCGACCGTCGGACCGGCGATCCCGAGCGAGCTGCGCGAGGAGATCGCGGCCAAGCTCTGCCTGCTGCTGCGGGAGCGCTACTCCTACCGCGACCGCCTGGGCATCGACTGGGACGATTTCGAGCTGCGCGCGCACGACCGCCTCGTCGAGTGCCCGAGCATGGCCGCGATCGCGCTGGTCTCGGCCGATCTGCTCGCCGTACCACAGGACCCACACATCTCGGTCCGTTGGCTCGACGCCTCGCTGGCGACGTTCGAGCGCGAGGCGCGACCCGACTTCGACGTCCAGGGTGTCCGCGCGTCGCTCCCGGGACTCGAGCGGGTCGGCCGCATCGGGCTCGCGGCGCGCACCGACGACGGCATCGGCTATCTGTTCGTCGGTTCGTTCTCGCGCGACAGCCGCAGCCAGTTCGAGCTGTGCCTCGACGCGCTGCACCGGATGCTCGACTGCAAGGGCATCGTGATCGACGTGCGTCAGAACGGCGGCGGCGACGAAGACCTCGCCCGTCGGCTCGCGGCCTTCTTCGTCGACGGTGAGGTCGCCTACGCCGCCCACCGCTATCGCGACGCGACCGCCGAAGACGGCTTCGGGCCGAAGCAGGTCCGCACCCTGCGCGGCAACGTCGCGCCCAACGCCTACCGCGGTTCCGTCGCGGTGCTCATGGGGCAACAGAACATGTCGAGCTGCGAGGCATTCCTGCTGATGATGAAGCAGTGCCCGCGCGCGACGCTCGTCGGCAGCGCGAGCCAAGGCTCGTCGGGCAATCCGAAGCCCCACGCCCTCGCCCCGGGGCTCACCGTGCTGCTGCCGAGCTGGCAGGCGCTGCGGCCCGACGGCACCTGTTTCGAGGGCGAGGGCATCCAGCCGACGGTCCCGATCGAGATGCCGATCGCGGCACTGGGCAACGCCGACCCGGTGTTGCGCGAGGCGCTCGCGATCCTGCGCGGACCGCGCTAGTGGGGTGGCACCCGGGCTCAGCGATCGGCGAGCGCACTCGCCCCGTAGGCGAGCACCGCGGCACCGAGCGCGAGCTCGCGCTCGTTGACCGCGGGCAGATCGTCGATGACCGAGTGGTGGTAGTCGAAGTATCGGTGCGTGTCGACCCATAGCGCCAGACACGGCACGCCGCGCGCGTGCAACACGCTGATGTCGGCTCCGCCGGCACCCGCGCCGCTGAGGAACAGGCCGGCGTTGATCGCGTCGAGCGGCGCGAACAGACGCTCGATCGCGTCGGCGGCGGCGTCGCGCAGCGAGCACGAGAACCCGCGCGGCGTGAACCCCCCCGAATCGGTCTCGATCGCCGCGACGTGATGCGAGATCTCGGCGTCGTGCGCCGCGGCGTAGGCCCGGGCGCCGCGCAATCCGTTCTCCTCGTTGGCGAACAACACGACGCGGATCGTCCGCTTCGGCCGGCAGCCGATCGCTCGCAGCAACCGCACCGCCTCGAGGCAGTGCGCGACGCCGGCCCCGTCGTCGTGGGCACCCGTACCGAGATCCCAGGCGTCGAGGTGGCCGCCGATCAGCACGATCTCCGCGGGCAGTTCGCTGCCGCGGTAGTCGCCGACGATGTTGTGCCCCTCGACATCGGGCAGCGTCTCGCAACCGAGCTCGAGCCGCACCCGGACCGGTCCCTGCGCCAGCATCGCCGATAGCGCATCCGCGTCGGCGGTCGCGATCGCGGCGGCCGGCACCTGCG
>JAGQRB010000081.1 GCA_020425925.1 Planctomycetota bacterium
CCAGGATCGCGGCGTTCGCGAGCGACGAGATGCTGCTCGCGAGTGCGAGACCGGCGGTGCCGAGCGACGTGGTGCCGAGCAACAACAGGTTCAGCGCCGCGTTGGCGAGCACGAGCCACGCCGCCAGCCGCGCCGGCGTGCGCGCATCGCCGACCGCGTAGAACGCGCGGGCGTAGAGCTGCGCGAGACCCAGGAACGGCAGGCCGAGCACCAGCAGCGTCACGGTCCACACCGTCGGCCCGACGTCGGTCTCGTGGAACTCGCCGCCGAGGAACAGCACACGCACGACGTCGTCGGCGAGCAGCGCGAGCCCGGCCGACGCCGGCAGCGTCACCAGGATCGTGTGACCGGCGAATCGATCGAGGGTGTGGCGGACACCGACGCGGTCGTTCGCGGTCGCATCGAGCGCGAGCTTGGGGAATGCGGCGACCCCGAGCGACATCGCGGTCAGCGCGTGCGGGAACAGCAGCAGGCGGTTGGCGAGGTAGACGTAGGTGACCGCGCCCGACGACACCAGATAGTACGCCATCAGCATGTCGAGCAGCGAGCTGATCTGGTTGAGCGACATGCCGACGACCATCGGCCCCATCGCGACGAACACCGCGAACGCCGGGGTGCCGCGCCGCGGCAGCGCGACCCGCAGGCGCGGCAGTTCGCCGGCGCGAGCGATCGGCAGCGCCAGCAGCACGAGCTGCACGAAGCCGCCGACCGTCAGCCAGATCGCGACCCAGACCGCGATGTCGACGTCGATCGTGTAGCCGCACGGGCCGGCGAGCAGCAGCGCCGCGATCCAGAACATGTTCAGCAGCACCGGCAGCGCCGCCGGCAACGCGAAGATGCCGAGCGTGTTCATCGCGCCGGTGAGCGCGGCGCACAGGCAGATCGGCAGCGCGTAGAAGAACAGGATCGCGTTCAGCACCAGCAGCAGCCGGATCGCCGCGACGCCGCCGTGTTCGGGTGCGGGCAGCCACTCGACCGGCCACACCAGGCTCAGCGCCGCGATCAGCAGACAGAGCGGCGCGAGAATCGCCGTCACCGCGCCGAGGATGTCGGAGAGCAGCGCGCGGGCGTCGTCGGGCCCCCGCTTGCGGGCTGCGGTATACGCCGGGACGAGTGCGGCCGACAGCGCGCCCTCGCCGAGCAGCCGCCGCATCAGGTTCGGAAACATCCACGCCAGCAGGAACGTGCCCTGCACCCAGCCGGCGCCAAACGCCTGTGCCATGAGGCGATCGCGCGCGAGCCCGAGGATGCGCGACAGCAGGGTGAACGCCGAGATCGAGCCGGCGGCGCGGACCAGCCGGTTCACCGACCGGTCTCGCTCTGGGACGGAAACGCTCGTTGCACGGAGTGGGACTTCTAGCCGAACCGGCGATGCGGAAGAATGATCACGCCACGAGCCCCGCTCTGCTTTCCCTCCCGAAATGCCAACCCGCCGCTTCACCACCCTCGTTCTGCCCGTCGTCGCTGCCGCGCTGACGGCGCAGGACCCCGCCTACTTCACCGTCGCCGAGATCGAGGCGCAGATCGACGCCCAGGTCGCGGCCTACCCCGCGATCGCGGCGAAGGTCGACCTCAGCGCCCTGCCCGGCGGGGTCCGCACCCACGAGAACCGGCCGATCTACGCGCTCAAGATCAGCGACAACGTGCAGCTGGACGAGGACGAGCCGGCGTTCGTGATCGCGTCGCAGCACCACGCGCGCGAGCTCAACTCGCCGGTCATGACGATCGAGGCGATGAAGAAGGTGCTGCAGCTCTACGCCACGGATCCGACGATCCAGGCGGTGGTCGACGGCTACGAGCTCTACTTCGTGCCGATGGTCAATCCCGACGGCGTCAACTACGTCTGGACCACCTACAACCTCTGGCGCAAGAACCGCCGCCCGAATGGCGGTAGCAGCTACGGCGTCGACCCGAACCGCAACTACCCCTTCCTCTGGGGCCTGTGCGGCTCGTCGGGCTCGACGAATTCGGAGACCTATCGCGGCCCGTCCGCCGGCAGCGAGCCCGAGGTCCGGACGATGCGCAACCTGATCGCGCACCTCCGCCCCGAGGTCTACATCGACTTCCACAGCTACGGCCAGGACGTGCTGCGGACCTACGCACCGTGCGCGACCGTCAGTCCGACGATCTACAACTTCCTCGAGACCTACGTCGAGGACATGCGCAGCCTGCTCGGCTACTCGAAGCGCGATCCGTCGGGCTCCGGCGAGGCGCCTGAGGATCACTGGGCGTCGGGCGGCACGCTGTCGTTCCTGATCGAGGTCATGACGTCGTTCCAGCCCTCGTACGCTTCGGCGGTCAACGAGGCCAACGGCATCGTCTGGCCCGGAGTGCGGCGCGCATTGACGGGGTGGCGTCCGGCGGTGCGCGGCCACGTGATCTCGTCGCTCGGCAGCGCGCCGCTCGAATCGACGATCACGTTCTCGCCCAACCAGTTCAACCACGGCGAGGTGACGAAGAGCCGGGCGCGCGACGGCCGCTACGGCCTGTGGCTGCCGATCGGCAGCTGGAACGTGACCTGGAGTGCGCCGGGCCACGTCAGCAAGACGCTGCCGGTGACGGTCTCGAGCTACAACGCGCCGATCATGATCGACCTCGCGCTCGAGCCGAGCGGGCCGGTCGCGACGATCACGAAGAGCGGCGCCGGCAACATCGGCACCAACGTCGGGCTGACCTACACCAGCCCCGGCGACAACGGCAGCCTCGCGCTGTTCGGCTGGTCGCTCGGCACGGCGCCGGGCTTCGACCTCGGCAACCAGCGCGTGATCCCGCTCAACCCCGACTTCCTGTTCACGGCCGCGGTGAGTGGTAACGCGTTCTTCACGCCGACCTGGGTGGCGCTCGACGCCGCGGGTCAGGCGAACTCGACGCTGATGATCCCCAACCAGACCTGGCTGATCGGGTTCACCACCTACATGGCCGGCATCACGTTCGACCCGGGCTACCAGTACGGCATCAAGACCTGGAGCTCGGCGATCTCTGTCACTCCGATCCCGTGATGCGGCGGATCTTCGTCGGCGACATCCAGGGTTGCCGCGAAGCGCTCGAGCGCCTCGTCGTCGCGGTCGGATTCGAATCCGGCCGCGACCGTCTGCTGCCGGTCGGCGATCTCGTCAACAAGGGCCCCGACTCGGACGGTGTGCTCGATCTGCTCATCGAGCTGCAGGCCGAGCCGGTGCTCGGCAACCACGACCTGTCGTGGCTGCGCAAGGACCGCACGCGCGACGCGCGGCACCGGGCCTGGCTCGAGCAACAACCCACCGTGCGGATCTTCGACGACGTCGTCATGGTGCACGCCGGACTGCACCCGCACTGGCGCGAGGACCGTCTGCTCGAGCTGTCGGAGAGCGAGCGCAGTTACGCGGTGACGGTGCGCTACTGCGACGCCGACGGCAATCGCCCGGCGTCGGACTGGCCACCGCCGGGACCGCCCTATCGGCCGTGGGACGACTTCTATCACGGCAGCAAGCGCGTCGTGTTCGGACATTGGGCGCGGCGCGGGCTGGTCCAGCGGCCGCACGCGGTCGGGCTCGACACCGGCTGCGTCTACGGCGGGCCGCTGACCGCCTGGATCGCCGAGGAGGATCGCATCGTGCAGGTGCCGGGCTACTTGCCGATGAGCCGGTAGATGTCGAGGCTCGGGAAGTGGTACTTCAGCCCGAGCAGCAGCGCGATCACGATGAAGGCGCTGATCGAGAAGACCACGAGCTCGCTGAGGACGCGGGCCAGCAACGCCTTGTTGCGGTTGCGGCCGCCGGCCCGGCCGGGCTCGCCGGTCGAGCGCGCGCGCGCGACCGTCGCGGGCCGCGGCGCGCGGTCGACGCGTGGGTAGCTGTCGGGCAGGATCAGGTCGTCGAGGCGTTCGAGCAGCTGGGTCGCGCTCTGCGGCCGGTCGTCGGGATCCTTAGCCATCAGGGACTCGACCACCAGCTGATCGAAGTGCCACGGCACCGGCAGGCCGAGCCGCTGCAGTGATTCGGGTGTGTCCTTGAGGTGGCCCTTGGCGATCTCGTCCTTGCTGCCGATGAACGGCGCGCGCCCGGTGAGCGCGGCGTAGATCGTGCAACCGAGCGCGTAGAGATCGGTGCGCGCGTCGACGTCGCGGCGCAGGATCTGCTCGGGCGCCATGAACGCGACGGTGCCGGCCTGCAGCGTGCCCGAGGCCAGGCCGAGGTCGGTGAGCTTGGCGCGTCCGCTGGCGGTGAGCAGCACGTTTGCCGGTTTGACGTCGCGGTGCACCAACCCGGCGCGGTGCGCGGCGGCGAGCGCGCCGGCGAGATCGCGCATCAGCTCGAGGCCGGCGCGCCAGTCGAGGGGACCGTCGCGGCGGACCTTGCGGGTGAGGCTGCCGCCGCTCACCAGCTCCATCGACAGGAAGTGCAGCTCGCCGTCCTGGCCGACGTCGTGGATCTGCACCAGGTGCGGATCGTTGATCGAGGCCGCCGCGCGCGCCTCGCGCAGGAACGCCTCGACGCGCGCCGCGCCGTCGCCGGCCCGATCGTCGAGCCGCAGCACCTTGAGCGCGACCTCGCGGCCGAGCTGGATCTGCTGGGCGCGGTAGACGACGCCGAAGCCGCCGGTGCCGAGCACCTCGTCGACGCGATAGCCACCGATCACCTGGCCGGGTTCGGCCGGCAGGTCGTCGTCGGCGAAGACGACCGCGGGCTCGGGCGTGCGCGGCTTCGGCTCGGGCTCGGGTTCGGGTGCGGGTGGGGCTTCTGGTTCCGGCTCGGGTGGCGGTTCGCTGCCCGCGTCGAGCACGGCCTCGAATGTCAGGTGGGCGGCGCCGAGCTGGCAGCTGTCACCGGGTGCGAGATCGCAGCGGTCGACGCGTTCGCCGTCGTGCACGACGCCGTGCTTCGAACCGAGGTCGTTGAGGCAGAGGCGTCCGTTGGTGAAGATCGCGACGCAGTGTTCCCGCGACACGCTCTTGTCGTTGATCTGCACCGCGCACGACGAGGCGCGTCCGATCGTCGTCAGCTCGCCTTCCTGCAGCGTGAAGCGCTGGCGCTTCCCCTGGACCTTCGTCGTGATCGTAGCTCGGCTCATCGCGGTTCGGGTCGCCTGTCGGTCGGCGGCGATCCGCGCGCAGCATAGCCGCGGCTACTTGAACGGCACCACGAGCGTGTCGACGAGCGGCACTTCGCCGCTGATCGCGTTGGCGACGAACACGATGCGGAACTGCAGGAAGCGGTAGCCGTCGGCGATGTCCGGACTCGCCGACCAGGCGGTCGGATTGGCGCCCGAACCCGTCGCCGCGCCGCGGTACTCGACCTGCACGCCGGTGCCGGCGGGCAGCGACGCGGCGATTCCGGGTGCTTCGTAGTCGGGCGCGCCGTTGCCGGAGTCCAGCCACGGCGACAGCGCGTCGGTCTCGACGCGGGTGAACTCGAGCTGCAGCTGGGCGAGCCAATTGTCGCCCTGGCCGGTGGTGACGGCGTAGGGATTCACCGGCGAGGAAGGTGTTCCGCCGGCCGTGTTTCGCGCCGCGGGATTCGGGCTCGACTGCACCATCACGGCGCCGAACATGCCGTTGAACCCGTTTGCCAGCGGATCGGGCGGCAGCTTGAACTCGACGAGCAGGCTCGACGCGCCGTCGTAGCGGAACGGCGCGAGCACCGGCAGCGGCACGTAGCCATCGGGTCGACGCATGGCCGGGACCAGGTCGTAGCGACCGTTGTAGATCGTCTGCGGTGCCGCGCCGCCGTAGTTGCTCGCGAACGTCGAAGCGAGGCCCGAGCTCGGCGCGACCGGCAACGCGGTCCACGGGTCGACGGCGTAGTCGGGCGTGACCGGCGTGTGCCCGACCAGCAGCTCGAGCTGGGCGAAGCTGTCGTTGAAGACCGGTCCGAGCGAATACCAGCGGATCGCGGTGACGATCTCGGCGTTGCCGGTCGCGCCGACGTCCTGCGCGCGGAAGACCATCTGTTTGCGCGAACCGTGCGGGTTGAGCGGGTTGTTGAGCGCGATCGGGAAGAACACGCCCTGCGGATCGATCGTCTCGTGGGTGCGGCGCGTGACCGGTCCGCCAGCGATGTGACCCACGACGCTCTGCGAGTAGCTGCCCGTGAATCCCGCGGCGGCCGGGTCGTCGAACTTGACCGCGATCGCGAACGGCGAGCCGTGCGCCACGCCACTCTCGGCGTTCGTGGTGCGGAACAGGCCGTTCGGTGCGCTCGCGTCGAGCACCGCGCACTGGCCGAACACGGCGAGACCGAGCGCACCCGCGAACGCGGGGATCAGGATCTGCCCGGCGGCGACGCCGCCCGCCGGCATGACGCCGGCATCCAGCGTCACCAGTGTCGGCGAGAAGCCGAGATAGAAGCGTTCGCCGAGGAGGTCCGTCGGCCCGCCGTCGAGGTTGCCGAGCGTCGCGTAGACCGTGCCCTGGACCGCGGTCAGGTCGAACGCCAGCGTGCCGCCAGCCGGGCCGAGGCGGACCGCCGGATCCATGCGGAACGTCGGGGCTTGCGCAATGACGGTGGTGGCCAGTGCGGCGACGCCGACGGCCGTGCGGAGGAATCGAGTGTTCATCGTTTCAGAGGGGTCGTGTCGCAGGGATTGCTCGGCCCGAATAGCCCTGGGCCCGGCCGAGGTCACAACCCGAGCAACCGCTCCACCTCTTCGCGCACGATCGGCAGCATCCGCGCCGCGAGCGCCGCATTGGCGTAACCCGCGAACCCGACGTTCGTCGTGACGTCGAGCGGCGCATCGAGCGGTGCCCCCGATGGATCGCGGATCACACAGCCGGCCTCGTGCGCGACGAGCCACGTGACGAGGTCGTAGGGCCGACATGCCAGCGACGACGCCGCGCCGAGCGCGCGGTGCACGAGCGGTCGCACGTCGAGCACGAAGCGATCGCGCCCGAGCGCGAGCTCGGCGAGCTGGCCGCCCGACGAGATGTACTGATCGCAGTAGACCTCGGCCTTGTCCGGGTTCCACGGTCCGAGCGCACGCGCGAGGATCGCTTCCTCGAGGCGCGCGATGAGCTCCTTCCCGCCCTGGAAGAAGTTGCTCACCGACGCGAAGCCGTGCAGCAGCGTGTCGGCCTGGCTCGGCCGTAGCGGCAGCGGACGGATCGTGGCGCGAACGAGATCGTGGCGTTCACCGAACGCGCCGCCACCGGCAGTCGCCCACAGCACATCGGACGTCGCCTGCCGCGTCGTCGGCAGCTCGACCATCATCGCGACCTCGACGTCCGCAAGTCGCGTCGCCTCGCCACGGTCGGGTGCCGCGCCCAGCAGACACCAGGCCGAGCGCTTGTCGAACATGAGCCCACGCGTCCCGTCGATCGGATCCACCAACAGGCGGAACGGTGGGGTGGAGGTCGCGCTGGAGTCGGTGCCGAACGTGATGCCGGCGGGGTCGAGCCCTTCGGCGAGCAGCGTGAAGCGCTGCGATCCGCCCCAGGTCTCGCACTCACGGATGAGGGTGTCCTCGACGTGTGCGTCGATCCCGAAGATCGTGTCACCGAGGTCATCGCGCACGGTGCGCGCGAGCACCTCGGTCGACTGCTCGAGCATGTGCGCGCGCAACGCGTCGCGGATCGCGCTGCCGATCGCCCGGAAGTGCGCGAGGATCGAGCCGTGGTCGAGTGTTGCCATGCCGGGGTCGACGCGATCCTATAGCTTGCGTCGGTCGAAGGGGCCCTTAGCTCAATTGGTCAGAGCCGGCGGCTCATACCCGCTTGGTTGCAGGTTCGAGTCCTGCAGGGCCTACATTTTGGAGATGTGCGGTGGGCTCCGGCCAGGAGCGGCCAGCAGCGGCCAAAGGCGGCCTGGAAGGCCACGTGTGGGCGACGTTCGGGGATTCGGTGGTCGCGCGTGTTGAGGGGTCGAACGGCCCCGAGCGGCCAGCATCGGCCCCGGTCGGCCCCGAGCGTACTGTCACTGGTACTGTCACGGACTCGGCGCCAGCGGCCGCGCGGAGGGCGGACGCGACGGGTAGGCGTCCGAGTTCGCGGCGCAGTTCGTCGACCTCCACCTTGTCGTAGGTGCCGAGGCCGAGGTCGGTCGACTTGTGGCGCATCAGGCGCATGCGGAGCGACGGGTCGGTCGCGTTCCGGCGCAGGGTCGTGTTGAAGCCGGCGCGGATGCCGTGCACGGTCGTCGACCGGCCGCGCGCGTCGCACAGGCCGATGCCGGCCCACGCGGCGTCCAGCTTCAGCCACCGCAGCAGGGATGAGGACACTCGGAAGACCTTGTCGGCGTTCCGGACCGGGCCGCGCCCCTTCCGGACCGAGGCGGTGGAGCACTCCTTGCGGTGCCGGCGCAGCATCTCGGCGAGCATCGGGTGCAGCACCACGATCGCGTCGTCGCGCCCCTTCTGCTTCCGGGCTTCGATCTCCGCCACCTCCTGCCCCTGGATCAGGTCCAGCTCGCCCCACGTCAGGGCGGCGAGCTCGCCGACGCGGAGCCCGGTGTAGGCGAGCGTCAGGTAGATCCGGCCCCGGAAGACGCCCTCGATCCGGAGGCTCTCGAGCTTCTCGGCGCTGGCGTTGGGGTGCGTCCGCCGCCACTCCTGCACCGGCCGGATCTCGGCGGCCTGCACAAGCAGGTCGATCTGCTCCGGCGTCAGCGCCCGGTTCACCCGGGTCCGGTCGGCCGCGGTCAGCTTCTTCGCCTGCAGCATGTCGAACGGGTTGTTCGGCCAGGTGCCACGCCGGTGCAGGTAGCGCCCGAAGGCCTTGAGCGTCACCTTGTACCCGCGCACGGTGGCGGCGCTCGCGGGCTTCCGCGGCTTGGGCTTGCCGCCCTTGTGGGTCGGCCGACCCGGCCGCACCTCGCCGAGCTGCAGCTTGGTGAAGAACAGCTCGGCCCGCGGGATGTCGAGGTCCGCGAAGGTGCGGGCACCCATCTCGTGGAACGCGAGCAGCAGCCGCTCCCGCTCGCCGACGAGGTGGCGAGGGTTCTGGCCCTTGGCGTCCGGCCGCCGGATGTAGGTCTCGACCAGCTTCGTCAGGGGTTCGCGCTTCCCGGCCTCGAACGGGTCGACGAGGCCGACCTCGCCGCGGTCCAC
Source organism: Planctomycetota bacterium (assembly GCA_020425925.1). GTDB lineage: Bacteria > Planctomycetota > UBA1135 > UBA1135 > UBA2386 > JAGQRA01. Next base: position 9,019 of record JAGQRB010000081.1, read on the forward strand.
CCGGCGCTGGTGGTCCACCATCCGCGTCCGGGTCGCGTCCTTGTCGGTGAACCCGATGAACTCGCGCCACCGGCCCTCGATCTTGACCGTGTAGCACCACCGCTTGGACTCGTTCGCCTTGCCCCTCCGGTGCTTGTAGATCGAGCCCATCGCGCTGCTACCCCGCGGCCTCCCGGAGTTCGTCGAGCAGGTCCTGCACGACGAAGCGCACGCGTCGGCCCGCGCGAAGCACTGCGCGCTGCACGCGACCCGTCGCGACGAGGCGGCGCAGGGTTCGCTCCGGGCAGATGCCCAGCGCGGCGACTTCGGCGTAGGTGATCACGGGACGGACATGGAGGGGCATGCCTGCGGGGACATCCAGGGCGTTCTGCTCGTTCCCGGGCGCGCACGGAAACCCGGCCTCCCGGCTTGGCTTGTGCGCCGCGGTCCGGCTGTCTGGCGCGACGCCGTCGGTCCGGCTGCCGGGCCGGGCTTGGTGCTGGTCACTCATGGTTGTCCCCCGTCGCGTCGCGCGAGATGCCGAGCGCGGCGAACACCGCGTCTTCGATGACCCGTCGGGCGCTGTCGTCCAGCGGCCGGTAGTACGGGTGCCGCTCGCCGCGCCGGTCTGTGCGATTCGGGAACGACAGCGTGTGCTTGCTGGCCGCAGTCCGTCGGAGGACGAGGCCGTCGAGCAGCAGCAGGTCCGCGAACGTGAGCGTGACGTAGCCGACCAGTCCTTCACGCTGGTCTTGCGCGCTACCGGGGGTGAAGCCGACGCCGCTGATCAGTCGGACGGTCTTGGTCACTCGGCACCTCCCTTCCCCGGGGATTTCTGCGGAATGTGCGATTTCTGCGATGGGGGGTCACCCTTTCCGTGCACGCCCGGGTTCACCTCGTAGCGAGGGCTCGGCGGCCGGCCGCGGCCTGGTTTCGGCACCGGGCCGCTCGGCCGGATCCGGTGTCGCTCCTCCAGGAGATCGAGCGCCGGATCGATGTCCTCGACCCGAGCACACAGGTTCTTCAGCTGGTTGAAGGCGTCGCGCCGGGTGAAGGACATCAGGCGCCCGCGGCGCACCCAGGCGTCGATTCGCCGTGCGATCTCAACAGTGGGATCTTCGCCGGCGAGGATCGCCACCCGTTCGTAGTGCGAGACGAGGTAGTGGTGCAGCGACAGGGCGCTCTGCAGCGTCTCGACTCCGATCTCACGCGTGGACGGGGAGTCGAACGTCCTCAGGATGCCGGCGACACGGGCGAGGCCCCCTGGCAACTTGCTACCCCACGCGCGCACAGGGGAAAGCGCGCCGTCCGGCCGAAGGTCGCGCTCGTTGTTCTCCCGGTAGCTGAGGAACAACTCCTGGGCCTGGGGTGAGAACCGAATGATCTCGGGTTCCTTGGGCAGCCAAGCGCTGAGGTTCCTCTGCATTGCCGTGCCGAAGCGGTCCGTGAGGATCGCCGGAATAGGGTCGGTCTGGAGTTCACGGAAACCGACCTTCGACTCCGGCAGGCTGAAGAAGAACCGCGCCAAGACGCCGCGGCCGTGTGCTGCTCGCGACGCGAGAAGCCCCGTGATGACATCGGGTTGAACCGACAGCGCGACCTGCAACGCGGGGCGGGCGAGGCGATCGGGCCCGCGCCCACGGCGCACGCTGTCGATGGAGTCGCCCGAGTGGCCCGCCAGCCAGACGCCGAAGTTCGGGCTGCCGGAGTAGCGACCCAGCATGATGTCGATCGCGTCGCCCTCGGCTGCCGCGAGCATCGCGCGCTCCTGGTTCAGCACGAGCGTCCGGGCGATCGCCTCCGAGGTCCCCTCCGTGACGAGGAGTGACGGCGGCCGCGGCTTCGTCGCGGCGACGGTCGCGAGTTGGCCGGCGAGTTCGTCGAGGTCCGGGTGGTCGTCCGACTGGATCTTGGCGGCTCTCCGACGGGCTTGGTCGAGGCGGCTCTTGAGCACCTGCTCGTCGTTCTCGAAGCGACGGAGGTCGTTCGCCATCCCCGAGGCAGTCTCCGCCTGCCACGCGTAGATCGGTGCGAGCAGCTCCCGCATGACGGCGGTCTTCCGCTCGCCGCTCGGCAGGACGACGGCGACGTAAAGGCTCAACTGCTCTCGCCAGCCCCGCTGCGGTTCGACCTCGAGCCGCTTCGCCAGGCCGAGTCCCATGGTCGGCAGGATCAACATCGCCACCGCGTCGACCGGGACTTGGAAGCAGTCCGCGATCGCGACGACGTACTCGCGGAGCCAGTCGAGGTGGGACGGAAAGGCCGTGTCGATCGGGAACGCCGGCAGCGGCTGGTGGTCCACGACGGGGCGAGGATCCGGCCACCGAAATCGACCCCCCCCATCCGCAGAAACCGCACATTCCGCAGAAATGCCCCTGGGCGCCTCCGTGTCCGATCCGTTGGCGCCGAGGTAGCCGGCCTGGCGAAGGCATTCGACCCGCGAGCAGCCTCGTGCGTGTGCGTGCAGATCGAGCACGTCGCCGTGCCACCCTCGTGCGCCGCGCACGCCCACGCCGCCGCTGTCGGCCTCGTGCCGATCGGAGAAGCAAAACCATCTCGAGGAGTCCGTCGGCAACCGCCCGAAGCAGTCGTTGTGCCTGCAGAGCGGGCACGTCCCGCCGCTCCGCGGCACCTCCAGGGGGTAGGCGGCGCGGTACGCCGCGACGGCCGCGGCCACGTCATGAAGTCCCGCGTCTCGCTCGTCGGGGAGCAGGTCGTCCAGGTCGACTTCTTCACCGACCACCTGAAGTTCCGCGTCGCGCTGGCGACCGTCGACCATGGCGTTCGGTGTCCAGAAGATCCGGGCAAAGTCGAGCGATGCGCCGCGGTCGACCCGGAAGCCGGACTGGGCAAGGTGTTCGTCGAGGGAATCGCAGAGGGCCGTCGTGGCCCGGACCCACGACTTGCGATCGCTTGTCGCCTCACGGAGCACCCAGATGATCCGGGCACCGCGGGGTGTCAGGTGACAGACGGTCGCGCCGAGTTCGCTGGCGGCTTGAATCGGAGTCTGAGCCCGATCACCGGGAGGTGGGACGTGCTTTGCGGCGGCATCGTAGTAGTCGACGTCGACGACGATCGCGGACGCAGCACTCCAGTCGTCTGCGCGCCGGCGATCGTGCTGCCAGACGTGCGGGCTCCACCATGCGTCGCGACCGGTGTGTGGAACGAGAGCAGGCGCCCATTCGCCGTCGCCGAGCGACTTCCTCGTTGCCCGCGTCGATCCCCGGCCCTGGCCGAGCGAGAACTGCCGCTCGCTCGTCATCGGGCCTCCCGTCGGCCGGGCTGCTGGCCCGCGACCCAGCGCGCGATCGCCGCCGGGGAGCAGACTCGCCGGCCGGCAACGAGCAGTGATTCTAGATGGCCTGCGATCGTGGCGCGGAGGAGCGTCCGCATGCTGGGGACCGGCCGAAGGCCGGCCTCGCGGGCAGCATCCGCGAGGGGCAGCGTTCCCTCCCCGAGCAGCCGAGCCGTCATGTCGTCGATCGAGTCCCTGTGGGTCGATGTGGCGTGATCTGTCACACCCCCTACGACGATATCAGCAGGGCCTGCGATCCTGCGTAACGCGCGTAACGCATGCGTTACGCGTCTCGGGGAGCCCCCTGCCGGATCGCGGCGATGAGCGGCTCCCAGTCGGCTCGGCGATAGAGATCGCGGCGCTCTTCGTTCTTTGCGATCGGTTTCGGTTGGTCTGTCCTTGCCTTGCGAAGCCTCCTCGATGCCAGCGTTGAGTAGGGGATGCCGGTCTCGTCCGCGAGGCCCTGGATGGAGACCAGGTCGTTCGCAGCTTCGGGCGACTGCGGCTGCGGACTCGGCGCGCCTCGACCTGGTTCGGCGCGTTCGGGATCGCGAGGTTTGCTGCCAACGTCGGTTGGTCGTGGCCGATGAAGGGGAGCCCCGAGTCGTTCATGCACCGTATCGGCCGGCGCAGCGGGCACCCGGTCCGCGGAACTCGTCTCGTCCTGGCGCGGCACTTCGTGTGGCAGCGCTGCGCTCTCTGAACTCGACGGCAGCTTGTGGTTGGGTTCCTCCGGGTGTTTATGAGGCGACTTCGTTTCCAGATCCGGCTTCCATGCGATAAGGACCGCTGCGATTTCCGCGGCAGCATCCGCGCGAAGACCGACCAGCTTGGAATCGCGTGCGAAACGGGCTCGCGCCTGGTCGACATCTCCTGGCAGACCGATCATCGCGCCCCGCAGTGCCAATAGGGCGTTTCGGGGTCTTCCAAGAGCCTCTGCAGCCGTGGCAAGTCTCAGGCTCGTGCCCCAGAACAGACGCAGATCGTTCTCCATCGGGTTGCCGGTCGGCGCGGCGAGATTCTCGGCCGCGATGTGCCAGAGTTCCGCGAGCCGCGGAACATCGGCACACGCCATTGCGTCTTCGATCTGCTGACGGTGGGCCGCTTGATGCTCCTGGATTAGGCGCGCCCGATCTTCGTTCGACATCTGCCGCTTCTTGGGCGGTGACGCCGTCGATAGGATGCGCTGCTGCACGGTGGCGAGAATCCAGTCGAAGACGATTTCTGCATGAGGCACAAAGTCGGCAAGTTCTCGCAAGTGACGCTGACGCTCCCAACGCATTCGCTTCAGATCGTTCGAAGTAGCTGGCAATGGAAAGGCGCTCTGTACTTCGCTGGGCCGGCCCACCGACTTCCTGGTTGTGCTATCGCCGTTCGAGCGGATCGCCGGAATTGCATACCTGAGGAGGTTGGGGCAATCTGCAGTTTGCAGGTGGTCGATGACTGCTTCGTGCAGTGAAGTGCGCGCGTCGTCTGGATAGGCACCAAGAGCATCCGGTTGTCCGGCGAGTTCGTAGGATTGGTCGTTGCGGACTATGACGCCTTTCTTCTCGAGGTAGTCGATCCAGGCATCGAGAAGGTGACCGGGGCAAGGTCGAAGAACCGCACCCATGCTCTCAAGCTGCATGAGCCAGTAGGGCCATAAGTGCCGGGGCGGGCAGCACCCGAGGATGCCCGACAGAAGCCGATACAGGTACTCGCGCGAAACTACTGCCGGTCTCTCTTGATGCTCTTGGACTGGTTCCATCCGCCTTGGAGGGATCTTGAGACTGTGGTCGCCATGGTAATTGAGGAAGGGCTCGCAGAATAGAAGCTATCAGGCGCCTAGGACGTCCCGCAGCCTCGCCCGATCGACAGCCGTGTAGATCGTTGTGCTCACGATGCTGGCGTGATTCAGCGCCGCCTGCACCAGCCGCAGGTCCCCGGTGCGCGCGAGCAGATCGGCCGCGAACGAGTGCCGCAAGCTGTGCGTGCTCCGCCCGGCAATCCTGGACGCGGCGAACCACTGCGACAGCCGGCGCTGCGCGTGGCGCGTCGAGAGCCGACGGTCGCCAGCTACGAAGACCGGGCCGGTTGTCCGCCCCGCGAGGAACCCGCGCAGCTGCTTCACGATGTCCGCCGGGAGGACCGCGGTCGTGGGGCGATCGCCCTTCGTCGACCGCAGAGCCAGTTCGCCGTGCGCGAGGTCGACGTCCTCGACATCGAGTGCGAGGGCGCTGCCGACCCGGATGCCGGCACCCAGGAGCAGCTCGATCAGCATGCGGTCGCGCAGCGCCTCGGGCTTTGTCGCCTTGGCGAGCGCCCGGCGCAGTCGTTCGATCTCGTCGGGGCGCAGCGCCTTCGGCGGCGGCGGTGCACAGCGCGCGCGGCGGAGCAGCCGGGCCGGGTTCGAGGCGACGAGGCCGGACTCGTGCAGGTGCCCGCAGAAGCACCGAATCGAGGTGCGCATTGCGTTTAGCGAGACGGCCTTCTTCGGCCCGCCGCGGCAGGACATCTTGGCCGCGCCGTCGGCGAAGAACTGCGCAAGCAACTCGGGCGTCAGCGCGGCGACTACCTTCACCTGGCGGGTCGCGAGCCAGGTCACGAGCGCCGCGCCGTGGCGACGGTACTGCCCGATGGTGTGCGGCGACCGGCCGTCGGCCTCGATCTGGAGGAGGAACGCTTGGAATGCGGCTTGGAGGTGCATGGCCATGACTCAGCCATGGGCGGGGCGAACACCTCAAGCCGGATTCGCAGGGAGTCGGACGGACTCGGGCCCGGCGGCTGTCCGGCGGCGGGGCGACGCCACCGCAGCAGGAACCGCGCCAAGCGCGGCGACCCGAGCAGGGGCCGGTCCGCGGGGGGGTCGCATGCGGGAGGGAATGCGACGCTGTGGCCATCGACGACCGCGACGAAATCGACGATCGTGAGAAGTGTCGATCCCCAGAGCTTCTCGGGCACCACCGTCGGAGCACGCCGACGCACATGCCCTGCAGAAGCCTGCCCACGGCAACGACGGGGGGATAGACTGCAGAACATTGGATTAGTCGGTCTTCGACACTTCACATGAGGAAGACGCTGGGCATGCAGGTATCTCGCTGATGGACTTCTTTGCCTCACCAAACGCTCGCGCTGTTGGTCAATGCATCTACTGCGGGTGTAGCTCTGGTAAGCTGTCGAGAGAGCACGTCGTTCCGTATGGTCTCAATGGGCCCTGGGTCCTCTTGGGCGCGAGCTGCGCACCTTGCGCACAAATCACTGCCGAATTTGAGCGCACCGTTCTGCAAGAGCTTTGGCCGATGGCTCGACACATCTTAGGGTTGCAGACTCGACGCAAGAAAGATCTCAAGCAGCCGTGGCCGATCGTTGTAGAGCGCGGCAACCGGCAGGAGGAGGTGTTCGTTGCGCCGGATCGGTGCCCGCTGTATCTGCCAAGCCCCAGGCTGCGCTCACTGCGGGATCTCTCGACCTCGTCGGACCCCGATCCAATGCTCGAGTTCCGGCACATCGCGGGGCCCACGCTTCAGCAGATTGGGCCCGCCTATGATGCTGAGTTCGCGGGGGCAAGGCTTCGCTACAGACCGCATGACTTCCGCCGACTGCTGGCGAAAGTTGGCGTGTGCGCGGTTGTGTATGCGCTGGGGCTTGATCCACTTTCCGGCTCTTCACTTCCAGCCGCTATCGTCGACGAGACCTCGACATTCGACCACATCGTCGGTGCTTGGACTGGAGAGCCGGTCAATCCGTCGGGTGGCGGCCTCCACGAAATGCGGGTCAAGACCACCGGGTGCGACCTGCATGTCATCGTCAGGCTCTTCGCTCAATTTGGCGCCCCAGAGTACCATGTAGATCTCGGCGCGGCCAACCCAGCGTTCGTTGACTCCGAGAAATGGCCGTTCAGAGCTTGAGTCTCTGTGGTGCCCAACAAGGACCTTGGAGCCGACGGGTGCCGGAGCGGCGCTTGTCGGCTGATGGCCAAAGACCTTTGGCCTGCCCCATGCGCGTTCCCTTCAGCAATTCGCCGTCAGGCCTTGTCCAGGTTTTTGCCGAGTTCACTATTCGCTGACAAGTTCCGTCGGCGGTCGGAGCGGAGCATTCCGAAACCCGCGGACGGCCGCCCAAAGAGCCTTCTCGAGGGTCTCGCCAACCGAGATCGCCGTCCTCCGACGCTTCTTGTGTGGACCTGTCGTTATGCCCAGTTGATCGGAGAACCGGACGCCCCACTTACCATTGGCCATTTGCGCCGCAACGAGCCTCACGTCCCAACCGCCACAGATGTCGTCTGTCTGGTCGAGGAGGTCCCGTTGGTCGAACTGCCACCGGTAGGGCTCTTCGACGCCGGCCCTTGTCATGCGGCTGTACTCGGGCGTCGGTCGCAATACCAAGACGGGCCCGAGAGTGACCCAGGACTTGTCTCCGGCGCGCTCGATTCCGAAGCCGATCTGGCCCCGTGTCCTCCCCCACATCTCTGGAAGCACCAGGTCGTCCGTAGTGAGGCGGGTCTCAGATGCCATATCCAGGAACGCCGTGCAACACGCGTAGTGTTGCTCTGCTCCGTTCCACTTCACGACTTCAACGATGAGTTCTTCGAAACGCATTGGACTATTGTAAGCAGCGGGTCGCCGGAGCGGTCAAGCGCGATGTTCTGCTGTGCAGAACTCTATGCGGCGATCGGATGTCGCATGCCATCGGAAATGCGACCTGTCCGGGCGTCTTTCGCGCGCGTGCTGCCGCCACCGCTTGTGACGGTGGAAACGGCTTCGGGAGAGTCGACACAAGGCTCCCTCGCGTCGCGCCTTGCGTCGAGGCGCCAGCTCGACGTCCGGTGCCACCAGTGCTAGTCTGATCCACGAGTCGAACCGTCCAAGCGCACCTCCAAGTCGGCCACGTTCCGCAGGAGGTGATCGCCATGGACAACCCAGAACCGACGCGCGACAGCAACGGTCGCTTCGCCCCGGGCAACCCCGGCGGACCCGGACGCAGCCGGGGCCGGGGCTACGAGCTGCTCCGCGCCGCCCAGGAAGCGGTCACCCCCGAGCACATGACTGCGATGATGCGAAGGGCGCTCCGGATGGCGCTCGAAGGCAACCTCAGCGCGATGCGCTTCGTGGCCGAGCGGACCCTCGGCCGGCCGGCGGACGCGCCCGCCGCGGGAGAGCCGCTCGACGTCTCCCTGCCGAAGCTGGTCGGCATCGACGACTGCCTCGCGGCGATCGACCGCGTGAACGACGCGATGGTCCGCGGCGCGATCACGGTCGAGGTCGCGAAGGCGTTCCTGGACATGATCCAGGTGCGAGTGAAAGCCATCGAGGTCAAGGACCTCGAGCAGCGGCTCACGGCGCTGGAGGAGTCGGCCTCGGCCGTCGACCTCGGGGGCCGTCGCCGGTTCTGACGGCGTGCCAGAGCCCCGTCTTCGCCAGTTCGGAGAGCTCGGCCAGGCTCGGTTCCCGTTCATCTCCGATGTTCCGCGCCAGCCGGTCGAGCAATGCCATCGCCCTGCTCACATCCATCCCCTGTCGGTGCGCCTGCAGAAGATCGAGGCCGAGGTTCACGAGGACCCCCTCCAGGAGCAGCTCGTCATCCGGGAGCACACTGTCCCCGAAGAAGGCCGCAAGGGCTTCGCTCTGCGCGTCCATCCAGCTCGGGTCATCCTGCGGGATGCGACCCCGGAAGTTGTCCAGCCGAACGAACAGCCGCTTCGCCTCGGCCTCGTACGGCGGGATCGCGAGCTTCCCCGGGTAGCCGCAGACGTGCAGCGCCACGCAGCCGTAGCCGGGGACGCCATGCCGTGCGGCGAACCCCGGATTCTGGACGTCACCACCCCAGGCGACTTCGGTTGCGATCACGGAACGGGCGAGGTTGCGAAGCGGCTGACTCTCGAACAACGCCTCGTCGAACAGCAGCCCCCGGACCGTCGGGGGCCATTCGTCGCGAGGTCGCTGCCGATCCTGGTAGGCGACGGCTGCCTGGCGCACCCGCCTGGTCAGCACAGCTCCCTCCACGGGCGGGGCTTCGGCGCCGCCGCGCAAGGCCTGCTGCACGACCTCGTAGGCAACGTGGACGTGCTCGTGGAGTTCGCCGAACATGGTGAACCACTCGTACGCTTCGCGAAGCAGATGCTTGCGAACCGGCGAGGCGTCGATCGCGTAGGCGACCCGCTCGATGCGCTTGTCGCGAGCGCGCATCAGCGCCTCTCTTCGGTCGCCGCGACCTGCAGCTCGCCGAGTCGCCCCAACGCAGCTTCACGATCTGCTGGGCTCCCGGTCGCGATGGCGTCGAATGACGCGAGCAAGTCCTCGCTGCCCCTACCGAAGTAGTGACCGTGCAGCGCGAGCTGTTCGCTTGTCGTCAGCACGAACGGAAGGAACCGCGGCTCGGACGGTAGTATTCCGCTCGTCAAGAAGGCCGAGAGAGCCCGTCCCGCTCCCCTGTCCCACTCCGCGTCACTGCGCGGCCGGTTCGCCTGAACGATGCCTTGCTGCTCGAGCAGGCGATCCAGCTGCGCTCGGTACTGCGGGCGCACGTAATCCTGCGGCCAGCCGAGCAGGCGCATGCTGATGGTCGCGAGGTTCGTCGGCTCCATCTCCGGCCCGATCAACGCGGCATCGGTCGGGTCGTAGCCGGCCTGGACTATCGCGCGGAGCAGGAGCCGCGCGAGGGCACGAGCCGGCCCGAGCGAGCAGCAGGCCTCGCGGAACAGCATCTCACGGGTCCCGCCGTAGGGCTGATACAGCGGTCGGTCTCCGGCCCGCGCGAGGTCGTCTGCATCGGGCGGAAGCGGCTTCCTCGCGTGCAACACGCGCTCCAGCACCCGCCACGCGAGAGGGTTGTCGTCTGGCAGGACGCCGCGGTCGAGGAATCGAGCGTAGGCCTCGTCGATCGCTTCGTAGCGGTAGGGGAACCGGTTGATGCGATCCTGCGCCGCCTGCAGACGTCGGGTGTTCACGGTTCGAGCCCTCGCTCGGCGGCGATCTCGGCGAACGATCGACCGTCGCCGTCCAGCGTCGCCTGCTCGCCAGTCGCCTTCTGCCAGCGGCGGATCGCGACGTCGACGAACGGCGGGGAGATCTCGATTGCGCGACACCGGCGGCCGGCGCGTTCCGCGGCGATGATCTGTGACCCACTGCCGGAGAACGGCTCGAAGACGACGTCACCGGGCGCGGTGTGCTTCTTGATCGGGCGGACGAAGAGCTCGACGGGCTTCGAAGTTGGATGTTCGGTCGACACCCGAGCCTTGCCCTCCCAGTCGACTTCCCAGACCGAGTCGTGTTCGTGCACGCCGTCGTGCTCCGGCTTGTCGCCCTGCCGCCAGCCCATCACGCAGGGCTCGTGCCGGAAGTGCCAGTAGACGCGGCCGAACACGGGCGTCGGCTTCACCCAGATGATCTGCTGGTGGTCGAGGATGCCGAGATCCCGCCAGATGCGCTGGATGTCGCCACACCGCTTGTGCGCGTGCCAGCAGTAGATCGCGCCCTTCGGTCCAAGGATCTCGAGGACGTTTGCGAACACGGCGCGGAAGAAGCCGTCGGCGTCCTCGATGTCGATCTCGCGGTAGGTGGCGGTCCAGTCCTTGCCCGAGTCGTTCGGGCGCTCGCCCGTGTAGTCGACGAGGTACGGCGGGTCGGTCGCGACAAGCGCGGCTTGGTCGCCGGCCATGACGCGGAGCACGTCCTCCAGGTTGGTAGAGTCACCGCAGAGCAGGCGATGCTCGCCGAGGACCCAGAGGTCGCCGGGCTGGGCGATGGCGACAGCTGGCGGTTCCTCGGGACCGTCGTCGGTCAGGTCCTTGTCGACCTTCTCCTGTTCGCGCAGCTGCTGGACCAGGGCATCGAGGTCGTCCTCGGTGTAGCCGACGCCGTCGAGGGCGTCCTCGGCCTTGAGCTGCTCCAGAAGGGCGGCCAGCTCGGCGTCGTTCCACTCTGCGAACTCGTGGGTGCGGTTGTCGGCGATGGCGAAGGCGGTGGCGGCCAAGTCATCCCCGTCGAACCACCACACTGGCACCTCGGTCATCCCGAGGCTCTGGGCGGCCTTCAGGCGCGTGTTGCCGGCGACAACCTCACCCGAGCGCCGGGCGACGATGGGCTGCTGCCAGCCGAACCGGCGCAGGGAGGCCGCAACGTGGGGGACGGCCGCGTCGTTCAGGCGCGGGTTGGCGGGGGAGCAGAACAGGCGGTCGATCGGGACGGTCTCGACCGGCGACGGAGCAGCGCGCTTCGACAAGGAACACCTCGGGCGGGATCGGGAGCCGCTTGGAGGTGGCCTTGGACGGGGGCTCGGTCGGGCGCGAGTGTAGCACGCAGGGCGCGACCGCCGGAGGGTCGCATTTCCCCACGCATGCGGCCTGCAAATACCGGCTACGGTCTCCAACCGTAGGGCCAGCTATCGCGGACCGCCTGGTTGAACGGTTGTTTGCTTCGACGCGCGTCACGTCACGAGGGGCACGCCATTCGACCGCTTGCGGCTGGGCATCCGGACCACTACGGTTGCTCTGGGCGATGGTTACAAGCTGTATCTTCTGCGGTGACCTGGAACTCACTCCGGAGCACGTCTTTTCCAAGTGGATATCGAAGGCGCATCCGAAGGAGACTTTCACGGGAGAGGGGCACCATGCCTACGGGATTGTCTTGAGCAATCCAGAAGCAGACGATTTGGACAACTTGTGGGAAAAGCGAAGAGAGCTGTACAACTCTGGCGATTGCAGGGTGTCTCGACTGGCTGCGCGCGCAGCGAGCGCAGTCGTCGTATGCAGGAAATGTAACAACGGGTGGATGAGTCTCTGCGAACAGAAGCTAAGAACCTTCATGAAGCCGTACATCGAAGTGGATAAGCCGTCGAATCCGATGTACCTACGGCTGGCGTCCTCGCAGTGGGATACTTGCGCGCATTGGGTCGCCATGAAAGCAGCGGTCATTGCTGCAGATGCGGGTTATTTGTTACCCGCCGGTGACCTCTTCAATATCAAGGATGGCAGGATCCCACCAGACGCCAGGATTGAATACATGCCAAGTTCAGTAGCTGCGGATGCCTATGGCGTTGTCGTGCATGGGATTAGATCGAAGGAAACTGGTGACTTGAGGTGCGCGGTTGTAGCCATTCGATTCACCGGTCAGATGTTCCGTTACGCATGGGCGGGAATTCCAGGCAAGCGATTGAAGTCAGGCGGTGCCTTCCTCACTTGGAGTGTGCAACCTCGCACCAAGGTTCCGATAATGCAGTGGGCTGAGGATTTGGTGAAGAGAGGTTTCCGACGCTTCGAGAGTTACATGAAGGAACTCGATGAGTTCGCTTCGGACGTTGACTTGGAGGATGTCCCTCCGGGTGAAGGAACCAACGTCGATGGAGTCGGGTAGTCGACGCCAGGTTCCGGACCGGCGCCTGTCCGATGCTTGCTTGAGGGAATCGGCCGGACTTGCTGTGAGATCCCGGCGTCTCGGGTGTAGGCGGAGAGTGCAGTGCGCCTCGGACCCGACCGACGCTCGTCCTGCCCCCTGTTTTCGCTATGCTCAGCGGCGTCGACGTGCAGACTTCCTCGCCGGAGAATGCAAACCGCTGGCGACCACCTTCGACGATGCTCTACCTGGACACCTCGGCCATTCGCCACTTGGCAGATGAAGAGCGGTACGCTGCTCTTCGCGGAGAGCTTGTCCGGCGCGCTGCGTTCGGACCCGTGTTTTGCACCAGCATCCTCGCACTCGAGGAGATTTTCACGTCGACCAGAGAGAACCCGCAGGCTCGCGACGCGGCTTTCCGGCTGCTGCGGCAACTGGTCCCCGAAGGTGTGCTGTGGCATTGGCACCCTGTTGTGCGACAGTGGGTTTCTGCGCCCACCGAGTTCAGGCCATCGCCCTGCTGGGAAACCCGTCCATGGAGTGCTCTGGGAGCCAGCATCAGAGAGCAAGACGTAATACGGATGCGGGAAGAGCAGGAGAAGCTACAGGATGGCGCGCAGCGGTTTCGCGACGCCGTGGCCCGGGATCTCACACAGTCGGGGCACTTGGACTGCTCCGCAGAGAAGGCTTCCTTCTGGGCGAATCCGGCCAGCGTCGTGCAGAAGGCCGGCGAGCTGAGTGACTACCTGTTCGGCGTCCGGGGCAACTTGGCGGCCCTCATGCACAGCCTAGGCAGGGTCTCCGACGCCGATGCCTGCTGGAAGGCCAGGGGGAACCTCTGGGTCCGAATGTGCGCGCGGCACCTCGTGATCGGCGTCGTTCGCCGGGTTTGCGGACGGACAAGTGACAACAACCTGCGGGGCGAGCTCTATGACAACATCCACATTGCGTTCAGTTCGGTGGCCGATGGAATCGTCACGCAGGACCGCTGGCTGCGTCGCTCGGTGAGCATGTGGGAGGGTGCGCAACAGCGCCATGTAGCGTTGTCGCTGGACGATTTGCCTGCGGCACTTGATACCAAGACCGGATAGCCACAGGTGCATCCGAACCGAGTCGCATTCCCTTGAGCATGTGGAGCATCAAGACGCCGAATGGGAGGCGGACCCGGTTCATGGCTCATCCATGTCGGCGGTGATGCACACGTCATCATTGAGCATGAGCGCATCGCTCACGTTGGGGCTTTCTGGCCAACTCGGGCGAAGGCTATCTGACATTCTCGTCGGCACAGAGTGCTTCACTACTTGACCGACTTGGTGTCCACGGGCTTCGAGTTCGAAGCGCGCAAACTTCTGCGGGACAGGCTGAGGGGGGTCATAGGTGACCATGAATGCCAGGGGAAGGTACTTTAGGAAATCGCCCACCAGCATCCTCAGTGGAGAGACGACGCCAAGATCGAAGAGGACGCCCACTCCGCGCAGTACTACCTGACGTTTTCCCCAGTAAGGCCAGACGAAGACGCGCAGGTTGGGTGGCAGGTCGAGTGTGGAGTCCAAGACGTAGTCTCGCATCGATTGCTGCATTGGGGCGGAAGACGGATGCAGAGCCATGTCGGCCCGCAGTTCCGCAGCCAGAAGGTGGCCCATCACGGCCCTGGCTACGTTCGCCGGCTGGATGTCGACATCAATGTGGCCGGGAAGTGTTAGGCGACGACCAACTCGCATGATCTGTCCAACCTTGCGGCTGAATTGGTGCAGAGCCGGGTCGTAGGATAGTCCAAGTAGGTCGTTGTTGCACGAGGCGCACAGAGTGCGGAACTTCAGACCATTCTGGGATAGGCGACGGATCCGCTTGTCTGGCGGCTTGAGCTTGGGAATCAGCTTCTGGACCCAGACACGACTCGTGTGCGTGGGGTCCCAGCTGCCGCGGGGCGGAACGTGGTCTTCAGTCAGCCTAGCCCGGGTTGAGCAGATGTTGCAGCGACCGTAGTTCGTGCTCATGTGAGGCGAGGCCTTCGCGTCGCATACTACGGGAAATGCGACGCCGAGGCCTCGCCTGCGCGTTCCCGATGACCCACTTCACCCCGTTGCTGACGACGGTGTGGCCTGGGTTCGCGCCCGGCGCGTGCGCCCATCCCTTAAGGTAGATTGCGGCGCCCATCAAGCCGTTCCAGCTTGGGGTCCAGTTCGTGCTGAGCCTGAGAGCTAGAACGGCGAGATTCGGGCGTCCAACTCAATCGCGAACTTCTCGACTGCCTCGATCAGGGTCGTGAGTTCAGCTTTCGCCACCGAGGATAAGTCGCCGTCTGGCGTCTTACCGCCACGGTGGACGATGTCATGCCGCTTGCGGACCGCTGGCCCGATGACGTCGAGGCCAGCCGGAATCTGGATCTTGAACGTCCAGCGATACATGGAGGCCGCCTTCCCGACGTTGTGCCAGAGCATCTTCATGAGGTGTTCCTTCACCTCGTCTCGCAGCCCCTCGCGTCGCTTGAAGAGGTTGGGGAGGTCGAGCTTTCGCTCGCGGAACTCCGGCTCGCCCTCGACGTAACGCCTGAGCAAGTCCTCGTCACCTAGCACGTTTCCCGCGAACGTATCGAGCAGGAAGGCTTCGAGTGCGCTGACTACACCGACGAGAGCGAGGCTCCTCAGGTAGTCGTCGTCGAGCCGGGTGACCAGAGCCTCCGTCTTGGTCAATGCACCTCGCAGCGTCCCCAGCGGATGTGTGTCGGCGTCGATGGCATCCGACTGGTAGTCGTCATACATGTCGTCGAGTTCGGCCTTGCAGACCCAGTCCGCACAGTCAGAACTCAGATCGTCGGCCGCTGCCTCAATGACGTTGGGCGGCACGATGTCGTCAAACCTCTCGGAGAGAGCGTCAGTCGCATCGTGCGAACCTCCGACCAACCACCACACGTAGCCACCCTCTTCGCTGTCATAGGGGAGATGATGGACCGGATCCTCGTAGCGCGCGAGGAACCACTCCTTCATCATCTCGACTTGCTCCTCGCGCTGGGCGTCGCGAAGGTCGTTATCGTCGATGTCGTCCGGTTCGCGGGTCATGTCAGTCAATCCCCTGGTCCTTGGCCGCTCCTGAGCCTGGATCAAGTGCCGCAGCATCCTTGCGTAGCGGGCAGGAACGCGTCGATCTCAAGATCCGTGAACGTCTCGTCGACCCAGGAGATCGTCGGCTTCTCGTGGTCGAATCGGAGGAGGGGGTTCACGGGTTGCTCACCTCGGATTGCTCACTCTCGGGGGCCATCACTTCTGCCACGGCTTTGTCGCCGTTCGCCCGAACGGCTCGGCCAGCCTTGGCGGCCCGTAGCACCAACCGCTCGGCGTCGGCGGCTTCGGGCCCTTCGAGCGCCTCGCGTTTGATCACCTCGTGCCGAAGGACCTGCTTGATGGCGTGGCAGTCGACCAGCATGTCCGTGATCTTCCTTAGCTCTCGACGGATGACGGCGACCACGTCGTCGTCGTTCAGCAGGAGGCTGGCGACCAGGAACCGGCTCGTCGCGGCTTGGCGTTCGGCGTACTCCTGCAACGCGCTGCGCTGGAACCCTTCGCGGCTGAGAAGGTAGAGCCTCTCCACGTCGTCCTTCGATCGGACGTTGACCGTGAGCATGTCGAACTCGGAGGCGAGCTTCGCGTCGATCGGCTTCGCGAAGACGACGCGGTAGAGCCGCCACTGGATCGAGTTCGTCAAGACCACCCAGTCCACGCCCTGGTTCGCGGCGTAGTCGATGGCTTGCTTCGCGTGGCGGTCGGTGAGCTGAATGCCGATCGCCTTGACCTCGACGAGCAGCCGCAGCTTGCCATCCAGCTTGACGGCGAGATCGCAGTACGTGCCACGGATGGCGTGTTCGCTCGTCAGTTCGGCGTACTTGTCGAAGCCGAGCATGCTCGACATCAGGTCCTTAACGAGGGTGACCGTGTCGGCCTCGGAGACATCGCGGTCTCGCTGCGCTTGCAGGACGGGCACGAACTGCTTCAGCGCGGCCTTGATCCTGTCTACGACTCTCTTCGGTGCTCCTGCCATGACTCTACCTCTTGCGGTCGGGGCCTCCCTCGCGTGAAGAGCATGACGCCTGGGGGCTACGGAAGCCAGGGCGAGGTCCGCAGCGTCGGTGGTCTTGGTCCACTCGGCGCCACGCAACCCTCCGCGACGCGGCGAGGTTTGGAGCGGCCGGCTTCTCTGCCGATGGGGAGCCATGCTCAAGTTCACGTCGCTCCTGCGCGAGGCCGGTATCGATCCGGCTGGGGTTCGCCTACTCCGGCACTGCGATCCTGACGTTCAGCGGCAGGTCTACCAAGCCGCCATTCACGCCGATCCGCGGTTCGACCTCTACCAGAACGCTCAGGTCGTCCCGCGGGTGATCGATGCGTTCCGGGCGGCCCGCTACCTAGCCGCGTTCGTGGTGGACCCGGTTGGGGATTGCGTTTTCGTCGGGCTGTGGGAAGTGACTGGCGAATCGAGCGATCCCTACACAGATCCCTTCCCCGGCGCGGCCGCGATGCCGCGAAGTCCGACCGTCTTCGAGACTCGGCGCGTCCCCGAACTCGACTGCTATCGCGGGCGCCTCGTGATTGAGTGGGGGCCAGGGCAGCGTGCGTGGGTGCAAAGGGCTGACTCCAAGGAGAAGCCGATCGTCGAGCTGCGCCGCCAGATCGTCGAGCCCGAGTTCGTGGGCTACCTGGCGTTTCGCTGCGGGCTCGCGGAGGTCGAGGCCCTGCCAAGCACCTGGATCGCGGCGCTGCGGGCCGTGGGCGGCGTCTATCTCCTGGTCCACCGTGAGCGCGCCGAGTTCTACGTCGGCTCGGCGTCCGGGGCCGACGGATTCTTCGGTCGGTGGCTCAGCTACCAGAACGGCCATGGGGGCAACGTCGGCATGCAGGCGATCGAGGGCGAGGCGGCCGACTACGACGTGTCGATCCTGGAGACGGCCGGCAGCGGCCTGGATGAGCGCGCGGTGCTCCAGCTCGAGTCCCGATGGAAGGAGAAGCTCGCGAGTCGGCTCCACGGACTGAACCGGAACTGACCGTTCCGGCGTCAGGCGACGCGGAGCCGAAGGTTCGCGAAACAGCTCCCGTGTCCCTACCTGGTAGCGCCGGTGCCGGGGATGGCTGGTCCCCGAAAGTCGGTGGGCGCCGTCAGAAGAGTTGTGCCGGGGAGAACTTCGGGAAAAGGGGAAGAAGGAGAGTCGAGTTTCACGTCCGTCGCGGACAACCCCGGCACATGTGCGGTTGGCGGCGGGGCAGGCCCTCTCGGTCGATCCCGTCACCGAATGCTGATTCTGTTTTCGATCTCGGGGCCGTCGGGGTCAAGACCCGGAATGGTTCAGCAGTTCACGTAGCGCACCGGGTTCTGCGATGCCTGGCCGAGGTAGGCGCTCACGTCGCCGCCGACCAAATGCTGCAGTTCCGCGGCCCGCGTGCCGACGAAGCGCCACCGGTTCCGTCGCTTCTGGTGTGGGCCGTCCGATACGACTGGCTCCCACTGCTCGATCCGGTACACCGCCCGGACGAGGCCGCGGAAGACCGACAGCGCGAACCGGGCCTTCGCCCGCCGCGGCCCGACCACCCAATCACCCCGCGTGATCTCGTATAGCTGCTCGGCGCCGGTGTTCCGCGCGAACCGCCGGTTCACGATGATCAGCAGGCAGGGCTCGGTGAGTGTGACCGGCTGGGCAGCGTAGAGCGCCACGATCTCGGGCACAGTCATTCGCCCGCGACGCGCTGCGTGGTGCCCGCCCACCGCGTTCGCGAGGTCATCGAGGCCGAGCCAGTCGATGAGCGCCGACTCGACCTCGAACGCTTGGTCCTCGGTGAGCCCGTGTCGGATCACCTCGTAGTCGACCTCGCGGCCCGCCGCGTGGATCGCCCGGATGCGGTCGAGCTTCTCGGTGATCGCGGGTCGCTCGATGGCGGCGGCCACGTGGGCAAACAGCCGGTTGCCGGTGCCCTTGCCGACGTAGAAGACGGCGCCGTCCCGCGGGTCGCGTAGGGCGTAGACGTAGAAGCCGAGGTGCTCGACGACGCCGAGCGGGAGAGCCATCGCTCGCTGGTGGACCCCGTCACTTACCGGCATGGCAGCATCTTGCCGGCCGCCGTCGCGGAGAAGAAGGGAAGGGCGCCGTTCCGCGCGAACCGGGCTACGCCAGCGCGGACGCGACCAGATCGCGGATCCGCTCCAGCGCCGCTCGCATGCCTGCCCGCTCCCGGTCGGCGGCCTGGACTGCGGTGACGAGCTGCTCGAGCCCGTTCGCGCCTGGAGCCTTCGCGCTCCCGCTCTTCTGCGGCCGGCCCGTCCGACGGGCCGCACCCGTCCCGCTCATGCGCGACTTCACGTTGTAGACCAAGCCGGTCGTTGCCCCGACCTGCTTCGCTATGGCGCCGGCCGGCATCCCGGTCTTCAGCAGCTCGCGGATCTTGTCGGACTTCGAACCGCCGACGGTGGATCCGGCAGGCCGCCCGCGGCGCGCTTTCTTCTTACTTGTCATGGCCACATATTGTGGTGAGAGGCGCTAGTGCGCTCAATCGGCGATCTCCGAAATCCGGAGACCGGAAATCGAAAAGGCATTTCCCTCACTGGAGATGCGTCGCATTTCCCTTCGAATCGGACCTACGGTCAGACCCAACCAGTTGCCCTTGCTTCACCGTCGGACCTCGTTGGAAACCTAAGAAGCGCGGTGAACTACGGGTCGCCAGCCGCCTCTTTTCGAAGGAAACTTGTGCGCGTTGGACCAGCCACAACCGACCTGACGTCTGCGGGATGCGATAGCGCCCGCTGTCGCAAGGTGAGAGTTGTTCGTTTCTTGGTCGGCTGAGGGGGTTGCCAAGGGGCGATGCCCCCATATGGTGCGGGCGTGAGCGAAGGCGCATGCCGCCTCACGAAGAAGAGAGAGGAGTTATGGACAAGAGTCGTCTGCCCTTGCGGTCTCTGTTCTCTGGCAATCCCGCATCCCCGGCGCGAGACGGGTGCGGCACGGAACCGCGGAGTCTCCTGCTGGTGAGGCTCTATCGTCTGTTCCCGCGCCGTTCACAGGTCACGATGGTGGCGGCACTTGCTACGATCCCGGTCTATGGGCTTGAAGCCCAGAGCATGATGCCGAACGAGAACTGCTCTGAGCCGAAGGTCAACAGTTCTCTGCATGAAGGCGACAGGGCAGCCGACTTCATGGATGCGGGCGCCGGGACCACGACGGTCTCAACCTACGGCACCGCAATTCGCGAGGTGCCGATGCCGTCGGCCAAGGACGGGATGCAAGGCCTCTCGAGGCTCTACCACCACACGTTCCGCTTCGACGTCAGCTACTCGGCCTGGGGAAGCCCCGACACGCTCGTAGGCGGCTCCTTCCCCGTTCCAAATCTCAGCGCCGCGAACTTCGACGATGGGGATCCGAACCCCTCGGTGGAGGACGAGCCAAAGATGGTGCAGCCGCGGCCGGGGACCATGCCCGGACTCTATCTCTACCAGGAGACGAGTTCAGGCGCGTTCTACCACTACGGGGGGCCGCTCGAGTCGGGCGCAAGCCCACAGACCACAGCGGAATACACGACGACCGATAGCGGTTCTGGGCCTTGGGTGTACTACAACCAACTCTCCGGCGCGCAGTTGTGGCACTACAATCCCGGAACGGGAACTGCCTACGTCGAGATCAAGCATGTCGATGGTACTGTGGCCCGTTTCGAGAGCTTCGACCCCTACAAGTCGACCTATTCCAGCGGAGGCGTGCTTTGGCGACTTGAGAGGGTCATCGATCCATACGACAACGTCGCCGAGTACGCGTACGATGGCCTTGAGCGACTCGTTCAGGTCGACTTCCCTTCCGGCCGGCGCATCTTGTTCGACTACAACCCGACCTCTGGCGGATGGGCATCTTGGACTTGGTCGAACACGCAGTCCGGGCTGCAGGTCCGGTACGAGCAGGTCAGCGGGACCACGACGCACGCGTTGTCCGACCAGACGTGGGGCATCGTGTTCAAGGACGCCAACGGGACGACCGGCGGCACTCACTTTGCGCTACGCCCTCACCGCATCTACTCGGCCGTCAGGAAAGTGCAGGAGGAGCAGCTGACCGCGGATCAGCCGTACGTCGCATCCGCAGTAGTCTGCCAGATCGTGCACGAGTTCACTTTCGACGGCGTAAATGGCGTCCTCACCGAGTCAAATAACGCGCACGTCTTGGGCACGACCTTTGATTCAACCCTGGATCAGACCTCCCCGCTGCCCAGCCGTGTGATACTGGAAACGAGCTTCGACACTACATCCAAGCGCGTTGACTCCCAGGTCAAAGATCAAGTCGCCGTCTCGCTGGACTTCGCCTACACAACTGGTGTCCGGACCATGGATCTGGGTGATTTGCCCTCTGGCTCTTCGCTTTCCGCGGTCGAGGTCACCGACGCAGAGGGAAACACGCGATTCTACGAGTACCACGCGGCTACGGGCAAGTTGTATTCAATCACGACTACACCCAACACCAACTCCATCGGGAGTCCCCGCGCCAATGCGAGCATCACCATCGGTGGTTCTGCCACTACCGAAGTCGAGCCGACAAAGATCGAAATCTACCGCATCTTCGGCACGTCAAGCTGCACGTGCCAGAAGCCGATCGAGGTGCGAACGAAGGCAACTCGGGCCGGCAGCACGGAAGAACGAATCGTCTACTACGAGTATGATTCCGTTTCCAAGCTGGTCACCAAACGGTCTATTCCAAACCCTACGACCGTGGGGGGGCAGCCGACTCACGTCGACTATGGCTACTCCTACGTGCAGGCCAAGACAGGTAGTCAGACATGGGGGGCTTGGCTCCCCGACGAAGAGATCACGCCAGATGGAACCTGGGAGTACGACTATGATGACTGGCTGAACCGAGCCGACGCAACGCAGCACGGTCGAATCCCTGGCAAGGTCACCCGTCAGATCGCAGGCGTTCGTATCCAGAGCACCCTCTCCGGAAGCCCGGCAACGACTTCGACGGTGTCGGAGGTGCTGTACCGAAATCTGTCGAACAGCCCCGGAGGCTTGAGTCAGTCCGGCGACATCAGCGGGCAACCGCGTCGTATCGTGGATGGTGACGGAGTGACCCAGACCTTCGAATACTCGGACGAAGGCTGGCTAGAAGTTGAATGGGAGCATGGATCCGAGACCAAGCGTGTTTACGCTCACGATACCGCCGGGAACGTGACGAGCGTTACGGATCGGGCGACGGCCGGCACTTCCACTCATGCGCTGGTTTGGAGCTTCCCGAGCCAGAGCGGGTTCGGCCTTGTCTACGAGGCAGAGAGCACAAGCGGCACTCCGGTTCGGGAAATCGAGTACTACTACGATCGCTACGGTCACCTTGCGGTCCAGCGCCGCAACAACCTCGGCTCGGATGGCTACGCGCCTACGAAGCACGGAGCGTCCAGCACCCCGCGGGCCTGGGTGGAGTCACAATGGCACTACCAGCACCACCAGCTCTGGGACACATACGAGGACCGGCAGCCACTCGACGAGGCCGCTGGTTCCGACCGGTTCTTGCAGACCCTGTACACGTATCGAGATAATGGGCAGTTGGAGGCAACACGGAACCCGAATGGCGGGATGACGGAGTATCAGTATGACGGATACGGGACCCTCTTCACTACCGTGATCAAGAGTCCGAGTGGGACCGTTTCCGTCACGCAGCCGCTCCGGCTTATCAATGAGTTCCTGGAGCTGACGATCCTCTACGACAAGGTCTCGAGCACGGACGAGCTCGTGACATCGGTTACACGAAACGACAGCGGCGCCATCACACAGGTCATCGAGCCCGAAACGGACGACCCATTCACGGGCTTCCCGGGCGCCACCGGTGGAGCGGCATACCAGTTCAGCCTGGATGAACTCGGTCGAGTCACAAAGGTGGTCGCCAACCCGAGCTCATCCAGTTCGACTGAGTTGATCGCGCGCGAGCTTCGGCATGACCAGCTTGGTCGGAAGATCTGGCAGCGCGATCACGTCCTCGGATTCGGATCTGGAGACCGGTACTCAGCGTGGCGTTACCAGGGCGGCAAGGAGACGTGGCTTCAGACGTTTGAAACCACGGGCGTCGATCCGACAACCTACGTCTACGATGGGACGACCGGCTTCCTCGATTCCGTCACCGACGGGTTCGGCAGTACCGGAAACAAGACCGAGTACGCCTACCACAGCAAGACAGGGTTCGTCTCATCAGTCACCCAGACGGATCAGGACCCCCTCTCCGGAACGCGAGTGACATCCTCGGAGTACAGCGTTGATGCGTTTGGAAACGTGCTGATGATGCGGTCGACAGGTTCGACGAACCTGGACCACGTCTACGGCTACAACAGCTTGGGGCGAGTTGATCGCTACACCGACCCCGATTCGAAGCTTCAGAAGTTCCTGCCCGACGGTCTCGGGCGTGTCGTCGAACACGTTCGCGTGGGGTCCGGGAGCGACTACATCCGAAACCGGTCGACCTTCGTTGACTTCGGGGCTTCCGAGGGAGACGGTCGGACCAAGGTGGCGCGATTCGACCATCTGGATCACCCGACGATCACTCACTACGACTTCGCCGGGCGCCCCTTCATCGTTCAGAACCCCGGTGGCGGCACGGCGCCGACTGCATCGTCGAAGAATGAGCCGATGTGTCTTTACGCGGAGTACGATCTCGCATCGCGACTTGCGGCAGTCTACGACGGCGACGACGGGAAGACCGTCTACTGGCGCGACGGGCCGGGCCGCCTGATCATGCGCGAGTTGGTCGCCTTGAACGACGACTTCATCAGCACTTGGAACTCCAAGGACGTCATCGAGCGCGATGAGGTCGGTCGCATCAAGGAAGCCAACATGTGGGGCGGCGGACCAGCCCTCAGTCACGCCTTGGCGGTCGCAACGGAACAATTCGACGTCGACAGTCTGGGGCGTACCCACGAAGAGCGCTACCAGTTCAACTACGCCTCGAACAACATCCTCGCGATTGCGTCGAGCTACTCGACTGGCAACCCCTACCGATCCGATCTGGATTACATCGACAACCTGTCGAGTGCTTCGGCTCCTCTTTCGATGGACTTCGAGCATGACGACATCGGTCGCCTGTCGGTGATCGACTGGACCGGGACGGGATCCGCGTCTCAACTCGCCGAGTACGGCTGGGCCGGTGGACTCCGGCGCACTCGGGAGGTGCGATACGCCGCATCAGCGACCCCGGCTGGGAGCACGGAGTTCACCTACGACAGCCACAGCCGGCTGACTGGCATCACCGACGAAATCGACGACGGAGTCAACCCACCGGTAGTGAAGTCGCAGTTCACGTACGAATATGATCTCGCGAGCAACCTCACCAAGGAGACCTACGATAAGGTCGACACCTCGCTGGGTGACCGCTTCGGGTACGACGCATACCACCGCCTGACCTCGGCGGCAATGGGGGTGACGTCGATGACCGGCGGAATGCCTACCGGCTACTCTTCCGGAGCGATGCACACGTTCCTGACCTACGGTTTGGATAGGGCCAACAACCGCGAGGACACCTTCGCGCAGGACGCCATTGGGTCGTCGACCGTCGACTACGAGATTCAGGATGGTTCCCATCCGCAAGGTCCTAGCAACCGTTATGACACGGTGGACACAGGGACATCACTCACGCTCGAGTATGACAACAGGGGCAACCTGACCTATGACGGGCAGTTCTACTACTGCTACGACTTCCTCAGCCGTCTCCAGGAGGTTTACCAGGTCACGGATGCCACTTCGAGTTCCTCATCAACCAGCAGCTCCGCTACCCAGAGTTCGTCATCGAGTGCTCGATTTGCGGTCACCGATACCGCGGTGCTGCGATCGACTCGAGACGCGATTCGAGATGGTATCCAGGACTTTCAGGCTCGGCTGCCGAATGAGATTCGGGACCCGGTGTTCCGGGCTCGGCTCAGGGCGTCGGTTCCAGGGGGTGCGATGCGCGTCTCCGGCGGTCCTGCTGGAAGTAGTGCGACCTCCTCCATGTCAACGGGCGTAGACCTAGAACTTATCGCAGTCTATGCTTATGACGCCTTCAATCGAAGGATCATGACGGTCGAGGTGCAGACTTTCGCAACGCAGTTCCACACTTGGGACGGATGGCGGCAGGTCGCGGATTACGTGCAGGCGGGATCTCC
Source organism: Planctomycetota bacterium (assembly GCA_020425925.1). Classification (GTDB taxonomy): domain Bacteria; phylum Planctomycetota; class UBA1135; order UBA1135; family UBA2386; genus JAGQRA01. The sequence goes on from JAGQRB010000081.1 coordinate 33,735, forward strand.
ACCTTATGATGCGGAGCCGGTGAAGGAGTTTGTGTGGGGCGCGCGTCTGGATGAGCTTGTGAGTTACCGGCGGAGGGTAGGGTCGTCGTCGAGCGGCTACAGTTGGGAGAATTACTTCGTTCTGCACGGAGGCCAGGATACGGGAGCGAAGCTCATAGACTCCAATGGGGACATAGTTGAGACCTATGAGTACGATCCGTACGGGAAAGCGTCGGTCTATGCTGGATCAAGCACGACGCCGACCGTCAGTTCGATGGCTGGTTTGCCTTTCCTGTGGAAAGGCGCACGAGTAGATTCTAGAACGGGACTTTCCTATATGCGAAATCGGTATTACTCGACGAAACTGGGACGGTTCTTGTCTAGAGATCCGCTGGGTGTGTGGGCCGACGCGGTCAACGCCGGGAACGGCTATGTCTATTGCGGTAATCGAAGCCTTAGCATGGGCGACCCATTTGGCCTTCAGAGTGATGACGTTCCCTTTGTCGACCCTGGAAGCCTGACTCTTGAAGATCTGATAGGAGATCTGTATCCCAAGACGCCCAAGGTGGTGCACTTCTGGGAGTGGCAAGCCATCACTTGCGAGGAATCGTTTGACGACATTATTGGCATCTTGAGAGAGAGGGGTGATCCGCCATTCAGGCTCCCCCCTGTGGGCGATCGCGACTGGCTGTGGGAGGAGCGGTATCACCCTTTCCTTAGGCCACCGACAGACAGTGGCGACTACTGGGAGAAACAATATAAGAGGTATGCAGCAAAGGCGGTTCGGAAAGGCATCCAGAAGCTCAACGGGCGCTATGGCGAGCCAGCAGATGCGAAGGATGCGCTACCGCTCCGTGAGCCGGGCTCCGGTGAACGGCTCGACACCAATGTTTCTTTTAACTTGGATCTGCCGGAGCTTCCGAAGGTAGATGCTTCATTGAAAGTGGAGCTGATACTGAGATGGTGAAGTATCTGCCCAATAGAGCGTTGAGATTGGCGGTAAGGGCCTCCCTAGGTCCGACATGGTGTGCAATAGCGGGGCGTAGCGCCAAGCGGGAGTGGATTGGCGGCGATGCGACGACCCATAATTCCAACGCGGCGATGAAGCCGATAGTGCGCCGCGACGGCGACGGTACTGTGGAACGTCTATCTAACGAAGCTGGCGAAGGAGGGCCGGTATCGAGGATCCGACTACCCCGGCTCGCGAATCACGAAAGATGAAGTTCGGCACCACTGGGTTCGCCTGCAATGCCGAGCACGCCTTCGGCCTGCCACTCCACTGGTCTTGTAGGTGTCGGGTGACCCTTCGTGCCAGATTCCGTCGAGTTCGCGGCTCGTGTGCTTCTGGCCTGCGTAGCGGCAACCCGCATGAGGCGATGAAGCAGTATTGACTCTACGCTCTCGTTCATACAAGATCTTGCTATGGTTCTCCATTACTTGCTTCTGTTGTCCCTACTTTTCCTGAATGCGGGGTGCGTTGCGCAGGCGCCGGGAGCGGGGGGGGGAGATCAGTCGTCGCGCTCGGTGCTCGAAGTGGGAGATGTCCCACCGACTGAGAGGGTTCTTGACGAGGCGCGATCGGCTTTGAATACGGGAGACTTGATCGCCGCACTCCGACTCGTTGATCAGGCGATTAGGCATGGCAACGGTGATCCGGTCCTCGTCAAGAAGCGAGGGATGCTGTATGTCCTACTCGACGCGTATGAGCCTGCACTATTGGACTTCCAGGCCTACCTCCGCGTGGCGCCTCTAGACGGTGAGGTCTACTATTACAAGGGTCGCGTCCTGTTGGCGACGGGGTTGGTAGCGAGAGCGAAAGCCTGTCTGGAGCGTGCGAAGGAACTTGATGAAGAGTCGGCGGGGTTGAGCAGTGCGCTTGACGAGGCTGAGCGCGAGGTGAGAAAGCGAATTGGTTACCTGGGAATGGCTCGCGCTATCCCGATTGAAGCCCGCGACGGGACATACTGGTGGCGGCGCATTGTCCTCGAGGTAGAGCTGGGCAGGCTGGAAGATGCATCGGATAGCGCGGGCATGTGGGAGCATCTAGCTGAGGATGCGGTCCTCGGTAATTGGGGGCAGGGACCCGTTCTCGTCGCCAGAGGGGATTTCGACGGGGCTAGGGAGCTCTTTGCGGAAGCGCGCGCTCGCGGTATGGAGGTGCAGGCGGATAAGGCCCTGGCAGAGCTGGCCGCAGAGGTGGGTGATTGGAGCGAGGCGGCGCGACGGGCAGCATCTGTGCTGAAAGACCAAAAGGACGACAATGTTGCTAACCGACTGCATCGCCTGTGTCTGCTTGCAACGGGGAAGTACGAAGAATACTGTAGCGCCATCAACGCTGCCAGATCGGCCGAGGAGCACAAGTAGCCCGTCCTGTCCGGAAATTGCGCCGAGCGCGTTCGTGGACGAAACTGGTCCTCCGAGGCCGATGTCAGGCGACGCGCCGAGTCGGAGATGTGTCGACCGGACGGACCGGTGGCTCTGATCGATGGCGCGGAACCGGTCCTTCGAAGTCCACTCGGCCGTCAGGCCACGCGGCGGTAGCTGCGAAGCAGCCCGCCGAGGCGCTCGTCGGTGACGATCCCCGTCCTGTCCGGAAATGGCGCCGAGCGAGTTCGTGAGCGAAACTGTTCCTCCGAGGCTGTTGTCGGGCGACGCGCCGAGTCGGAGATCCGTCGACCGGACGGACCGGTGGCTCTGATCGATGGCGC
>JAGQRB010000825.1 GCA_020425925.1 Planctomycetota bacterium
AGCGCACGCGGCGCAGCGGCGGCGCGCTCATACGCCGCCGCCGCGGGCCTGATCGAGGATCGCGCGTACGGTGGCGAGGTCGGTGACGTCGCCGGCCAGCATGCGCGCGAGCGCGCTCTGGCCGCCGAGCAGCGCATTGGGGCGCCGCACCCAGGCGTCGGCGCGTTCGGGCACCGGGAACAGGATCTGCAGCGCCTTCCAGATGCCGAGCAGCCAGCTGATCCGTTGCACGGTGTCGAACGGCACCCGGCGCACCCTGCCGGCCTTCCACTCGAAGAACACCGCGCGGCTCGGGCGGCCGAGCAGGATGCGGGACTCGTCGGCCGACAGGTCCCACGCCGCTGCCAGTCGGAAGAACGCGGCGACGGCGATCGCCGCTTTCGCGGCATCGAGCACGACCGGCCGCGCCGGCGGGTCCTCGATCAGGAGGTCTCTCTCGGCCATGGTCCGATAATGGACGAAAATATATACATTGTCCAGAGCTGGACTCCACGTGAACGGGCGGCCGATCCAGCGCGATCCGGAGCGGTGAGGCACGGACTGGCGCCAGTGCCGAGAACCGGGGCGCCGTGCGGATCAGGCGTGGCAGCCGCACTTCTTGGGACGCCGGACCGCCACGGCAAATGGGGGGGGGGCATGGACACACTCTCGAGAGAACAGCGGACCGGCGCGATTGCGCCGTCCGAAGGCTCCCCATCGCCGACACCCTTCCGCCTGCTGGTCGCGGGGATCTGGATCGCGGCGGCGGCTTGCAGCGGCGGCGGCGGCGATGGCCCCGTCGGCGCGGAGCCGGCGGGCGGCTTCACGAAAGCGGATACCGCCGTGGATTCGGCCGGCGGACGGATGGACTTCGCAAACTCCGAGGTCGTTTTCGCGGACGCTACCCTGGATCCGAGCGGGCGGAGTACCGCGATCTGGATCGACGGCGTGCCGTCCGGCGGCGCCGTCATGACGTCGGATCGTGATCCGGGCGGCGACTGGTCGACGCCGAAACGAATCGCAACAGCGTTGGGGACTGCGAACACCGGACCGCTTTCGCTGGCGAAGGATTCGTCAGGCAATGCAGTCGCCGTGTGGGGTGCGGTCGACGGACTACTCGGCCGCACGGTCGTCCTCTCCGCCCGCCGACCTGTCGGTGGGGAATGGAGTGAGGTGCAGCGAATCAGCGGTGAGTGGCCCGCGTCGGCGCCGGTGTGCGCGTTGGCCGACGACGGTGAAGTCCTGGCCGCGTGGCGCGAGGAGACCACGCCGTCGCAATCGAATTCGACGCCGATCGTCACAGTGCGGACCGGCCGTGACGGCGCCTGGGACGCTGCACTGGCTCTCGGCGCCGGAGAGCTCGCTCCGGAAGGCAGCTTGGGAATGGCGTCGGATGGCACCGGGTTCCTACTGTGGGACGCGGATGCCGGCGGCTTCACCGTCGAGCGGCTCTCCGGCGGACAGCGGGTGTCGGCCCCGGTCGCGTCGGGTGTCTCCGAGATCACGGAGGTGTCTCTCGCGGTCGGTTCCGACGGATCCGCACTCCTGGCCACCGACACGCTCGTCGGCCCGGGTTCGCATGCGATCCAGGTGCAGCGATACGCGCCTGGGTCGGGTTGGTCGACTCCCGAAGTGCTGCAGCTCATCAGCGCCCGGGAAGCCGCCTACTACATCCGGGCGAAGCTGATGCCCCAAGGCCGCGCCGTCGTCTGCTGGGCCGCACTGGCCTCCGGCACCGGATCATCTTCCCAGGTTCTCGTGGAAGCGGCCATCGACCGCGGGAACGGTTTCGCGACGCCGGCGGCAATCACGACATGGAATGTCGATCCGGGCCAACTACCGTGGTCGCGGCTGAGCATCGGTGCCGACGAGGACGGCGCAATCACGCTGGTCTGGGGCGAGGGAACGGTCTATTCGGCAAGTCTGTTCGTGACCAGACTGGACTGGAACGCGGCGAACTGGCTCCCGCTGGAGGCGGTGGCTTCCAGTGCCTCCTTGTTGTTTCCGCTGGAGGACGTTCGTGTCTCCTGCGGACTCGGCACTGCGGTCTTGCTCTGGGTGGAGCGAACCGCGGCATCCGGATCCCTGCGATCGAGTGATCTGCACTTCCGGATGTTGCCGCAGCCCTGAGCTGCCGGCGCAATCCGGCCCGACGATCCCGGTCGCGAGCGAGGAATCGCGCTTCTCTTGCGACGACCACGACCGCCGTGACATGGACCGGGATGTCGGGGTGGTTGTCCCCGAGCTTCACACGAAACCAAACCCAAACCGAATCAGACCATGATCACTCACTCGAACTCCTCGGCCCATCGCATCATCGCCCTGCTCCTCGGACTCGCTCTCGCCGCCGTGGCGCGCGCGGCGCATCCCATGCAACTCGGCCAGGCCTGCGGGCTGGCGGCCCCCGCGGCCACCGCTGTGGTGGAGGCCAGCAATGCTGTAGCGACCTCGACCCTGACGGTCCACCTGATCAATCGGCAGGGCGCCCGAATCAAGGGCGACGTCAAGCTCGTTCTCAATGGCGTCGTGGTTCAGGGCTGGACGCCTTGCCCGAAGGCAACCGGCGTCACGTTTGTCGTGACCCCCGGCCTCACCTACAAGGTCATCGGGCGTCCCCAACGCACCGACCTCTACAAGAAGAACTCTCGGCGGGTGCCGGCGCCCTATGCCGGCACCAACAAGGTGACCACGGTTACCCTGCCGCGCCGCTGACGCGAGCCCGGGTTGCCTCGCGCCCGCGCCTGCGCCTCGCCTCGCTCACTCCAACTCGGCGAACAGCGAGTTCGGCAGGCGCCCCAAGAGCTTCTTGCGCGCGCGGGAGTAGCGATTCTTGATCGCCGATACGGTCTCGCCCGTCAGTGTGGCGACCTCCTCGTGCGACATCTGCTCCAGGCCGCGCAGCATGACGACCTCCCGATCCTGGCGCTCGAGCTCGTCCAGCGCCGCATACAAGGCCTCGACCTGCTCGTTTCGCACGACCCGGGAGGTCACACGCGTGATCGTCGCCACCATCTGGTCGAGCAGGTCGCCCCCCTCGGAGTCGGCGGCAGCCGAACGCCGGGGCTTGCCTCGGATGTGCTTGCCCAGCAGGTTGCAGTAGTGGTTCTTCAGGGTCGTGGCGAGAAACCGCATCAGCACGGGCGTCACCCGCCCGCCGAGTTCCTCGATGTCCGGTAGCCGCGGGATGACACGGATCCAGACGTCCTGCACCAGGTCCGCAGGTTCGTAATGCTCGCTCAGGCCGCCCGCCAGGTAGCGCCGCGCGCTGGCCATCAGGCAAGGGGTGAACTTCTCACACAACACCTGGATCGCGGCCGGCTGGCCGCCGAGTGCCGCTCGGACGACGACGCTGGTCACGGCAGACGGCGGCAGCGAACTCATGGCGAGAGTTTGGCGAGCGATCAGCGGACGCGCAAGCCGACGTGCGCCTACCGGACCCGGGCAGACCTATGGGTTCTGCCGCAGCGGTCGCGCCGCACGCACGCCGAGGTTGTAGTAGTGAACTGCTGGCGCGTTCCGGAAACGCGTCGCCGCGCGGGCGAACTTCGCTTCTCTGTCGTAGGAGCCGCCCCGATTCATGCGGTGGCCCGACGCATCCGGATCGAGTCGCAGGCCATCGCCGTGGCGAGTTGCATTCCCGTAATCGGCATAGGCATCCCGACACCACTCCCACACGTTGCCGTGAACGTCATGGAGGCCGAAGCGTTCGGTCGGTAGCTCCCGACCGGCGCCGTGATCACGTATCCGTCGTCGAGCGCGAGACTCCGCACCCCCGCCGACTGCGGTTGTCCCGCTTGGCCGTTTGGTCGATCAAGTTGCCACATCGGGCGAGGCAGTCCTCCGTCCGACCGGGCCACCACGGCGTGCTAGTACCGGCGCGGCATCCATACTCCCACTGTGCCTCGGTGGGCAAGACCAGGCCGTGCTGGGAGAGGAGTCGATCACATTCCGGCCAGTCGACGTTCTCGACCGGATGCGCCAGGGTGATCGGCTTCGGAGGTCCGGGCTCATAGTCGCTCCCGATTCGGTAGTAGCTCGGTTCGCCGCCGTTCGACAGGCGCTTCCACTGCCCCTTGGTCAGCTCCGGGTCCTCGCTCTGTGCGCCCATGAGGAACGTTCCGCCCGGGAGAATTACGAACACGATTCCGATGTGCTCGCCGACGTCGATGGCGCCGAAGGCCGGCTCAGGTGCCGCGGCCGAGCGACCGCGCGACGCGTGCGCCGATGTCACTGAGCGTCGCCGGTTTCACATACGCGCGGTAGGCCGACCGGGCCGCTGCAGGCCCCTGCAGGAAGCTCCCGCCGCGGTAGACCCGGCCGTAGTCCTCCATCCAGGTTTCGTCGTTGATGCCCGGCGGCAGGAAGTCCGTGATTCCGGGCGGCACGTAGTCACACCAGGCGGTGGAGCACCACTCCCGCACGTTGCCGTGGATGTCGAAGAACCCCCACGGGTTCGGAGCCAGGGATCCCACCGGCTTCAACCGAGAGGGATGGTCCTCGTAGCGCTCGGACAGGCGCCAGACCGAGAAGGACAGGAACGGCCCGAGAACCGTCGGTTCGACGTAGATGTTGGCGTACTCGGTGAGCTCGTTCGAGGGGCACGACCACGGCGACGTGGTGCCGGCCCGACACGCGTACTCCCACTCTGCTTCCGATGGCAGGCGCAGACCGTGTTCGCCGAGCAGGTTGTGCCATTGCGACCACTCCGCGAACTCGACGGGGTGTACCAGCGTGACCTCGTCTTGCCCCGGGACGTGCCAGCTCGGATCGGGCTTCCCCGCGAGGCGAAGCCACTGCGCCTTGGTGGTCTCGTGACGCGCGAGGAAGAACGGCGCCACCGTGACGACGTGAATCGGCGAATCGTCCGGCGCGGTGAGCGGTTCGTAGTTCTTACCGTCGGGCCATTCGCTCTGGGCACCCATCACGAACTTTCCCCCTGGCACCAGCACGAAGACAATTCCGAGATCGTCGGTGACCGCGATCGAACCGTCGGGCTCGTGCGTGGGGATCGGCACCGAGTCGGCGGCGGTGCCGGAGTCACAGGCCGAGCGCAGGTGGTAGAACTCCCATAGGGTGGTACGCGGGTTGGGCCCGATCGGTACAAGGCCCCGGACGAACTCGTCGCGCAGATCGACGCTCGCACCGGCATATGCCGGCTCTCGCGCGATGGCAGCCCGGACGTCGTCCCACGAGTACCTCGCGCGCGGGTGTGACGCGGTCAGCGCCGGCACCGAATCCGCCCAGGACATGCGTTGCACGATCGACACGCGCAGCTCGGCGAGCCGGTCCAGCTCGGCCAACAGGTCTACGAGGGCACGATGGAGGAACGCGTCGGATCCGCTTGCGAACCGCAGCGGTCGCCCCGCGACGATTCGTGCCAGGTCCTCGTCATATGTGTGCGACAGCATTGCACCGAACTCCGGATGCTCGGCGATCGCGCGCAGTTCGTTGCGCTGGTACTGGTGCGTGTCGCGGTCTTCCGGAGCCGCCGATGCGACGATCTCGTCGGCCACGAGCATCGCTTCCGCGTACTGGCCGTTCACCAGCAGGGCCCATGCCAGCACGAAGTTCGGAGCGGGATCGCGACTCGCAGCGAGTCGCGCCATCGCCAGCCCGAGTGCTTCCTCGTCCCAGACCGTCCGCTCCTGCCAGGGCGCGACTCGAGACCAGGCCTCGTCGCGAAGCCGGTCCATCGGCCAGCCGAGGCAATCCGCGGGGACGTCGGGGAGGCAGAGTTCCAGCATACCCTCCCGAATCGCGCGGGCGCGCTCGAGCGAGCGCATACCGCGCTCGAGCAGACTCGCTTCGGTATGGAGCGGGTTGGCGACATCCCCGGGTGCCAGCGCGACGTCACGTGACCGCGCGCCGCGAGCGGCCAAGGCGTTCACTGCCGCGGCGACGTCGACCCGCTCTCCGAGCACGTCGTCGCACTCGCGCAACCATGCCTCCATTCGGGGCACGACCTCGGGCCACGCAGGTGCGAGATTCGCCGCCTCCATCGTCAAGCGTCGCCCGACCTCGCCGATGCGGAGGTAGTTGAACTCGCGAAGGCGCTGCTCTGCGCGGAGGTACTGGACCATGATCAGCGTGGTCGCGACGGCGGCCAGGAACACGCCGATGACAGCCGTTCCGGCCTTCAGCCGGTTGCGCTGCACCCATCGGAGCAGCCTCGTATAGCTCGTGACGGGGCGGGCGAGGACCGGCTCCTTGGCGAGGATTCGACGCAAGTCCTCGCCGAGCGCGGCCCCCGTCGCATAGCGCCTGCTGCGGTCCTTCTCGAGCGCTGCAGCGAGCACGACGACGAGGTCACGCGGTAGCTCCGGACGGACCAGACGGGGGTCTGGCGGCTCCTCCAGCTGAATTGCCCGCATGGTGTCATGGACGGTCGGACGCCGGAACGGCAACCGGCCCGTGACACACTCGTACAGTGTTACGCCTAGTGACCAGACGTCGGTCTGCCGGTCGATTCTCTCCGCCGACGACAGCTGCTCGGGAGACATGTAGTCCGGCGTTCCGAACACATCGCCTGTGCGCGTGATCTGCGTTGTGCTGAGATCCTCTCTGCGCGCCAGACCGAAGTCCATGACGACACAGTCGCCGTCAGCCGCAACCATGAGGTTGCTCGGCTTGACGTCGCGATGCACGACACCCGCCTCGTGAGCCGCGTCGAGCGCATTCGCCGCCTGCTCGATCGCTGCGACACTGCTTCGCCAGGTGCGCCGTGGCCCCCCGCTTCGCTCCCGCGCGATGAGAGTCGCGAGTGTGTCCCCGGCGACGTACCGCATCGCGATATAGGGCAACCCGAAGTGCTCGCCGAGCTCGTATACCGGACAGATTCCCCGGTTGTCCAGCTGTGACGTCACCTCGGCTTCGCGCTCGAACCGGCGGCGAGCGTCTTCGGAGAACAAGGCCGTCAGCACCTTGAGCGCGACCGTCCGTCCGAGCCTCTCGTCTCGCGCCAGGAACACACGAGCCTGCCCGCCCCGTCCGAGTTCGCGCTCGATTCGATACGGACCGATCCGTTCTGCATCGAAGAGCCACGACTCCGGCTCGACCTCCTCGTTTCGGTCCTGCGCCTCGTCGAACTCGCGAAGCACCGCCGAGACGATCTTCTCGTGGCCGCGAAACCGGGCCAGCGCCGCCTCTCGCGCGGGCAGGGCTCCATCGCATCGCACGCGCTCGGCCAACCATTGGAGCAGCCTTACACGGGTCTCGAGCTCCAAGGACGGTTCAGGCATCGTCGGGGTGCGGGCGCGGGCTTGCTGGAAGGGTGCCAGGAGCCCTGTGGGGTCGAGGAATCTCGCGGTTCCCCGGGGCCGCTCAGAACCCGATGTGCAGTTCGACGCCGTTGCTCGCCAAGACGTCCAGCGCATTGGCGCCGGTCTCGAGCGCGAACGCCTGCGCGGCGATGGTCGTGCCCACCAGGCTCGGATTGCCGGACAGGTTCAGGTCGTAGCGGGCCGTGTTCGCCGGCGACACCCAGAGAACCGAAGCGTCGACCGACGTGTAGAGGTGGCACCCGGGCATGCCGATCGGGTCGAGGCTGAGCCCGGGGTCGAAACGCGTCAGGCCCAGTGCGGTGGCGCCGAGCGTGCCCGGCCCGGCGATCGAACTGCAGGTCAGCGGCACGGTGACGCCGAGGTGCGGGTCGCGGTCGGCGCGCAGCCGGATCGGAATCGAGGTGCGGAACGGCGCCGCCATCGTCAGATCGGTACTGCCCGGATCCGCGGCCTGCGGCGCGCGCGCGTTCCAACCGACCAGGGCCGGGTAGATCGATGTCGGCACCACGCCGTAGCGGTACTGCACCTCGCCGGTGGCGAAGAACGCGACCTGCAGACTCATCGCGCCCGTTCCGGCCGGAAACAGCTGCGCATTGGTGAACGTCAGGTAGGCGGCGCCATTGGCTGGATCGCGGTCGAACGTCGCGACGCCCGGAGAATCGAACGTCAGGCCCCCCCTCCGCGGCACCCACACCGGTCCGCGCGGCACCAGGAACTGGGCCGCCCACGTGCCGGCGCCGAAGAACCCCGTGTCCATCGTCGGCCAGATCGTGCCGTCGGCATGCACCTGGATGTCGTTGCCGGTGCCGGCACCGGGGAGCTGCATGGTGAAGCCGAGCGGCAGCCGCGGCGAGACCGACTGACCGCCGATCAACTGCCAGGTCACCGCCGTCGTGGTGGGATACCAGCCGCCCGGATCGAAACCGACGTCGACGCGGTAACCGCGTCCCGAGGGCCGCAGCGTGACCCGTTTTCCGCCGAGGTCGAACCAGGTGTTCGACGGCATCAGTTCGTAGAACAACGAACGGTCCTGGCACGGGGTGCCGTAGGCCTCGCTGCGCGCGGTGCCGAGGTAGACCTCGACCAGGCCGAGCTGATTGGCTGCGCCGAGATCGGTCACCTGGTTCGGCATCGCCGTGAAGCTCGCGAGCGAGCACGCCTGCAGCGTGAATGGCAGACCGCAGGCACTGGTGACGAAGCCGCCCTGGCCGAGTTCCTGCTGCTGGCAGCTCGATGAAGACGAACACTCGATCGTCCCGAACACCGCGATCGTGTCGCCCGCGCTCAGCGCGATGTCGGTCGGCAGCACCGCGGCGTTGCTCGGCCCGTTCCAGTACAAGCTGTAGATGTTGGTGCCCGGCCCCGACGGCGGACTGGTCGCAAAGCGCTTGACGAGGAAGCGCTGCGAGCCGGCGGTGGTGCCGGGGATGCGCAGGCCGCGGATGCGCAGGTCGGCCGCGTTGGCCGGTACGTCGAACCACAGGCCGTAGGCGATGCCGCCGGTCGTGCTCGTGAAAGTGCCCAGCGACGGCGGCAGCGGTAGCTGGGATTGCGCTCGCGCCGCCGCCGACGCCAGCAGAAACGACCAGACGAGTGACGGCAGCAGGGTGCCGGATGCGGTTCTCATTTCGCCAAACTCCTCGTCAGGACGGTAGGGGTGCGCAATCGGGGCGACAAGGCCCGGCGGCCCGACCGGCGCCCCGATCACGGGAGCGGTGGGGTGGCGGATGTCGTGAACCCAGGAACCCAGGAACCCAGGAACCCAGGAACCGAGAACCGAATGCCGGTTCGCCAACACCATCGTTGGAGCGGGCGACATTGCGCCGGCATGACCACCATCCAGGAATCAGACGAGTGATCCAGATCCTACGAACGCTCGGCGCGCTCACCATGACGTCGGTGATCGCCATGCCGCAGAACTTCGCGTCGCCAGCCGCGCAGGGCAGCGATGGTTGGAGCCACCTCACGTCGACCTGGTCGGGCACCAACGTCACCGGCAGCACGATGATCGGCTCCGGCGGGAACGCACTCCTGCTCGGGTTCGGAACCCATGCCGCGTACGACCACGCGACTGCGTCATGGCACACGACGAGCCTCAGCGGGTTCCCGCTGGCGGAGCACTCGGTGGGCAACTTCGTCATCGCCAGCTCAGGCACGGCCCACGCGTTCAACAAGCGCACGCAGGCCTGGTATCCCGTGAGCGGGCTCGGGTCGATCCAGGGGATCTACGGCTCGGCTGGCAACCTGCTCGCCGTCGGCTCGACCAAGGTCGCCGCCTTCAGCCAGGAGACGTCGATCTGGACGCCGATCACGCTCGCCGGCGTCGCGGCACAGAACGCTTCGGAAGGCAACTTCGTCGTGGTCTCGAGCGGCACGGTCTCGGTCTGGAATCAGCGTAGCGGTGCCTGGACGCAGCAGAGCCTGTCGGGCATCTCGGCGGCCTACGGCTCCGAGGGCAACTTCCTGATCGACTCGTCCGGACAGATCACGGCCTGGGATCAAGAGACGTCGAGCTTCCATTCGACGTCCTTCTCGGCGGCGAGCTCGTTCATCGGCTCGCACGGCAACTTCGCGGTGACCGGCGGTTCGAGTCCGGGTCGGCAGTACTGCTGGAATCGCCGCACGCGACAGTGGTCCAACACGAGCTTCAGCGGCGGCGGCACGCAGACCGGATCGGGTGGCAACTTCCTCGTCACCGCCGGCAGCTCGCCCGGCGTCGCGATGGTCTGGAACCAGGCGACGAGCCAGTGGAGCGTGCTGTCGAGTTCGGGCGCAGCGTTCCTGCAAGCCGGCTCGAGCGGGAACTTCTTCGTCGAGACGCCGAACGGAGTTCGGATCTGGAACAAGGTGACCGGTTCGTGGTCGACGTTCGCCGGCTCGAGCGTCTTCGAGGCCGAGGCCAGCGGCGGCAACTTCGCGATTCGCCGATCCGGCACGGTCGCGGCCTGGAGTTCGACGACGGGTCAGTGGTACCAGACGTCCTACAGCGGCGCCGCCGCGCTGGTCGCGTCGAGCGGCAACTTCCTCGTCGAGTATTCGGGCGCAGCGAAGGCTTGGAGCAAGGACACCGGGCAGTGGTACACCCGAACCGTCTCGGGCAACATCCACCAGGCGATCGGCTCGGCGGGCAACTTCGGTCTGCGCACGTCGAGCACCGGCTACGCCTGGAGCAAGACGTCGCAGCAGTGGGTCTCCCGTTCGGCGTCGGCCACCGCACTGCTGCAGTCGCAGGGCAACTTCGCTCTGTTCGGCGGCGGCTCGAGCTGGGCCTGGAACAAGAACACCGAGGCGTGGACCGGTTCGTCCCATTCCAGCGGCAACGCCACCGGCAACCACGGCCACTTCGTCGCCCAGATCGGCAACTCGGTACTGATCTGGAACCGCTTCACGGACTCCTGGAGTCTCACGAGCTTCAACAACATCAGCTTCATCGACTTCGCCAAGGGCAACGTGCTGGTTGCGTCGGGCGGCCTGAATGCCTGGAACCAGACCACCGGCTCGTGGACCTGGGCGGCGGCGACCAACCCGACGCCGGTCAACTCGAACATCGAGTCGGAGTTCTACGGCTTCGGCGGTGGTTGTCCGGGCTCGGCCGGGACGCCGCGGCTTCGTCGAGTCCCCGAGACGAAGCTCGCCAACGCGAGCAAGCTCAGGATGCAGGTGCCCGACGCGCCGCCCAACACGGTCGCGCTCGGCATCGCAGGGAACTCGCGCACGATCTCGGGGGGGACCCCGCTGCCCGCGGACCTGGCATCGATCGGCATGCCCGGTTGTTCGCTCTACGTCAGCAACGAGCTCATGGTCACGCTCGCAAGCGACGGCGCCGGCGTCGTCGACTGGACGTTCGAGCTGCCCGACAATCCCGCCTTCGTCGGCCTGCGGCTCTACTTCCAGGTCTGGATCTGGGATCCCGGCGTGAACCCCGGCGACGCGATCATGACCGATGCCGCGGAGGCCGTGATCGGGCCGGGGTAGGCGGCTTCTCCGGCGTCCGCCTGCCGCCGTTCTCGAACGCGTGCGGCCGGTTGCTCGCGCGGTTCGTCAGCCGCTCAGCGAACCGGCATCGTGAACAGCTCGTAGCCGCTCTGCTCGTCGCGCGCGCTGAGCAGGAGATCGGAGCCGAGCACCAGCCACGGCGTCGCGATGCTGTCGGCGCGGCCCGGACGGATGTCCTGGCGCAACGAGACCTCGCCGGCGGCGTCGACCTGCCACAGCTCGAGACCGTGCTCGAGGTCGCGGGCGGCGAACAGCGCGAGGGTCTCGTCGACGACGACGAACTGGAACGGCATCGATGCCGACGGGCCGGGGAAGATGTCGCGCGCGCGCGCGGTGCCGGTCGCGGTGCCGTCGCTGCTCCAGAGCTCGTAGTCCTGGTCACCGGTGTGGGCCGCGAACCACGCGACGCCGCCGACCACCGCCGCCGGCTCCGCGGTCATCGGCAGGGCCTCGGCCACGAACCGCGTGTTGGCCGCGGTGCCGTCGGTGAACCAGAGCTCGGACGTGTTGCCGCGCGACGTCCAGTAGAGGATGCCGTCCGCGAGTTCGGCCAGCAGGGTGGCCTGGCCGAACTCGTCGGTCGAGGCCGGATCGACCTCGGCGGTGCCGGCCGCGGTGCCATCGGTCGAGAACAGCCGATAGCCGTTCGAGTTCGGCGTGCGGCCGATGAAGAGCAGCCGCCCACCGACGACCGCGAGCGGATCGCAGCGGCCTTCGATCTGGCCCGGCGTGGACTCGAAGAACAGTCCGGTACCGCTGCTGGTGCCGTCGGTGACGAACAGCTCGCGGCCGGTGCCGTTGCCCTCGTCGGCCCGGAAGAACAGGCGGCCGTCGAACGCCACCATCCGGCCGATGCCCGCGACCGAGTCCAGCACCCTGCGGGTCCCCGCGGTCGTGCCGTCGGTCACCCAGACCGAGTCGTTGGCCTGCAGCCCGACGAGGTCCCCGAACCGGGTGAGCCCCGTGGGCCGCGAGCTGCCGGTCGGATCCAGATCGAGCAGCAGCCGGGTGCCGAGCGGCGTGCCGTCGGTGACGAACAGCTCTTCGCCGATCGAGCCCTGGGTCGCCGTGAACACGACGCGGTCGTCGAGCGCCGTCAGATTGTCGGGGAAGCTGCTGCCGGAGCCCGGCGAGATGTCGCTCAGCAACGCGGTGCCCGCTGCCGTGCCGTCGGTGACGAACAGCTCCGCTCCGACCACCGGGTCGCGGGCCACGAACAGGACGCGGTCACCGAAGGCGGCGAGTCGCGCCGGGCTGGACGACTGCGACTCCGGCGCGCCGATGTCGAGCGGCGTGATCACGGCCTGGGTCGCGGTCCACAGCTCGCGACCGTCGACGCCGTTGTTGCCGCGGAAGAAGACGACGTCGCCGACGCTGCCGAGCGTCCCGACGCCACCGCTCTCGGTGCCGGGCGCGAGGTCGATCCGCACCGTCGTGCCCGCGGCCGAGCCGTCGGTGACCCAGAGCTCGGAGCCGAGGCTGTCTTCGTAGGCGGTGAACAGCACGACGTTGCCCGTGCGCATGAACCCTTGCGGGCGCGAGTCAGCGGTGCCCGGCCGGATGTCCTTCAGCAGGAACGTGCCGGCCTCGGTGCCGTCGGTGCGCCACAGCTCGATGCCGTGCGGGTCGTCGGTCGCGGTGAACACCGCGAGGTTGGGGGTCAGAGCCGTGATCTGCTGCGGGAACGAGCTCGTCGCGCCGGCGGCGATGTCCTTCACCAGCGCGGTGCCGGCCGCCGTGCCGTTGGTCCGCCACAGCTCGGAGCCGTTGGTGCCGTCGTCGGCGCGCAGCAGCACGCTGCCGCCGAACGCCCGTTGCGGCACCGGGTTGCTGGACAGCGGGCCGGGGTTGATGTCGGCGACGAGTTCGGTGCCGGCAGTCGTGCCGTCGGTCCGGAACAGCTCGCGACCGACATCGGCGCGCGCCGCCGCGAAGTAGATGCGGCTGCCGACCACGAGCAGGCTGAACGGGTTGCTCGAGGCCGAGCCGGGGTTGATGTCGGCGACCAGCATCGTGCCGGCGGCGGTGCCGTCGGTCGCCCACAGCTCGTTGCCCTCGCCGCCGTCGGCGCGGAAGAACAGCCGGTTGCCCATCGTCACCCCGCGATCGGGGTCGGACGACGAGGTCCCCGCCTTGATGTCGCGCACCAGGCTCACGGCGTTGCCGTCGGTCTTGAACAGCTCCTTGCCGACGTTGAACGCGGCGATCGAGGCGCTGAAGAACAGCTCGTCATCGATCGCGCCGACGATGTCGAACGAGGTCGACGGCCAGCCCGGGTTCAGGTCGGCGACGATGTGGGTACCGGCCTCGGTGCCGTCGGTGACCCACAGCTCGCGGCCGAGCTCGGTCTGCGCCTCGAAGAACACCTGCGAGCCGGCGCGCGTCAGGTAGCGCGGGGAACTCCCGGTGCTCCCCGGTCGCAGGTCTTTGATCAGCCGGGTCCCGGCGACCGTGCCGTCGCTCACGAACAGCTCGGTGCCGGTCTCGGGCGTCGACATCGGCAGCACGTAGCGGCCGTCGAGCTCGACGCCATAATCCGGATCGGAGCCGCCCGCGCCCGGTCGCGGGTCGAGGTCGGCGAGCAACCGGGCCGGCTCGAGAGTCGGATTCGGTATCGGCTGCGGCGTTACGGTGGCGCCGCCGCCACCACCGCCGCAGCCCGCCAGCAAGGCTGGCAGGAGGAGGCAAAGTGCCATGGAAGTGCGGGATACGGTCGATTCGGTCGAGCGGGTCATCGGTCTCTCGGTGCTTGGGTTCACCCGACCGATGGGCGAGGTCGACGCGGCGTGACGCGCCGTTTCCCCAAAAAAGTGGCGCCGTTGACGTCAGTCGCGGTCGAGCAGCAGGCGCAGCTTGACCAGCGCGCGGCGCAGCAGCTGGCGCGTCGCCGCCTCGCTGCGCCCGGTCTGCTCGGCGATCTCGGCGTGCGACAGGCCGACGATCTTGGCCAGCGAGATGACCTCGCGGTGTTCCTCGGGCAGCTGGTCGAACGCCACCTCGAGCGCCTCGATGTTCTCGCGCCGCGACAGCACGACGCTCGGCGTGCTCACCGTCGCGTAGGCGTCGAGCAGCGCGCCCTGCGCCGTGTCGGTGGCGGCCACCTGCTCGCGCCGCACGTCGCGCTTCTGGGTCTTCATCGCCCGATCGCGTTCGACGATCTTGCGCAGCGCCGCGGTGCAGAGCCAACGACGGAACGCGCCATCGCCGCGGTACTCGAAGCCGCTCGAGCCCTGCAGCACCTCGCGGCAGACCGATTGCACGAGGTCGGTTCCCGACTCGCGTGCCCGGATCGCGCGGTTGCTGCGCAGACGCACGTAGGCCCGCAGGTAGGGCAGATGCTCGACGAGCAGCGCTTCGAGGTCGCCGCGCCGCTCGCCGTCGCTCATCGTGGCGCCTCGATGGCCCGGACCGGTCGCATGCCGATCAGGTGGTTGCGATAGTCGGGATCGTGTTGGTAGCGGGCGCCGCAGCGGGCGTAGACCGGCATCACCGAGAAGGCGCCGCCGCGGGCGGCAGCGCGCGTCGCGCCGGGGCGCTGCCGGCACCACTCGAACACGTTGCCGTGGACGTCGTGGAGGCCGAACGCGTTCGGCGCGAAGCTGCCGACCGGGGCGTGGTAGATGAAGCCGTCGGTGAACGGCGCCCCCGGACCCCAGCCCGGATAGACCGCTGCCGAGGTCCGGTCGTGCAGGTTGGCGTGGCCGGCGAGGTCCGCCTCCGACCGGCCGGGGTACCACGGCCACGACGAGCCGGCCCG
>JAGQRB010000082.1 GCA_020425925.1 Planctomycetota bacterium
CGTCCGGTCGTTCGCGTCTCGCTCATGGTCGTCGTCTCTCGATGTGCTGCAGCACCTCGCGTGCCTTCGCGCGAGCGCTGCCCAGTCGGTCGAACAGCTGGCTCCAGCGGTTGCGCCCGCCGAACTCGCGCAGCAGATCGCGGGTCCGCGCGTCGGGTGCGAGCGCGAGGTCCTCGATCGCGGCGATCAGTTCGTGCGCGTTGCCGTCGGTGCGAATGCGCTGCACCTGGCGACGCAGCAGCTCGCCGGTGCGGGCGCGCAGCTCGTCCGAGACCTCGCCGCCGGCGTCCCGGAACAGCAGCTGAAGGTAGCTCGCCGCGCCGGGATCCCGCGGCCGCAGACTCGCGAGTGCGCGCCGCTCCGCGAGCGGCAGCTCGAGGCCCTGGAGGTACTCGACGAGCGTCGCATAGAGCTCGAGCCGCCCGGTCCAGGCGACCGCCGTCAGCGTGGCATGGGCACATTCACCGCCGACGCGGACCAGCGCACCGACGACTTCGGGGTCCTGCAGGCCGGAGTCGCGCAGGATCTCGACGAAAGCGCGCATGCCGTGTTGCTCGACCAGCCGATCGATCGCGCTCCGCAGGATCTCGAGACCGGTGGGCGACTGGCCGAGCACCTGCGCCGCCAGCCGCATCGACTGCGGAAACTGCTCGACGACGAGATCGGCGTCGACGTAGCCGCGCTCGAGGACCAGCTCGCCGCGGCCGGCCTGGCAGGCGAGCTCGAGCAGCGCGAGTCGGTCGGCGTCGTTCGAGATCTCGCGGAAGTCGCCACCGCCGAGGTAGACATCGAGCATCGCGGCGACGCCGCCGCAGACCGCGAATGCGCGACGCATCGGGGTCGACAGCTTGTTGCGGGCGTCGGGCTCGGCGTACGTCATGAAGAGGTAGAGGTAGACCCCGAGCAGCTGGCGCGCGATGCCCTCCTCGTCGACGCCGGTCTGCACCGCCGGCTGGCGCGCCGGATTCGGTTGCGTCGGCAACGCGGCGATCTCGGCCAGCAGCTCGTCGAGATCGGCTTCGATGCCGGCGTCCTCGGGGCGTCCGCTCGGCTGGTCCTTCGCGATCGGGACGCCCGGGTTCGGGCGGCCGAAGTAGCGCTGCGCGATGTTCGCCGAGGTGCGCAGCTTCTCGAGCAGTCCGCCGTCGTCTTCGGCCTCTCCGTCGTCGGGGCGTTCGTCGTCGTCTTCGCCGACCGGCGGCGGCGCATCGTTCTCGCGGCGCGAGAGCACTTCCGCGAGCGCCTCGCGCGCCGACTCGTCGATCACCTCGGCCAGCAGCTCGAGCATGCCGACGCCGAGCTCCTCGGCGTCGGGGCCGTCGTCGCCGCCGGCGAGGCCGGCCGGGTGCCGGCTTTCCGGCCCGGTGGCCGCGCCACCGCGATCGGTGGCCGCGGCGTCGCCGGCCGGTTCCGCCGGCCCTGAGCCGGAACCGGATCCGGCAGCCGAGCCTGCCGCTACGGCGTCGTCGAAGACGATGCGACTGCCGCCCGTGCCGCCGAGTCCGAAGCTCTCGGCCGGACCACCGGGTCCGCCCGGCAAGTCGGTGTCGAACGGCGTCATGCCGTGGCCGGCGCCCGCGCCGGCGTCCCCGGTTCCGCTGCCGCTGCCGCCGCCATGGCCGTCACCCGGGGCCCGACCGTGACCATCGTCGTGACCATCGCCGCGGCCATCGCCGTCGCCGAAGCCCGCGCCGAAGCCGTCGCCGGATCCGTCGCCGGCGCCGATGCCGTCGCCGCTGCCTCCGCCTTCGCCGCCGCCGCCGCCGACTGCGCCGGTGCCGTTCTCACCGTCGATCGCCATGCCGGCGCCGCTACCGCCACCGTCGCCAACGCCGCCACCGATCGCGATGCCCTGCCAGCCCGGGCCGTGGTCGTCGCCGCTGCCGCC
>JAGQRB010000826.1 GCA_020425925.1 Planctomycetota bacterium
AGTGGGGCGGCATCACCGAGCGCCGGGTGCGCGCGACCGCGCGCTCCTACCTGGTGTCGCCGACCGCGCTCGGGCCGCTCGCGGCGGATCCGGCGCGCAGCCAGGACCGGCTGTCGGCGAGCTACCTGCTCGCGGTCGTCGCGCGCGTCGTGCGCGAGGTCGGCAGCCTGCTGCGCCGCGCCTCGAGCTCGGGCCAGCGGCTCGCGACGCTGTCGATCGACACCGAGATCGCGTTCCGGAGCGCGGCCGATCGCGCCGCGTTCAGCCGCGAGCTGGTCGACGGCATCGCCGCGCTCGCCGCGCGCTACCACGCGCCCGAAGCCGAGGGCGCCCGGCTGCACCGGCTCGTCGTCGTCGCCCATCCGAGCGCCGGCTCGAGTGGCAGCGCGAACACCGAATCCTCTTCCCCTCCCTCTGCAGAGAACGATCCATCATGAGCATTCAGCGTGATCCCGACGGCCGCCGCAGCGTGCGCGTCGAAGTCGAAGTCCCGGGCACCCCGGAGCAGGTCTGGCAGGCGATCGCCAGCGGCCCGGGCATCTCGGCCTGGTTCGTGCCGACGCAGCTCGACGGCCGCGTCGGCGGCGAGGCCGCCAGCGACTTCGGCGGCGGCATGGTGTCGAAAGCCGTGATCACGGCCTGGGAACCGCCGCACCGCTTCAGCGCCGAGGATCCGGGTTGGCAGCAGGGCATGCCGCCGGTGGCGACCGAGTGGACCGTCGAGGCCAAGGCCGGCGGTACCTGCGTCGTGCGCGTCGTGCACAGCATGTTCGCGAGCACCGACGACTGGGACGGTCAGCTCGAGGGCACCGAGCACGGCTGGCCCGGCTACTTCCTGGTGCTGCGGCGCTACCTCGAGCACTTCCTCGGGCAGCGTTCGGCGCAGGTGCAGACGATGGCGATGGTGCAGGTCGAGACCCCGGCGGCCTGGCAGACGCTGGCGGCGGCGATGCAGCTCGGTGGCGGCAAGCCGGGCGAACGCGTTGCGGTCGAGGTCGCGCCCGGCGTGACGATCGCGGGCACCGTCGAACGCGTCGGCGAGTCCGGCAAGCAGCACACGATGCTGCTGGCGCTCGAGCAGCCCGCGCCGGGGACGATGTTCGCCGGCGCGTTCCCGTGCGGTGGCACGATGGTGTCGCTGCAGACGTTTCTCTACGGCGATGCCGCCGAAGGCATCGCGCGCGAGGCGGCGCCGAAGGTGAAGGCGTGGATCGACGGACTGTTCCCGGCACCGGCCGCGTCGTGACCGGCTGAACGGCGAAGGCGCGAACGTCGCCCTCAAGTGTCGACCGTCCTAGACCGATAGGACGGTCGTGAACTGCCGCGTCGATCCGCACAGCCCGGTGCCGCCGAGCCAACAGCTCGTGGCCTGCGTGCTCGACGCGATCGCGAGCGGGGAGCTCGCCGCCGGCGACCGGCTGCCGTCGGTGCGCGGCCTCGCGGCCGAGGCGCTGGTGAACCCGAACACGGTCACCAAGGCCTATCGCGATCTCGAGCACCTCGGCGCGACCAAAGGCCAGAACGGCTCGGGCGTCTACGTGACCGACGGCGGGCCCGAGGTCGCGCGCGCGCTGCGGCTCGCCGAGACGCTGGCGGCGTTCGAGACCGCGGCGGCGCACGCGCTGCGCGCCGGCCACGAGCCGGACGTGCTGCGGCGCACGCTGCAGGTCGCAGCGGGGACAAAGGGGAAGGTGACGACATGAACGACGTGTTGCAGGTGCGCGGACTCGAGGTCCGCTTCGGTCGGAAACGCGTGCTCGACGGGCTCGACCTCGATCTCGCCGCCGGCGAGGTCACGGTGCTGCTCGGCGAGAACGGCGGCGGCAAGAGCACGCTGATGCGCGCGCTGCTCGGGGTGCTGCGGCCGCGCGCCGGCACGGTCCGCTTGTTCGGGAGGGATCCGGTGCGCGCGCACCGCGAGGTGCTGCAGCGCGTCGGCTACGTGCCCGACGTGCCGGACGCCTATCCGTGGATGACCGCGCGCGACCTGTTCCGCTTCCTGGCGCCGCAGTATCCGAGCTGGAACCCCGGGCTCTGCGAAGAACTCTGCGAGCACCTCGCGGTGCCGCAGCGCACGCGCCTGCGCGCGATGTCGCGCGGTCAGGGCATGAAGACGATGCTGGTCGCCGCGCTCGCGTTCGAACCCGAGCTGCTGCTGCTCGACGAGCCGTTCGCGGGGCTCGATCCGCTGGTGCGCGAGCAGGTGCTGCAGGGCATCGTCGAGGCGCTGCGTGCCGGCGAACGCACGGTGCTCTGCACGACCCACGAGCTCGACGTCGCCTCGCGCATCGCCGACCGCGTCGCCGTGCTGCAGAACGGCCGCATCGCACGGCACGGACCGCTGTCCGACGTGCTCGGGCAAGAGGAGCCGAGTCGCGTGCCCGACGGGCTGCACCGGCTGCTCGCGGAGGTGGCGTCGTGAGGCTCGCGCTCGTCTACCTCTGGAAGGAGTGGCGCGCGCAGCGCGCGATCCTGATCGCCTACACCCTGCTGGTGTTCACCTGCCTGTCGCTCGGACTGTCGCTGGCGCCGACGCACTACTGGTTCGACGAGGCCTTCGGTGTGCACGCGCTCGGCTGGTTCGTGACCGCCGGTGTGATCGGCGCGGTCGCGTTCGCGGCGCCGGGGCTGGTGCGCGCCGAGTTCGCGGTGCAGCACGATCGTTTCGTGCGGCGGTTGCCCGGCGCGCTCGGTCCGGCCCTCGGCGGCAAGCTGCTGTTCCTGCTGCTGGCCTGTGCGCTGCTGCCGCTGCTCGGGTTGCTGGTCGGCGAGGTCTTCGTGACCGCGCGCGGCGCCGACTGGAACGGGCTGTTCACCTGGCGCTGGGACGGCGGGGTCGAGTTCGAGCCGATCAAGGCGTTCTACGCGACGTTCGCGCTGCTGCTCGCGCCGTGGGTGTTCGCGATCGGCTGCTGGCTGCCCGGCGGCCGGATGGCGATTGGCGGGGCGGTGCTGTTCACGCTGCTCGTCGGCGTCGGGGTGTTCGCGGTGTTGCGGCAGAGTCCGAACCTCGAGAAAGGCATCGCGTGGCACGGCTGGCTGTGGGCGGTCGCACCGCTCGGTGTGCTGGTCGCGGCGGTGTCGTTCGCGCGCGGTCGACGCGGTGGCGGTCCGCTGCGTTCGGCGCGGCTCGGACTGACGACGGCGGGGCTCGGGCTGCTGCCGCCGGCGGTCTGGTTCGGGGCGGCGGCCTACGACTACCACCACCCGGATCCGGGCGCGCTGGTCGAGATCGACGTGCAGGGCCTGTCGCCCGACGGGCGGTTCGCGCTGGTCCGCGGCAACGCGCACCAGGCCTACTCGGACGTCACGTTCCGGGTCGACCTGACGGACGGGGCGGCGCTTCAGGTCACCGGGGTCGATGCGGTGTTGAGCGGGGACCTCGGGCCGCCGTTCCTCTTCTCGGACTGGCGCGGGGCAAACCGGTTCTGGTCGTGTTTCGGGCTCGACGACCGCGTGCATCTGTTCGACCTCTCGACCGGGGAGCTCATCGAGGACGTCGACTACGACCCGAAGTCGGGTCGGTTCGCGCTGCCACCTGAGCTCGCCGCCGCCGTCGTCGCCAGCCGCCGGCAGGAAAGCCTGTTGCGCGCCCCGGGCGATCGACCGCTCTGGTTCGAGGGCGACGTGCTCTGCCGCGAGAGCGCCGACAGCAGTGTCGTCAGGGTGCCGCTCGATCTCGGCGAACGCGTCGCGGTGCGTGCGGCCGGCCACGGCTTTCGGGTCGCACGCGCCAGCACGCCGTTCGCGTTCGACTGGCGCGGGCGACGGTGGCCGATTGGCGATGCGCTGTTCGTCGGCGACGTCGCGGTGTTCGCACGGCCGCGTCCGGGCGGTCGCCTCGAATGGTGCGTGCGTGAGTTCGACGGCACCGAGCGCGTCTGCTCCGCGCTCGCCGGGCGGCAGGTCGTCGGACTGTGCGACGACGCCACGCTGCTCGTGAAGCGCCTCGTGCGCGAGGGCGAAGGTAGCCACGAGCTCGCCTTGTTCACTCCGGCAGACGGCGCGCTGGTCGAGTTGCCGATGCCGCCGGGCGTCGCTTCGCGCGAGGTCGACCCGCTCTTGCCGTTCCACCGCGTCGGTTCGCTGCTGGCGCGCGACCCGCGCGGCCGGATCTGGCTGTCGGTCGGTGGGCGGACCGAACGCACGATCCTCTGGCTCGATCCCGCGGATCGCAGCCTGCGGCGCGCCGACCTCGGCGTCGCCGATCTCGGCCGCTTCCAACTGCTCGACTGGCCCGATGCCGACTCGGTCCTGCTCAGCGACCGTCGCAGCATCGTGCGCATCGACACCGCGACCCGCGTTCGCAGCGTGCTGTTCCCGCGGGTGCGCTGAGCGGAGCCCGCCCCCGACCTACACCGGCCCGACGACGACCAGCGTCTCGGGCCAGACCGTGACCCGCGGCTTCAGGATCCTGCTGTCGGGGAACGCGCGCTGCAGCTGGCTCGCGGTCATCAGCTGCACGTCGCTGTAGTCGCAGCCCGACTGGTAGCGTCGCTGCATGTGGTTGTAGCCCCAGACCCGCGCGGCCTTGTGCATCATGCGCGGCGGCAGCCACGAGATCAGCGGCATGCGGACGTGGAACTCGAACGGGAACCACCGGTTCGGCGTGGTGATGAACCAGCGCTTGCCGACCCGGCGGACCTCGTCGGCCATTCGCTTCTGGGCCTCGAAGTCGCCGACGTGCTCGATCACGGCGTTGCTGTAGACCAGGTCGAAGGCCTGGTCGGCGAACGGCAGCTCGCAGGCGTTGGCGCGCATCACGTGGATGCCGGGGTAGGCCTGCTGGATCTCGTCGAGGTGGTCGCCGAGCAGGTTGATCGCGGTGACGTTGCTCTTGTGCTCGACGCGCTCGAGGATCTGCCGCGACTGATTGTCGACCTGGCTGCCGATGTCGAGGATGCGCTCGTCGCCGCGCAGCGGCACGTGTTCGCGCAGCAGCGCCATCTTGAGCTCGCGCGAGCGCTTCGAGAGCCGGTTGAACAGGGACGTGACGGGCATCGGTGGGGCGGGTTGCGGGCCGACCATTCCGCGGGATCCGCGCCGGTCGGGTCGATAGAGTCCGGGGGTGCAGAACGGTAGCGAAAGATCGGCGCGGTGCGGCGTCGGATTCTCGGTCGGACGCGGGCTCGCGCTCGCGTTCGCCATCGCGGCGGGCCTTCCGGCGCAGGAGCAGCCTGAGACCGGCGGCGATCCCGAGGGCCTCGAGCAGCGCGCGGCGGTGCTGTCGCGGCACGGCATTACCTGGCACTTCGACCGCGAGTATCCGTTCGGGACGTTCGCCAACGGCGACTACTGGGTGCTCGGGCCGGTGCAGGTCGTGCAGATCGAGCCGGCCTGCATCGAGGTCGACGGCCGGGTGCGCCACGGTTCGATGATCGATCCCGATCCGAGCCAGATGCTGCAGGGCTACGACAGCCACCTGTTCGGCGACCAGAAGCGCGAACGCTACCGCGACGAGCTCAACGTCGGCCGCGGGGTGTCGACCGAGCGGCCGCTCGCGCTGGCGGCGGGATCGAGCCTGATCTCGGTCGAGAGCGGCAGCGACCCGAACCGCACCCCGACGCTCGATGGCGCCGCGGTGCTGACCTGCCTCGCCGAGCAGCCCGCGCCGGACGCGTTCCGACCGCCCTACGTCAGGGGGCTGGCAGAAGACGAGGCGCTGCACTACCGCGCCAAAGACCTCGACTTCGAGATCTTCCGCCGCGTCAAGCCGACGGTCGATGCGCCGCCGATCGATGTGATCGCGAGCAAGTTCGAGCGTTTCTGGCTCGACCACTTCCCCGAGTGGCCGGTGCGCTACGCCCATCCGCGCAACAACATGCCGGACTACGGCCGCGACATCGGTGCGCTGGTCGGCAGCGGCGCCCTGGCGCTGAACTTCGACGTCGACGCCGACCAGAAGCGCACGCTGCTGATCCGCATGACCCAGATCGGGCTCGACCTGCACGCCGCGCTGCGTGTCGGCTGCCACTGGCGCGGCCTCGGCGGCCACGGTCACGGCCGCAAGCTGCCGATCCTGCTTGCCGGCATGGCGCTGCACGACGAGCGCATGCTCGCGATCGGACGCGAGTTCCCGTCGAAGCTGCGCGCGCCCGGCGACGGCAGCCATTGGTTCGCCGAGGACGGCCAGACGTTCTACGTGCGTGAGACCAGCCCCGGGGTCTGGAACTGGGGGGCCGGCGGCTACACCCGCGACTACGACGGGCTCGCCGAGTGGGGGTTCGACCACGCCTCGACGACCGACGGCGACAATGCGGTCTGGGATGCGAACCCGTACCGGCGCTGCTGCACCGCCAACGGCTGGGTCGGCCAATGCCTCGCTGCGCGCATGCTCGGGCTGCAGGAGACCTGGAAGCACCCGGCGTGGTTCGACTACATGGACCGCTACATGCAGGTCAAGCACACCGACGACTGGCACCGGTCGTGGATCGGCTGGCACGCGTCGATGTGGGACGCCTACCGCGCCAACTTCTGAGGGATCGGAACCGGCGCTGCCAGCGGCAGCACGGCGGATCGATCCCGAAGCCGGCCGGGGGCTCCGTGCGCGGCTGGCCGGAAACCTGCGGCATCGCCTGCCCGAGCCGGTAGGCTGCTCCGCCCGAACCGCGCATGACCGACCCAACGCTCCCTCCCGCCCTGCGGCGACCGTGGCTCACGATCGCGCTCGTCGCCGGCGCCCTGCTCGCGTTCCAGGTGCTGTTGACCCGCGTCTGCGCGCTGCGGCTGCACTTCCACTTCGGGTTCCTGATCATCAGCAACAGCCTGCTCGGGATCGGCGCCTCGGGCTCGCTGCTGGCGCTGATCGACCGGCTCTGGCGCAAGAACCCGCAGGCCTGGATCGCGTCCTTCGCGGTGCTGTTCGTGCTCTCGCTGCCGGCGTCGTGGGCCTACCTGATCACCGCGCGGATCCCCGAGGACCTCAAGTTCTACGTCGACGGCGCGATCCGCTGGGGCGAGATCTGGCAGTTCTCGAAGTTCAACCTGGTCTGCGCCGTGCCGTTCTTCTTCGGTGGTACCGCGGTCGGGCTGCTGCTCTCGGCGCATGCGCGCAAGGTGCACTCGGTCTACGCCGCCGACCTGCTCGGCGCCGGCGTCGGCTGCCTGCTCTGCCCGCTGCTGCTCTGGCCGGTCGGCGCCGGTGGCTGCTTCGCGGTCACCGTCGCGCTGGCGCTGATCGCGGCGATCACCGCGTTGCCGGCGCGCGCCCGGCGACTCGCGCCGGTATTCGCCGTGCTCGCGGTCGGCTGCCTCGGTGTCACCCCGTGGGTCGACAGCTGGTTCCCGGTGCCCGGCAAGCGTTACCTCGACCTCACGAAGGACACGACCGTGCAGCAGTACGGCCGGTCGCTCTACTCGCAGTGGTCGGTCAACTCGCGGGTCGACGTGTTGCGCATGCCGGACGGCTTCGCGTTCCTGCAGTGTCGCGGCCAGAAGGCCGAGAAGATGCCGTTGCCGCGGCAGTACTGGATCGCGCAGGACGGCGACGCCGGCACCATGCTGTCCGACTTCGGCAGCGAGCCGGACAAGCGCGAGCTGCTGAAGTGGACGGCCTACTCGGCCGCGTTCGAGCTCAAGCAGGGCAGCGCGCCGAAGGTCTGCATCATCGGCGTCGGCGGCGCGCCCGACCTGTGGGCCGCCAAGGTGCACGACGCCAGCCTGATCCGCGGCATCGAGCTCAACCGTTCGATCATCGCGATTCACAGCGGCGTCGGTGCCGAGTTCAGCAAGCCGCTGCTCGACGACCCGCGGGTCGACATCGTCTGCGACGAGGGCCGCTCGGCGCTGATGCGCGACCCCGAGCACTACGACATCATCCAGCTCACCGGCATCGACACCTGGACGGCGCTGACGTCCGGCGCCTACGTGCTGGCCGAGAACTACCTCTACACCGTCGAGGCGTGCCGCACGATGTACGACCGCCTCAGCGACGGTGGCGTGCTGCAGATCTCACGCATGGCGGCGGACATGGAGACGATCCGGCTGCTGCAGAACATGCACGCGGCGCTGCCGGCGGCGGCCCAGGCCGAGTTCGCGAGCTCGATGATCGTGCTCGGCACGCTCGACGGCCTGCGCACCGTGATGCTGAAGAAGGGGCGCTACGCGGCCGACGAGATCGCCAAGGTCGAGGCCTGGGCGAACGACGCGAAGATCCAGATCGTCCACCTGCCCGGCGGTGCGTTCGACAACGGCGTGACCGACTACCTCGGCGCCGCCGACAAGGCCGCGTTCACGCGCCAGTACGAGTACGACATCCGGCCGACGACCGACGACTGGCCCTACTTCTTCAGCTTCCTGCGCTGGGACAAGCCCGAGAAGGCGGCCGAGAGCCTGAAGAAGCACGAGCCGACCTGGGTGGTGCAGGGCAACCCGCTGTTCCTCTGGCTGCAGCTCGCGCTCAGCGCGGCGGCGGCGCTGGTCCTGATCGTGCTGCCCGTGCTGTTCCGCGGCGGCAGCGCGCACCGGTCGCGCGAGGGTGCGCTGTCGTTCTTCGTCTACTTCGCCGTGCTCGGCTTCGGCTTCATCGGCATCGAGATCGCGCTGATCCAGAAGTTCACGCTGCTGCTCGGGCAACCGCTGTGGTCGATCGTGGTCACGCTGTTCTCGATCCTGGTGTTCACCGGCATCGGCAGCTGGCTGTCCGGCAAGTTCCTGAAGCCCGGTTCGGTGCTCGCATGGGTCGTGCCGCTCGCGATCCTCGGCTGGATGATCTTCCTGGCGCTGCAGAGCGAGGCGTTCGTGCAGCAGGCGATCGCGCTGCCGCTGCTGCAGCGCGCGCTGATCGTCGCCGCGCTGGTCGCGCCGGCCGGTCTCGCGCTGGGCATGCCGTTCGCCTACGGCATCTCGGTGGTCGAACGCATCAACCCGTCGTTCGTGCCGTGGGCCTGGGCGGTGAACGGCACGCTGACGGTGATCGGATCGATCTTCACCGTGATCCTCTCGATGGTGTTCGGGTTCGCGGTCGTGCTGGTGGCATCGGCGGCGATCTACCTGCTCGCGTTCGCGGCGATCCAGAAGGTCGGCCGGCGCGCTGCCGCGCTCGCGACCGCCGTCGACTGACGGCGGCGGTACCGATGGCGCCGCCGAGTCGGGTCCGCGCCGGTGCGGATCCGATCAACCTCGTGTTCCGCCCCTGCCGATACCACCTAGGGGAAACGCGGGAGGCCGCGGGGAGGGGAGATGTGGACACGTAGAAAGAAGGCGGGACCGGCTCGAGACGTCGATGCCAGCGCGGGCGCGAACCTGGATCCGGCAGCCGTCCGCGCGATCGCGATCGCGAATGCGATCGACGCCAGCATGGCGGTGATCCAGTTCACGGCCGACGGCGCGATCGTCGACGCCAACGACCTGTTCCTGGCCACGATGGGTTACGCGCGCGACGACGTCGTCGGCCGGCACCACCGCATGTTCGTCGACCCGGCTCATGCCGACAGCGCCGAGTACCGTGCGTTCTGGCGCGATCTCGCCACCGGCGTGCCGAAGTCCGCCGAGTTCGAGCGCGTCGGTCGCGATCGGCGTCAGCTCTGGATCCAGGCGACCTACTCGCCGATCCGCGGTGCCGATGGCGCGGTGCAGGGCGTCGTCAAGGTCGCCGCCGACATCACGAGCCGCAAGCAGCGCGATCTCTACAACGCCGCGATCCTGACCGCGGTCGATCGCACCCAGGCGATGATCGAGTTCGAGCCCGACGGCACGATCCTGAACGCGAACCGCGGTTTCCTCGACGTGATGGGCTTCCGGCTCGCCGACGTCGTCGGTCAGCACCACCGCATCTTCATGCCGCCCGATCGGGTCGCGAGCCCGGACTACGACGACCACTGGCGCATGCTGGCGGCGGGGCACGCCCAGCAGGGTGAGTTCGAGCGCCGCAACAAGGCCGGTGAGCCGGTCTTCATCCACGCCACCTACACTCCGATCCAGGACGACCGCGGCCGCGTGGTCCGGATCGTCAAGTTCGCGACCGACATGACCGCGCAGGTGCTGGCGCGGCGTTCGACCGCGGTCGCCGAGTCGATCGCGCGTTCGATCACCGAGCTCGCGGCGTCGTCGGCGGAGATCAACCAGCGGGTCGCGGACACCGCTTCGCGCAGCACGCACCTGGCCGAGAGCTCGGGCGGCGCCAAGCAGCTCGTCGCCGACCTCGACTCCGCCAGCGGTGAGATCAGCCACGTCGTGGACTTCATCCGCGATCTCGCCGACCAGACCAACCTGCTGGCA
>JAGQRB010000827.1 GCA_020425925.1 Planctomycetota bacterium
AGGCCGCGACGAGGTGAACGCCGGTCACCGCCAGGCGGGCGCCGACTGCCTCGTCGAGGCGGTGACGAAGCACAGCGAGCTCGCGGGCGCGACCGACGGCATCGGCTACGACGTGCTCGACCTCGTCGACAAGATCGGCGAGTGGCGTGCGAGCGGACCGAGTCCGGTCGATCCGCTCGCGCTGCTCGAGCGCCTCGACGCGATCGCGCCCGATACGCCGTTCTACGCGGTGGCGCTCGCCGACAGCCAGTTGCGCGAAGCGCTGCGCGCCGACGGTCGCAATCCCGAGCGCGCCGAGCGCCTGACGGTCGACGCCGCCGGCGAGCCGATCGTGATGTCGATGGGGTTGCCGAACGACGAAGGCGATGGCTACCTGCGGGCGTCGCTGGCCTTGCTGCACCGCGCCGCCGACCGGCTGGTCAGCGACGAGGACAGGAAGGCGCTGGCGCAGTCGGACACGATCTGGGTCGAGCGCAACCTCGAGCGCGGCCGCTCCGAGGGGGTCTACGACGCGCTGGTCGAAGCCGCCGGTCTGCTCGGCACGCCGGTGCCGGGTAGAGATGCCGATCCCGCCACGCTCGAAACCGCGGCCGCCGCGCTGCGGGCGGCGCTCGGTGAGGCCCGGCCGCGCTGGCGCATGGGGCGCTGACCCGGACTCACCGGAGCAGCATCAGCGAGATCAGCAGCTGGCGCTCGCGCCTGGTCTCTTCTTCGCGGCGCGCGCGTCGCGCCCGGCGCGATCGCCGGATCCGGCGTGCGATCGCGGCTTCGGTTGCGGTCAGCGGGCGTTGGCGCAGGATCGCGAGCTCGCCGGCATCGACGAACACGCCTTCGCAGCCCGGGCACTCGTCGATCTTCACGAACTGATGCAGCTCGTAGCCGATCTCGTCCATCGGCTCGTCGCAGGCGCGGCAGGTGCGCGGTCGCGCCGCGATCTCGCTCGCGATCGGCGGGATCGCGAGCGCGCGCTCGAGTGCCTGACCGTGGCCCTTGCCGTGGCGGTCGACGCGCTGCAGTTCGCCGGCATCGAACCACAACCCGTGGCAGCCGGTTTCGCAGAGGTCGGCGTAGAACGTCGTGAAGTCCTGCCTGGCCATCGGCAGGTCACAGCGCGGGCAGCGGACGCCGGCGGCTTCGGGCACGCTCATCGCGCGCACTCTAACTGACGCAGCGACAAAAAGGCCCCGACCTCGCCGGAGCGGGGCCGGGGCCGCATTTCGGATTCGATGGCTGCAGCGCGTGCAACCCGTCGGTCGCACGTCTAGGCGTGCAGCGCTCCGAAACGATCACGGTTGTTCATGGATCACCTCCTTTGTCCGAGACCACCCCGGCCGTCGCAGCGTGATGCTCTGCCGCCAGGCTCTCGATCCCCTCGGCGGCCCGAGGGGCTTGTGCAGGAGTGTATCACCTGTGGCGGCGGGCGGCTCAATCCGCGAGCGGCACGTCGCCGCCGGCCTGCGCCGCCCAAGGCGTCCACAGCAGCGCGATCTCGCCGACATCGATGTCGGACTTGCGCGGCAGAAGCTCCTTGCGAACCAGCTCGATCGTCAGCGGGTCGTGCGCCGCGCGCACCGCATCGGCATCGGCGGCGAACTCGGCATCGAGCTCCTTCTCCTGCTGCAGCAGCGCCGCGACGTCTTCCTGCGCGCGCTTGACGTCGCCGTGCTCGCGCCCGACGCGGCTCGCATCGCGGACCGCGCGGGTGACGCCGGTGCTGGTGCGGCGCCGGCCGAACAGCGAGCCGAGGATCGACACCCCGGCGTTGAGCACGGCGCTGAGTCCGGCGCTCGAACGCTGCGCGCGCTGCTGCTCGACGACCTGTTCGGCGTTGCGGCGCCGTTCCTGCAGGCGCCGCAGCTTGGGTTCGTACTTCTGCTGCAGCTTCGCGAGCGCGAGGTCGCGTTCCTCGCGCAGGAGCAACGTCAGGCGGGCGCGGAAGTCGCCTTCGCTCTCCCCGGGCGTGCTGCCGAGCTTGGGCTTCCTGCACTGCAGCAGCTCGATCTGCCGGCTGCGGTAGAGCTGGTCGGCGAGCGCGCGGGCCCAGCCCTGGTAGGCCTTGGCCTGCGCCGCCGCGGTCGGCAGCTCGGCGAACGTCGCACCGTCGTCGGGGCCGGCGGCGAAGTCGATCGGCTCGGCGGTGACGATCGCACCGTCGTCGTCCCACGGGTTGCTGTCGATCCGGCTCAGCAGCGGCGCGATCGCCTGCACCTGCCGCCACTCGTCGATGCCGTCCCTGGCCGAGACGTAGTGCAGCGCGGCCTTGGCCCAGAGCGCGGGCTTGTAGGTCACGGCCGTCGCCCCGGTCGGGGCGCGCCGCGCCGCCTGGAAGCGCTCCTCGACGCCCGCCAACACCGGCCGCGTCGTCGCCGCTGCCGCCGGGCCCGAAGTGCGCTCCGCTGCCGCGGCCACCGCCCGGCGCACACCGGCGGCGCCGCTCGTCGCGGCCCGCTCGCGGCCCTCGCGCATGACGAGCTCGATCTGCTGCCGCGTCATCGGGCCGCGCAGGTAGCTCATCACCCAGCGGGTGTGCAG
>JAGQRB010000828.1 GCA_020425925.1 Planctomycetota bacterium
AAAGCCGATGTTGCCAAAGCTGCCGATGTGCAGAACATTCCGCAGGCTGCGGTAAAGGCGTTCGGCTCGATCGTCTGCCGGGTCGCTTCGGGGTTGCGGTCGTACACCGCCATCAACATGTAGCCGGGGAAGCAGAGCTCGCCGGGCGTCCGGCGCGGCACCGTCCTGCCGGTCGCCGGATCGACGACCTTGACCTCCTGGTGCGGCATCACGCGCCCGACCGTGCGCACGCGCAGCTCGACCGGGTCGTCGGGCCGCGTCATCGTCGTCACCGGCGAGGTCTCGGTCTGCCCGTAGCCGATCAGGACCCGCGCCATGTGCATGCGGTCGATCACCTTCTTCATCAGTTCGACCGGACAGGGCGCCCCGGCCATGATGCCGGTCCGCAGCGACGTCAGATCGAACGCGGCAAACTCGGGGTGCTCGAGCTCGGCGACGAACATCGTCGGCACGCCGTGCAGCACCGTGCAGCGCTCGCGCTCGACCGCGTGCAGCGTCGCGCCGGCGTCGAACGTCGGGCTCGGGATCACGATCGTCGTGCCGGCCGTGACCGCGCCGAGCACGCTGACCACCATGCCGAAGCAGTGGTAGAACGGCACCGGCACGCAGAGCCGGTCGCTCGGGCCGAGCTCCAGCACCTCGGCGCAGCTCCTGGCGTTGTTGAGGATGTTGTGGTGCGTCAGCAGCACACCCTTGGGGAAGCCGGTCGTGCCCGAGGTGTACTGGATGTTGATGATGTCGTCGCAATCGACCTCGGCCTCGATCCGCGCCAGCGTCGCGTCGTCGGCCTCCTCGCCGAGCTCGCCGAACGAGCGGCGGTTCAGCATGCCGGGATGCTGCACCTCGCCGATCGAGATCACGCTCTCGAGCTCTGGGAAGCGCCACGAATCGAGGTGGCCGGGCTCGCAATCCTTCGCCTCGGGACAGACCTCGTAGAACATCGCCGGATAGTCCGAGTGCTTGAACGGCTCGAGCAGCAGCAGCGCCTTCGCGCGCGACTCCTTCAGCACGTATTCGAACTCGTGCGTCCGGTAGGCCGGATTGACGTTCACCAGCACGGCGCCGATCCGCGCGGTCGCGAACTGGGCGACGACCCACTCGTAGTTGTTGACCGACCAGAGTGCGACGCGGTCGCCGCGCGCGATCCCGAGCCGCAGGAACGCCTTCGCGGCGCGGTCGACGAGTTGGTCGAACTGCCGATAGGTAAAACGCAGGTGCTGCGGCATCGACACCAGCACCTCGTTGTCGGGATGCTCGCGTGCGACGCGGCGCAGACACCCGCCGATCGTCTCGCCGAGCAGGGGGCGATCGGAAACTCCGTGGGCGTAGCTCGGGGCCGGCATGTC
This sequence comes from Planctomycetota bacterium, assembly GCA_020425925.1. Lineage (GTDB taxonomy): Bacteria > Planctomycetota > UBA1135 > UBA1135 > UBA2386 > JAGQRA01. Next base: position 1,347 of record JAGQRB010000828.1, read on the forward strand.
GACGAAGGTACCGCCCGCCTGGCAATCCTCTCCCGCCCTTCTCCGCGCCTTCGTGCGAATACGAACCATGCCCCAGGACACGATCGCACGATCGCGAACACGGAGACCAGACCACCATGCGCCTCGATTCGTTCCTCACCGCCGCCACCTTCGCCACCGGCATCCTGTCCACCACGGACAGCGCTTCGGCACAGCTCTATCGCCGGATCAAGGACGTCGCCTTCCTCGGTGCGACGTCGATTCCGACCGGCACGATGTTCCAGGGCACCGAAGTCGGCGGCCTGTCGGGCATCGCGTACGACGGCAACCGCAGCCGCTACTACGCGATCTCCGACGATCGCAGCCAGCTCGCCCCGGCTCGCTTCTACACGCTTGGCCTCACGGTCGACCCGAGCACGCAGTCGATCCAGGTCCAGCTCCAGGACGTCACGACGTTGACGGTCAACGGCGTTCCCTACCCGAACGCCGGCATCGATCCGGAGGGCATCGCGCTGTACCGCGACGGCACGTTGTTCATCAGTTCCGAGGGCGACGCGAACGCGCTGCTCGATCCGTTCGTGAACCGCTTCCGATCGGACGGCACGCTGCGCAGCATGCTGCCGGTGCCGCAGGACTATCTGCCGACCGCGAGCCAGACCAGCGGCATCCGCAACAACCTCGCGTTCGAGAGCCTGACGCTGAGCCCGAACGACCTGTGGCTCACGACCGCGACCGAGAACGCGCTGTTCCAGGATGGTCCGGCGGCGTCGCTGACCGCCGGCTCGCCGTGCCGGATCCTGCAATACGTGACGCTGTTCGGCGGCACGCCGGTGCGCGAGCACGTCTATCTGACCGAACCGATCCCGGACGCGCCGATCCCGGCGAACCAGTTCGCCACCAACGGGCTCGTCGAGCTGCTCGCGACCGACAACACCGGCACGATGCTCGCGCTCGAGCGCGCGTTCGCCGTCGGCGTCGGCAACAACGTGCGGCTCTACGAGATCCGACTGCCGCTGTTGCCGTGGGGCGGCCAGAACCCGTTGCACAAGCGCGAGGTGTTCGACCTCAACACCCTGAACCTCACGCTCGACAACCTCGAGGGCATGACGTTGGGACCGCGCCTGCCCGATGGCCGCTCGCTGCTGATCGTGGTGAGTGACAACAACTTCAGCGCGACCCAGGAGACGCAGTTCCTGGCGTTCGCGGTGCGCTTCCGCGGGCTCTGACGGTCAGCCTTCGGGCGGCAGCGAGTCGCGATCCATGATCTCGATCGAGTTGCCCCACGGATCGACGACGTAGACCGATCGTGTGCCGTCGCGGTGACCCGTGAGCGGGCCGAACTTCGCGGCGTCGGCGCGCACCAGAGACAGATGCGGCGGATGCTGCGCCGGCACGACGAGCGCGACGCGCAGGTTCGCGAACGCGAGCATCGCCCAGGTCGCGTCCTGATACTCGACCTCGCAGGCGAACACCGAGCGGTACCACTCGACGGCGCGCGCGACGTCCTCGACCTGTACCGCAACGTGGTGCACGGTGTCGGGACGGCGGCCGCCGACCGAGCTGCAGGCGAAGTGCGGCCGCCCGCCGGGATTCGCGAGCAGCCGCCGAACCTCCGCCGCGGTCGCGGGATCGTCGACGGCCAGCCGTTCGAGCATGCGCTCGCGCTCGCCTTCGGGCAGATCCAGCGCCAGTTCGAAGATCTGATCGACGATCGGCAGGTCCATACGGCGGCAAGTTCGACCGCGCGCAGCAGTTGGATGCAAGCCCGGAGTGCTTCCGGCCCACGGTACCCGAGCACCATCCGGGCCGCCGGGGCTACCGGCCCGCGCATCGGTACGCGATCCTGCGGCATGCTCCGAGTCCTCGCCGTCGGCCTGTGCGCCGGCCTGTCGTCACCGTCCGCCGTTGCAGCCGCCGTCCAGCAACAACCAGCGCCCGGCCTGCGGCTCTATCAGGCCGTCGGAAGCAGCCGGCCGCAGCTCGTCGACACCAACGGCAACGTGGTGCACACCTGGCCGAACGGCGGCAACATCTCCTCGCACCTCGGCCCCGACGGCACGCTGCTGCGCGGTCAGCAGACCGGCGGCGTCATCATCGCCGGGGCCACCGGCCGCATCCAGCGACACGCGTTCGACGGCACGCTGCTGTGGGACTTCCTCGTCGACGGCCCGCTCCACTACGCCCACCACGACATCGAACCGATGCCGAACGGCAACGTGCTGGTGATCGCCTGGGATCGCTACACGGTCAACGACGCGATCGCCGCGGGTCGCGACCCGGCGCTGCTGTCCGGCAGCGACTGGTTCCCCGACGCGATCCTCGAGATCCGTCCGAACGGGCCGACCGGCGGCACGATCGTCTGGGAGTGGCACATCACCGATCACCTGATCCAGGATTTCGACGCCGGCAAGGCCAACTTCGGTGTCGTCGCGAACGCGCCGGGTCTGCTCGACATCAACTACCCGCCGATCCTCGTCAGCGACGGCGACTGGAACCACTTCAACGGGCTCGACTACGACCCGGTCAACGACTGGATCGTGGTCAGCTCGCGTTCGCAGGACGAGATCTACATCATCGACCACTCGACGACGACCGCCGAGGCCGCCGGCCATACCGGTGGCCAGCGCGGCAGGGGCGGCGACTTCCTGTGGCGCTGGGGCAACCCCGAGGTCTATCGCGCCGGCTCCGCGGTGCACCACGTGCTGCGCGGTCAGCACGACCCGCGGTTCATCGCGCCGGGCAGGCCGGGCGCCGGCAACGTCACCGTGTTCAACAACGACTACGTGCCGGGGCAATCGGCGGTGCACGAGCTCGCGCTGCCGGTGGGCCCGAGCGGCAACCTCGTGCTCGATCCGGTGACCGGTCGCTACGGACCGGTCACGCCGGTGTGGACGTTCACCGAAGCGGGCTTCAACTCGCTGTTCGTCTCGAGCGCCGAGCGGTTGCCGAACGGCAACACGCTGATCTGCAGCGGCACCCAGAACCGACTGTTCGAGGTCACCGCGGCCGGCACCACGGTCTGGAACTACGTCGATCCCGCGCCGTCGCTGATCTTCCAGTGCCACTACGTCGAACGTTCGCTGTGGCGCGACACCGGCGAGCTGCCGATCGGCGGCGGCACGGTGGCGTTCGATCATCTCACGGGCTCGCCGCACGCCGGTCAGATCTTCGTGCTGCTCGGCTCGATCTCGGGGACCGCGCCCGGCACGCTCGTTCCGGGCGGCGTGCTGCTGCCGCTGAACCTCGACTTCCTGACCAGCGCGATGGCGACCAACTGGAACAGCGGCATCTTCGTCAACACGCTCGGCCTGCTCGACGGCGACGGCCATGCCAGCTCGAACCTCGCCGTGCCGAGCGGGCTGATCCCGGCGGCGCTGGTGGGCACCGACCTCGACTTCGCCCACCTGATCTACCACCCGACGACGCTTGTCGCGGTGCGCGCCAGCAATCCGGTGCGGGTGCAGATCGTGCCCTGAGCGGACTGCGCGGCTCGCGCCCGCCAGTCAGCGTACGGTCGAGCGCGTGCGGACTCGACGGTCTACCTGACAATCACGCTCGGCGTGGCCCCGCCGAGCGCGTTCTGACGCATGATCCCGCGCATGAACTCTCGACCCTTCCACTCGCCGCGCGGCATGCGTCGCGCTACATCCGCCCTCCTCGCCACCTGCGCCGTCGCTGCTCCGGCCACCGCGCAGTGCGCGCAGTGGTCAGCGCTCGGCTCCGGCACCAACAACACCGTGCTCGCGGTCGCGACCGCGCCCAACGGCGACGTGCTCGCGGGCGGCGCGTTCGTCACCGCCGGCGGCGCGCGCGCGACACGCATCGCGCGCTGGAACGGCAGCGCATGGTCCGCGCTCGGCGGCGGCGTCGATGCCTCGGTGCGCTCGATCACGACGCTGCCGAACGGCGACGTGATCGCGGCCGGCGATTTCGCCAACGCCGGGGGCGTGCCGGTGAATCGCATCGCGCGTTGGGACGGCACCGCCTGGTCGCCGCTCGGCGCCGGCGTGTCGTCCGCCAGCCTGTTCGGACTCTACGCGGTGGCGACGATGCCCAACGGTGACATCATCGCGGGCGGCTACTTCACGCAGGCGGGCTCGGTGACGGCGAACGCGATCGCGCGCTGGGACGGCAGTGCCTGGTCGTCGCTCGGCAGCGGCACCGGCGCGACCGTCTTCGCGCTGCTCCCGCTGGCCAACGGCGACCTCGCCGTCGGCGGCAACTTCGCATTCGCCGGCGGCGTCTCGGCGCCGCGCATCGCACGCTGGAACGGCTCCTCGTGGGCGGCCTACGGCACCGGCATCACCGGCTTCCGGGTCAACGCGCTCGCCGAGATGCCGAACGGTGACATCGTCGCCGGTGGTGCGTTCACCGCGGCCGGCGGCCAGGCCGCGGCCAACATCGCGCGTTGGGACGGCAGCGCCTGGTCACCGCTAGGCAGCGGCGCCAACGGCGACGTGCTCGCACTCACCGCGTTGCCCAACGGCGACCTGCTCGCCGGCGGGCAGTTCACCACCATGGGTGGCGTCGCGACCGCGGGCATGGCGCGCTGGGACGGCACGTCGTGGTCCGCGGTCGGTTTCAGCGGCAGCTCGCAGGTCTACGCCGTGGCGAGCCGCGGCGCCGGCGAACGCATCGCGGGCGGCTTCTTCACCAGCGTCGGCGGCGTCGGCGCACCGTTCGTGGCGTCCTACGGCTCGACCTGCGCGGCGACCGCCACCGTGACCGGCACCGGCTGCCCGAGCTCGGGCGGCGCCAATGCGTTCGCGCCGGACAACCAGCCCTGGATCGGCACGACCTACACGGCGCACGCGAGCGGGCTGCCGCTGTCGGCGGTCGCGTTCGAGATGATCGGCTTCACGACCGCCAACGTCGCGCTGAACACGCTGGTGCAGCCGGCGCCAGCGGGCTGCACCGTGCTGGTGCAGCCGACCGTCACCGCGTTGCGGCTGCCTAGCGGCGGCGCGCTCGACACCGCCATCGTGATTCCACCGACCGCTGGTCTCGTCGGCCTGCCGCTGCTGCAGCAACTGCTCGTGGTCGAGCTCGCGAGCGGCAGCGGCGCGTTCGTCGAAGCCACGGTCACCGATCGGATCTCGGCGACGGTCGGCGCGTTCTGACGACTCAGTGCCGCCCGTTCGGGTGGCAGCTGTAGCAGGCCGCCGAGTTGTAGGTGTAGCCGCCCACCTCGTTGTGCTTCGAGTTCATCTCCGACTGCCGGTGCTCGTGGCAATCGATGCACGAGAACTGCGCCCGGTTGCCGGGGTTGTTGTGGCAGTCGAAGCACGCGAGGTTGCGATGCGCCCCGCTGTTGATCGGGAACTGGTGCACGAACGACGACGGCCGCCAGGTCGTCGTGCCGTGGCAGTCCTGGCACTGCTGGCTCATCATGAACGCGGTGTGCGACGGATCGGTCGTGCCCTGGTACTCCGTCAGGTGACACGACACGCAGGCCGTGTTGAGACCGGCGTACGTGCCCGGCGTCGTGTGGCAGGCGGTGCAGGCCCGATTGTGCGCGTTGGTCAGCGGGAACGTCGCCGGGTGCGTGCCGGTGGCGCCCTGCCAGGTCACGGTGCCGTGGCACAACGCGCAGTCGGTGCTGTAGCCGATGCCGACGTGGTTCGGGCTCGTGGTCGCCTGATACTGCGTCAGGTGGCAGCTCACGCACGCGGTGCTGAGCCCGGCGTAGGTGCCCGGCGTCGTGTGGCAGTCGTTGCAGGCGCGCGCGTGCGAGTTGGTGAGCGGGAACGACGCCGGGTGCTCGGCGACCGCGCCGTGCCAGCCGGCGGTGCCGTGGCACAGCGTGCAGTCGGTGCTGAAGCCCGACATGACGTGGTTCGGGTTGGTCGTGCCCTGGTAGTCGGGCAGGTGACAGGTCGAACAGGTCGCCGAGGTGCCGGAGTAGACCTGGTTCTGGTGGCAGCGCGTGCAGCGCTGGCCGGCGTGCCCGAAGGTCAGCGGAAAGCTCGACGGGTGCGGCCACGACGACACCCGGAACGTGCGGGTGTCGTGGCATTCGCTGCAATCGGTGCCGAAGCCGGCGGCCGGGTGCGACGGCTCGACGGTGACCGCATGCTCGTCGGTGTGGCAGGTGGCGCAGGCCGGCGACAGCCCGGTGAACGAGTTCGGCGAGGTGTGGCATTCGCGACACTGGCGGCCGAAGTGGCCGTTGGTGAGCGGGAACGACGCCGGGTGGTCGAAGCGCGCCGGCTTCCAGCCGAGCGACAGGTGGCACTGCTGGCAATCGAGCGAGTAGCCGAGCGCGACGTGATCGGGGTCGGTCGTGCGCGTGCGATCGTCGGCGTGGCACTGACCGCATTCGACCGGCGCGCCGGCGAAGTTGCCGACCTGGGCGCCCGGGTGACAGCGGAAACAGGCGACCGCGGCGTGTGCGCCGATCAGCGGGAAACGCGTGCGGTCGTGCTGCGCGATCGCCTCGCGCGCGCGCCAGCTGGTCTCGTCGTGGCAGTCCTTGCAGTTGTTGCCGAGGCGCTGCAGGTGCGGATCGGCGTGGCAGCCGGCGCAACCGCGGGCGGCGAACTGTGCCACCGGACCCCGGTCGTTGTGACACATCAGACAGCCGACCTTGCCGTGCGCGCCGACCAGCGCGACGCCGGTCTCCTTCTCGTGGTCGAACGTGAAGTCGGCTCGCAGCGTGTGCCAGCCACCACTCTCGTGGCACAGCGAGCAGTCGCCCGGGAAGGTGTCGTGCGGCACGACCGGTCCGAAGCTCGGATCCCAGCCGTTCTGGGGCACGAAGGTCGCGCACGCGACGGCGGCGGCATAGACCAGCCCGCAAACGAGCCACATCCGGAACTTCGTCGACCTGGTCATCAGAATCTCCACTGCACGTAGATGCCGAGCGACCACGCGTTCTCGCGATCGCCGAACCAGTGCTCGATCACGGCGTCGAGGTCGCCATTGTCGCTGACCGGCAGCCCGAGGCCCAGCTCGGCCGACTGTCGGGTGTAGGTCTCGGCGCCGGTCACCAGACCCTGCAGCTCGTAGCGGTGCCAGCGGTAACCCGCGCGCCAGGCGCCGCCGGCGAGCGGCGCGCGCAGCAGCACGCGCGCGCCCGGTCCGGACGAGAAGCCGCCGTCGCTGCGGAACACCGACACCAGCAGGCTCGAACCGTCGCCGATCACGTCGCGCACGTCACCATCGAAGGTCACCGAGGTGCCGTCGCGGTCCTGATCGCGCCAGGTGTCGAACCGCAGGCGCCCGCGCACCGGGTTCCAGGGCCGCACCCAGCCGCTCCACGACGCGCGCTCGACCTCGCCGTTCTGCACCAGCTCGACCGGCAGGTTCTGGTACTCGGCGCGCTTCAGCTCGGGCCACGAGAAGTGCGTCAGCGACAGGCCGGTACCGGCATTGCGCCCGTCCCAGCGCGCGGTGCCGAAAGCCTCGGTGAGCTCCGGTCCGCTGCCCTTGATCGTGTCGCCGCTGGTGTAGATGTCGACCTTGGCCGAGCCGAACAGCGACACCCCGGTCGCGGGGCGGCCCTCGAGGCGGACCAGCACGAGGTCGCGGTCGGGCGCGCCGCGGTGCCAGGTCTTCTGGAATCCGAGCGTCGCGGCGAACGTGCGCTGCGCATTCGCGGTGAAGTCGACGAACGCGTGGGCGCCCATGTCGTCGGTCGTCATGCGCGACGGGAACGGTCGCGGATAGGCACCGACGCCGCCGCCGAAACGCAGCCCGTTCTGGTAGCGCCGCACCACCTCGGCGCCGTCGACGAGGCCGATCTCGGGCAGCACCGAGGAGTAGAAGCGACCGACCTCGAAGCCGGTCGGCGCCCACTGCTCGGTGCCGAGCGCGACCGAGAGCAGATCGATGCGACCCGAGCTGTCGCTCTGGTCCGGGCGATCGGGCACCATCACACGGCGCTCGTCGAACTCGCCGGCGAAGCGGATGCGCTCGGCGGCGCCGAGCCAGTTGGTGGCGTCGGCGCGGACCCCGAAACGGCCGAGCAGATAGTCGCTGCTGCGATCGCCACCGTTGTCGCGGGTCCACTGCCCGATCGCGAACAGCCGGCCGTCGAGCTCGGCCGGGCGCTCGTCGGGGCGCTGACCGAAGGTCGGCACCAACAGCGGCTGCTCGGCGTCGCGCGTCGGCTCGTTGCGTTCCCACGGCGGGTGATCCGGCACGGTGCGAGACACCGGGCCGACTGCCGGGCCCGGCGGTGCGCCGCCGGTCGCCGCGACCTCGACGTGCACCTCACCGCGTGTCCCGATCGGCGGCGGCGGCAGGTCGGGTGGCAGCACGGCGCGCGCCGAGGTGTTGCTCACCGCGCGCACCTCGACCTCGAGGCTCGCGACCCCGGGCGGGAACAGTTGCACGATCGCGCCGACGGTCAGACCGGCGTTGCGACCCTGGTCGAGGAAGATGCTGCGGGCGCTGACCGAGGTCACCGTGACCTGCACGGTGCGTTCCTCGGTCTGCTGCGCCACGACCACCGTCGGCGTCGCCCAGGCCAGGGCGGCGGCGAAGAAGCGCCTCATCGCCCCCCCGTCGGCTTGGCGCCGAGCGTGTGGCAGTCGCCGCACGTCGTGCCGAGCGGCCGGTAGCGCACCAGCGGTCCGGCGGCGGTCTCGTAGCTCTTGTGACACTTGGCGCAATCGAGCGCGACGTGCACCTCGTCGAGCGGGAAGCGGGTGCGCTGGTGATCGAACTGCAGCTCGGCGAACGACTGCGGCACGTGGCAGCGGGCGCAGTCGGTCCAACCGTGTTCGTCGAACTGGCCGGCGTGCGGGTCGGTGTGGCAGTCGGCGCAGCGGGCGCCGGCCGCGGCCCCGAGCCCGCCGTTGGTGCGCGGGTGACAGGTGGCACAGTCGAGCTCGCGGTGCGCACCCGTGAGCTCGTAGCCGGCCCACAAACCGTGCTCGAAGCGCGCGACCGGTTTGAACGCGCGGGTGTCGTGACAGCGCTCGCAGCCCGACCGACCGGCGACCGTCGCAGGCAGACCTGGTCGGTCGAACGCACCGCCGTGAACGTCGAAGTGGCAGCTGCTGCAGACCGTCGGCGCGCCGTGGAACTGCCGCAGGCCGGCCTGCTCGCGATGGCATTCCGAGCACGCGACGGCGTCGTGCGCCCCGGTCAACGGGAACGCGGTCGTGGCGTGCGCGAGCCCGTCGAACTGCGCCGGATGGAAGGTCGTCTCGAGGTGGCACGCGGTGCACTGGGCGTAGCGCGTGTCGTGATCGAACTGACCGCGGTGGACGTCGTCGTGGCACGCCCGGCAATCGGACGCGACGCGGCCCGGGAAGCGTTCGGCGGGTGCCTGACCCTCGTGACAACTGGCGCAGGCGACGTCGGCGTGCGGCGTCTCGAGCAGGAAGCCGGTGACGGCGTGCAGCTCGGGCGGCATCCGGCCGGTGCCGAACGCCGCGTCGGCGTCGCTGTGGCAGGCGCCGCAGCCGTTCGCCGGCCCCTGCGCTGCGGTCGCGGCCGCGACGAGCTCGGGGCGGTGCGGGTGCTCGTGACAGGCCGCGCAGGCGGCGACCGGCGGTGCCGCACCCGACCAGCGCGGGGCGGTATCGGCACTGCCGTGGCAGGCCGCGCAATCGACGTTCGCGTGCGCGATGGCGAGCTCGAAACCGAACGCGGCGTGGGCGGCCGCGGTCGGCCGGGCCGCGCCCCACTCGGTGGGCTGGTGGCAGCGTGCGCAGTCGCCGGTGCCTTCGAGCCGCAGCGCGGTCGGGGCGCTGTCGGCGGTGCCGTGCGGATCGGCATGGCATTCGGCGCAGGTACGGACCGGTTGCGGCGTCGTCTGCAGGGCCTCGACCGAGTGCGGGCCGTCGGCAGCGTGGCAGGCGCTGCAGGCGACGGCGCCGTGGGCCGCGGTCAGCGCGAACGCCTCGTGCGGGAACAACGGCGCGCGCGGCCAGGGCTCCTGCTGGCCGTGGCAGTCGGCGCAGGCGGTGCCGTACTCGCCGCGGTGGGCGTCCTCGTGACAGCTCGTGCACTGCTGCGAGACGCCGACGAAACGTCCGTCCGCCGGCGGTGCGACGGCGTTCGCGTTCGGGTGGCAGCGCTCGCAGGCGAGCGCCGCGTGGGCACCGACGAGGCCGAACTCGACGTGCGCGTGCTCGAACGCGGACAGATCGGCAACCCCGGCGCGCGGGAACGCGTGCGGCGCGATCAGCGGCACGGAGTCGCCATGATGCTCGCCGTGGCACGACGAGCAACGCTGCCCGAGACCGTCGGCGAGCGTGCCGTGCAGGCCGGTGCCGGTCGCGAGCTGATCGCCGATCACGCCGTGGCACGAGTTGCAGCCGGCGACGTCGATGCCGGCGCCGACGCGGTGGCAGGCCTCGCAGTTGCGGCCGCCGCGGAGCTCGGCGACCGCGGCGTGCGCCGAGTGCAGATCGCCGGGACCGGCGCCGCTGCCACCGAAATCCCACCAGGTGACGAGCAGAACGATCGCGAGCGAGACGATCGGCAGCAGCCAACGCGCGAGCTTCATCGCGGCCCCCCGATGTTGCCGTAGCGGAACGCCGTGACGACGTGCACGACCGTCAGCAGCGTCAGCAGGATCGCAAGCCAGCGATGGATCCAGCGCCAGGTCGACAGCAACCCGCGCACGTCCTCGAAGTGCACCAGCTGTAGCGCGAGACGGTGCGAACGCTGCGCCAGGGTCGTGAGGTTGGCGATCTCCGATTCGGGGATGCCCTCGGCCCGCCCGACGACGCGCAGCCGGCGCAGCTCGCGCCGCAGCCGCATCTGGCTCGAGAGCAGGCCGAAGACGCGCGCGAAGAAGCCACTGCCGAGCTGCATCGAGTCGACCAGCCGGTCGACGAGCTGACGCACGCGGGCGCCGAAGCCGCGACCGTGCTCGTCCCATTCGCCTGCGATCGCGGCGACCTGGGTCTGCAGCTCTTCGAGGTTCTGCTGCCGACCGTTCTGGACGCGCGGCACGAAGGCGTAGAACCAGCGGCCGACGATGCCGGCAGCGACGACGATGATCATCGCCAGCAGCGCGTGACCGCCGGCGCCGTTGCGCATCTGGAACCCGCTGTGGAACGCCGCGAACAGACACGCTGCCAGTCCGGTCGCGACGTGCACGTTCATCCAGGTCTTGAGCGTGCCCGGCAGGCGTCGGCCGAGCCGCAGCGAGCGCCGCAGCAGGTAGGCGAGGTTGGCGACCAGCAGGAACGCCGCGGCCAGCCCGGTCGTGAGGCCGACGAAGCTCTGCGGCCGCAGCCAGGCATGCCATTCCGAACTGGCCCGCATGCCCGCCGGCAGGTCGTAGTAGTCGGCGAACAGCTCGCGCGCGAGCCAGAGCCCGAGCAGCCCGACGACGGTGCCGATCAGCGCCGCGAGCAGCCCGCTGCCGCTGTCGGTCTCGACCCGTTCCGCCGGCCGCAGCTCGGGATCGAACGACACGCCGGCGGCCTCGAGCAGCGGGAACGGCGGCACGCCACCGGCGAACACGAAGACCTCGTCGTTCTCGATCTCGAGCGTGTCGACCGCAGTCGCCACACCGCCACCCCCACCGTCGTCGCCGTCGGCGACCGCGGCGCCGCCGGTATGGCCCTTGCACGCGAGCTGCACGGTGGCGGCGGTGATCTCCCGGACCGTGCTCCGGTAGAGCACCCGGACATGACCCTGTGCCACGGCGTCCTCGATGCGGCTCTCGTTGCGCGCCTTCAACCGCGAGAACGCGGCCTGACGATAGCTCAGCGTGACCTCGTTGCCCTCCTGCTCGGCGAGCGCGAGCGCGGCTTCGATCGCGCTGTCGCCACCGCCGACGACGAGGATGCGACGACCGCGATAGCTCTCGGCGTCGAGCAGCGAGTAGGCGACCTTCGGCAGGTTCTCGCCGGGCACGCCGAGCTTGCGCGGCGAGCCGCGTCGGCCGAGCGCGAGGCAGACGTTGCGGGCGCGCAGCGTGCCGCGGCTGGTCGTGACGGTGAACGTGCCGTCGCCATGATGCTCGAGCCCTTCGAACGTCGTCGCCGGCTGCACCGGCAGACGGTGTTTCTTCACCAGCCCCTGCCAGATTCCGACCAGCTCCTCCTTCTGGTACTCGAGGCGCTTGAGCCGGCCGTGCAGCGGCAGATCCATCGGCTGGGTCATCACGAGCTTGCGGCGCGGATAGGCCGCGACCGTGCCGCCGACCTCCTCGGCCTGGTCGATGCCCATGCAGTGGAGGTCCGCCTCCCTGGCGCCGAGCAGGCACGACAATCCGGCCGGCCCGAGCCCGACGACCAGGAGATCGAGGACCTCGGGATCCGGTGTCGGTTCTTCTGCACAGCGCCGCGCCACCTCGCGGGCCACGGTCACGCCGTGCTGCACCGCGGTGCGCACGAGCGCGAAACCCGTGATCTCGCCGGCCAGGAAGAGCCCCGGCTCACCGACCGCTTCGAGTCCCTCGTCGATCGCGGGCAGATCGCGGCGCTCCTTGAGATCGCCGAGCGTGAGCGCGATCGCCTCGGTCGGACACGCCGCGGCGCAGAGGCCGTGGCCGACACAGCGCGCGCCGTGCACCACGACCGCCTGCCCGAACGACAGCGCGAGCACGCCGTCCTCGGGGCAGGCGCGCACGCAGGCGCCGCAACCGATGCAGTTGCGCAGGTCGATCTTCGGATGCTGCAGCCGCGCGCGATGGCTGCCGCGCTCGCGGGCGACGGTGCGCTCGGCGAGGTTGTCGCGATAGCTGCGCAGTTCGTGTCGGCGCCGCAGCAGAGCGGCGATCACGAGCGCCAGCAGCAGAACGGCGACAGCGAAAGCGAGCGAATCCAAGGTTGCAGGTCCCGGTCGACACCGGCCGCCGGTCGGGCGGCCCTACGTGCCTATCGACCGCTCTGGCCCGTGACTTTGTCGTGACAAATGAAACTTGAGCGCCTTGTCCAAAACGTGGGCCGAAGTCTCGAATCGGGACCGGTTTTGTGGTCACGCCGCCGCAAGTGCGGGCTCTGTTGCGGTTTCACCGCGCCCGA
>JAGQRB010000829.1 GCA_020425925.1 Planctomycetota bacterium
CCAGGCGCCGTGCCAGCAGAAGTCGCGGCCGTCGCAGAGCACCAACGCGGCGCCGCCGAAGGTGTGTGCGCGCGCGAGCTCATCGCGCTGCTCGGTGTCGAACTCCCACGGCTCGCTCGGCAGCAAAACGAGATCGGGTCGCCGCGCCAGCACGGCCGCGGGCGTGACCTCCGGGTAGCGCGCCGCCGCGTCGGCGCAGACGTTGTCGGCACCCGCGAGCCGCAGCACGTCGCTGATGAACGTGTGGCGGTTCACGCTCATCCACGGCGTCGGCCAGACCGCGTAGAACACGCGGCGGTTCGGCTGGCCGAGGCGCCGCACCTCGGCCGCGGCGAGCTGCGCCTCGATCCGCAGCAGCAGTGGCTGCACCGCCTCACCGGCGTCGAGGTGTAGCGCGAGCTCGCGCAGGTCCGAGCACGCCTCGGCGACATCGAGCGGCGTGTGCTGCAGCACCGGCAGGCGCGCGCGCAGCCAGGCGATGTGGTCGGGCTCGTTCTCCTCGGCGTTGACCAGCACGAGGTCGGGCCGCAGCGCCGCGATCGCCTCGAGGGCGGGGTTCTTGGTGCCGCCGACCCGCTGGACCGATTCCGGCCCATCGCAGTAGCGCGTGCAGCCGACGAGACGGTCGCCGCAATCGAGCGCGAACACGCTCGCCGTCGTGCTCGGAACCAGGCTGACGATGCGACGAATCGGCGCTGCCACCGCCGCAGCATGCCACATTCCGGCGGAATTCCCTCCGCTCGCGGACTGCCCGCGCGGTGACCCGACATGCCTGCCAGCGCCTGCGAACATCCGGCTCCCCCCTGCCACCGGCGACGCCGCGGCGCGATACTCTTGGACATGGACCTCGCCGCGCTGCTCGATCGCGCGCGCGACGGCGATGCCGCGGCCCGCGGCGAGCTCGTCGACCGCTTCTACGACCGGGTCGCCGCGATGGTGCACCGCCAGCTCCAGATCCGGCTGCGGCCGCAGCAGCACGCCCTGCTGCGCCAGCTCAGCACCGGCGATGTCGTCCAGGAGGTGTTCGTCGAGGTCCTGCGCGGACTCGAGCGCTGGGACGGCGACAGCGCGGAGGCGTTCACCGCGCTGCTCGCGACCCTGGTCGAACACCGCGTCGTCGATCAGATCCGCCGCAGCCAGGCGGCGCGGCGCGACGTCCGACGGCAGGGCGACGCCGGCCCCGTCACGGTCGGTGCGACCGACGGCGAGCGCGGCCCGGGCACGCTGGCGTCGAACCGCGAGGAGGTCGAGATCTACCGCGAGGTGATCGCGTCGTTCCCGGAGCGCGAGCGCGCGCTGCTGGCGCTGCGGCTCGAGGACCACCTCGAGTTCCAGGCACTCGCCGAGCGACTGGGCTATCCCTCGCCGGATGCGGCGCGGAAGGCATTCCACAGCGTCGAGGCCCGGCTGCTGCTGCGGCTGCGCCAGCGCGGACTGGGCGGAGGTGGCCGGTGACCGACGAAGTCCGCGAAGAGGACCGGATCGCCGACTACCTGGCGCAGGCGCTCGCGGCGATCGACCGCGGCGAGGCGCTCGACGTCGCCGAACTCTGCCGCGAGCATCCGGAACTCGCGACCGCGGTCGGCGAAGCGCTCGGACTCCGCGGTGGCCTGCCGAGCCTGCACGATCGCGCCCAGGAGGTCCAGGACCGCCGCGGCGAGGTGCTCGCCGGCCGCTACCGGCTCGAGCAGTGCGTCGGTCAGGGCGCGGTCGGCATGGTGTTCCGCGCCACCGATCTTCAGCTGCCGCGCGAGGTCGCGGTCAAGGTGCTGCATCGGCAGATCGGCAGCGGCGTGCGGCGGTCGCCCGAGGTCGAGGCCCGCTTCCGGCGCGAGGCGGAGCTGCTCGCGCAGCACGAGCACCGCCACATCGTGCGGATCTACGACCACGGTCGGACCGACGACGGCACCCAGTTCCTCGTCACCGAACTGCTGCGTGGTGTCAGCCTGCAGCAGGTGCTCGAGGCCTCCGACGAAGCACTCGCCGGTCGCGCGAGCAGCGCCTCGTTCGCGCGGATCGACTGGCTGCGCGCGCTGCTGCCCGACGCCGAGCTCGAGACCACCTACCTGCAGCAGATCGTGAAGTGGATCGACGAGCTCGCCAGCGGCCTCGCGATCGCGCACGCCGACGGTGTATTCCACCGCGACATCAAGCCTTCGAACGTGTTCCTCCGCGCCGACGGCAGCGCCGTGCTGCTCGACTTCGGCATCGCCGCGCGCGAGGGCGATGCCGCGATGACACTGCCACATGCGATCGTCGGCACGCCCTGCTACATGGCGCCCGAGCAGGCCGCGGGTCGGCCCGAGCCGCGGCCGTCGATCGACGTCTACGGTCTGACGGCAACGCTCTACCATCTGCTGACACTGCGGCCGCCGCACGAGGGAGACCTGCAGACGGTGCTCGCGGCGGTGCGCACGAGCGATCCCGAGCCGGCGGTCCACCTGCATCCGGGACTACCGCGCGATCTGCAGGCGATCCTCGACTGCGGCCTCGAACACGACCTCGGCCGGCGCTATTCCGACATCCGCGCGCTCGGCGACGACGTTCACGCGTTCCGCGAGCACCGACCGGTGTCGGTACGGCCACTCGGTGCCGCGCGGCGCTTCGCGCGGGGCTGTGCCCGCCGCCCGGCGCGGTCGCTCGCGTTCCTGCTCGGTGCGGCGCTGGTCGCCGCGATGGCGGTCCTCGCGCCGCTCTGGGCCACCGCCGAAGCCCACGCGATGGCGCGGGAGAAGGCCGAGCTGCTCGCCCACCTGCCGGCCGACCTCGCGGTCGAAGGCTGGCCCGACCAGCGCGCGCTGATCCCGGTCGCCGAGCGGCAGAAGGTCGTCGGCGAGCTCGACCGCCTGCTCGAGCTGGATCCCGGCAACCGCTACGTGCGGGTGATGCGAGCAGCCGAACGGCTCGACGGTGGCGACCCGGCGGGCGCAGCCGACGACTTCGCCGAACTCGGGCGCCGCGCCGAGAGCGCCTACTTGCGCGAGGTCGCGGCGCGCTATCGCAGCGTTGCCGAACGGACCGCAACCGAGAGCGCGAAGCCGATGGGCCACAACGCGATCGACCTCGAAGGACTGCCCCCGCCCGAGCGCGGCGCCGACTTCTTCGTCGCCGGTTTCCATGCGCTGCGGGCCTGGAACTTCGACCGCGCCGACGAGCTGCTGTCGCAGTGCGCCGAGTTCGTGCCGGCACGCGATCTGCGGCTGCTCGCCCGGCTCGGCAGCAAGCGCCCGGACCCCGAAGCGCTGCTCGCCGAGGCCGGCTGGCTCGAGGGCCACTACGGGCAGCCGACCGCGCGGACGCGCCATGTCATGGCGGTCGCGATGATCTTCATGCGCAAGTACGACCGCGCGGTCGCCTACGCCCGCGAGTCGCTCGAGCTCCGCCCCGACCGCCACGGGCCGTGGAACAACCTCGGCCTGGCGCTGCTGCGCACGGGCAGGCTCGAGGAGGCGAAGGCCGCGCTCGAGAAGGCCGTGTCGCTGCGCAGCTGGTTCCCGAACAGCCTCGGCAACCTCTGCCAGACGCTGCGCGACCTCGGCGACTTCGAAGGCGCGATCCGCACGGCAGAACGCATGCCCGACGAGCCGTACCGCGAACACGAACTCGGCAATGTCTGTATCGAGCGGGCGATGCAGGCCGCGATCGCCGGCGACGATTCGGCCAGGGCCGCGTTCGCGAAGCAGGCGCGCGCGCACTTCGAGGCCGCGGCCAGCGCCGCCGAGCGCGGCGCGACCCGACACCCGAAGCTGCGCGCGATCCCGGCCGCGATCGCCTACGCCGATCTGCTCGCGAATCCGGACCGCCGCGAAACGCTGCTCGCCTACCTGCGGGGGCTCGCGCGCGATCCGGCGAACCCGAAGCAGATCGCCAACGTCGCCGGCTTCCTCGCCGAGGTCGAGGTCGACGAGGACCTGCGCGACGAGCTGCGGCTCTACCTGTTCGAGATCGCGGCCGCGCTCGCGCCCGGCCAGCAGTCGATCCTCCGCGAGCGCGACGAGCTCGACGCCGAGCTGCAGAAGCGCCGGCAATGACCATCCCTGCAAGGAGTTCGAAATGACCACCACCAGAAGGCACTCACTCACGCTGCCGACGCTGTTCGCACTCGCGGCATCGGCAACCGCCCAGTCCGGCGGCCCGACGATGGCCGTCGGGCAGGGCTTCTCGGTCGACGGCGCAACCGCGGCCGCGATCCCGGCGCTGAACTTCGCGACGGTCGCAGTCACGGCAACCGGCTTCGATGCGACGCTCCCGGCTCCGTACTCGCCGCCGTTGCCGATCGCCGACTTCAGCATCCTGCCCATCCCGGCGACCGTCGACGTCGACGCGCTGTCGATCGGTCTCGACTGGGTCGTGACCGACGGCACCAACACGGGCACGGCGACCGTCCCGCCGGGTTCCTGGGCCGCCGTGACCTACAGCGTGACCCGCGCCACGGCCGGAGTCCCGGGCACGATCGTCGCGAGCGAAGCCAGCAAGGCCGAAGGTGCTGCCGGCGACGTCTTCGCCTACGTGCTGCCGGGCAGCACGCTGCCGCCGCCGATCGTCGGCATCCCGCTGCGCGGCCAGGACAGCACCGAGATCTCGGTCTTCCTGCCGGGTCAGGGCAACCTCGACGCGCACGATCTCTACATCGGGTTGATCTACCGCGACAACCCGCAGCTCGCCGCGATGCTGCCGCCGCCGACGTGCTTCTTCAGCGTCTCCGACGCAACGAAGGCCGCGATCCCGGCGGGTTGGCTCACCACGCCCGCAGACCGCAGTGGCGCGACGATCTTCTCCACGACGTGGATCCCCGGGCCATTGGGCAGCGCCGGCGCCTGGGGCCCGGTGACGGTCGCGTACCGCGCGATCGACTTCGGCATCGGCAGCGGCGAGGACATCGACGGGATCGCCATCGATCTGGTGCGCGGTGAGGTGCTGTTCTCGACCGATCTCGCGCTCGGACCGCCGCGCAACCCGCTGCTCTGGTCGCGGCTCGGCACCGGCCTCCACTCCATCTACGTGCTGCCGGCATGGGTACCGAACCCCGGGCCGGTGGTGACGGCGATGGGTATCAGCGGTGGCCCCGACGACCTCGACGGCGTCTGCGCGCTCGATCCGGGCACGCTCGGCAATCCCCACCCGGCGGATCTCGACCGCATGATCGGCACGTGGAGCCAGCCGGTCGCGCCGACGCTGCCGACCGACCTGCAGTCGATCGTCGTCCGCCGCTTCGATCCCGCGAGCACGACCGAGTTCGTGACCTCGTTCATGACCGGCTGGCCGCCGCCGGCGCCGCAGGTGCCGGGTTTCGCGCTGTGTGCGGTCACGATCGCACCGCCGCAGCTCGGCCCCTACGTGACCCTGGGACTGTCGTTCCGGCCCGATCCGGCGAGCCAGTACTTCGTGTTCGAAGGCCACCCCGAGCGCTGCGAATGGCCGATTCCGCCGGCGTTCAGCCTGTCGGGTGTACCCCTGAGCGTGCTCTGGCTGGCGGGCTCGAACGGCGGTCTGTCGCTGAGCCACCCGAACACGATCTCGCTGTAGTCCGGGAAACCGGCGAACTCGCGCCGCCGGCCTGCGTTGTCTGTCGGTCATGCAGGCTCGCTCGCGTCCGTTGTTCGCTGCCGGTGTCGCGGTCTTGCTGGTCGGCTGCGGCAGCCACCCCGAGGAGATCGCGAAGGCGCCGGAGCCGACTCCGCCGCCGACCGAGAAGAGGTCGGCGTTCGATTCCAACTCGTGGAACTCGGCCATCGGCCTCAGTGGCGGCACGGGTGCGCGATTCGGCGGCAGACTCGCGAACACCGAGTCGTACGCCGCAGTCGCCGAGAGCGGCTTCTTCGCGACCGCCGCCGAGCGGCTGTCGACCTTCGCGGCCGACGTCGACACCGCGTCCTACGCCAACGTGCGGCGCATGCTCGCGGCCGGCGAACGCCCGCCCGCGGACGCGGTGCGGGTCGAGGAGTTCGTCAACGCGATGGACTACGACAACCCCGAGCCGAGCGGCAACGAGCCGTTCGCGATCGCCGGCGAGGTCGGACCTTGCCCGTGGGCTCCGGGTCACGAGCTGCTGCGCATCGGCCTCAAGACGCGGGCGATCGCCACCGACAAGGTGCCGCCGTGCAATCTGGTATTCCTGCTCGACGTCTCGGGTTCGATGCGGAGCGCGAACAAGCTGCCGCTGGTGCAACGCGCGATGGCGCTGCTGGTCGACCAGCTGCGCCCGCAGGACCGCGTCGCGATCGTGACCTACGCCGCCGGCGTCACGGTCGCGCTCGATTCGACCACCGGCGATCAGCAGGACCGTATCCACGGCGTGCTCTGCAACCTGCAGAGCGGTGGCGGCACCAACGGCGCGGGCGGCATCCAGCAGGCCTACGAGATCGCGCAACAGCATGCCGGCGATGCGGGAATCAGCCGCGTGATCCTCTGCACCGACGGCGACTTCAACGTCGGCATCCGCGATGTCGACGCACTCGAGGAGTTCATCGCGACGAAGCGCGAGCTCGGCGTGTTCCTGACCGTGCTCGGCGTCGGTCACGGCAACCTCAAGGACGATCGTCTCGAGCGCCTCGCGAATCGCGGCAACGGTGTCTACGCCTACCTCGATTCGCTGGCCGAGGCGCGGCGCGTGCTCGTCGAGCAGTTCGGCGCGTCGATGATGACGGTCGCCAAGGACGTCAAGCTGCAGGTCGAGTTCGACCCGCAGATGGTCGCGGGCTACCGGCTCGTCGGCTACGAGAACCGCGTGATGGCGGCGACCGAGTTCCGTGACGACGCCGTGGACGCCGGCGAGATCGGTGCCGGCCACGCCCTGACCGCACTCTACGAACTCGTGCCGTTCGGCCAGCCCGTTCCCGGTGCCGATGGCCCGGTGACCGTCAACGCGTCGGTGCGACGCACGCTCGCGGCGCCGCTGGCCACCCTGCGCCTGCGCTACAAACCGCCGCACGGCGACGCCGCGCGGGAGGTCTCGGTGCCGCTCGGCGGCAATCGCGGCCCCGCCGGCGCCCCGGGCTCGCGCGACCAGATCCTCGCGACCGCAGCCGCGGCGTTCGGCATGCTGCTGCACGGCAGCGCCCATCTCGGCGACTTCGGGTTCGACGACCTTGCCGCGCTGCTCGACGACCGCGCGCTCGCGGACGGCACCGGCGCCGGACTGCGGCAGATGGTCGATCAGGCCCGCGCGCTCGGCGACTGACGCCGCAGAGCCCTACTTGATCAGCGGCACGCTGAGGCGCTGCGACGACACGAACTGCGCGCCGTCGAACACCCAGTCCTGGAAATGCAGCGTCAGCGGCGGCAGGAACTCGGGCAACGCCACCGGCCACGACGCCGAGATGCCGTAGACGAACGGCAGCGTGCCGAGGTAATCCGGGCCCGCCGCCTGCACCAGGAGCTCGCAACCGCTGGCGACCGCCGGATTGACGATCGGCTGGCTCGTCGAAGCCAGCGACGCGAGCAGGAAGTGGCCGCCGGGCGACGGCCGCGTCACGCGCACCTCGCCGAACTCGGCACCGATCTGCTGGCTGCCGTTCCACTGGATCGAACCGGGATCGCAGCCGGTGCCGCCGACGGCGATCGGGCCCGGCGTCGAGTAGCCCAGCCGCTGCGTACGCACGTGCTGGGTCAGCTGCAGGTCGATGGCGCCGAAGGCGAGTTGGAAGGTGTCGTGATCGTCGTCGAACGCGCAGGCCCCGGCGCCGACGTGCTGGATCGTGTTGGGGTTGTAGACCAGGGCCGCCAGCGGCCCCTCGGTCAGCTCGCCGTGGTAGCCGACGCGCGCGCAGTACAGCGTCGGCGTCGCCGGCGCG
>JAGQRB010000830.1 GCA_020425925.1 Planctomycetota bacterium
CGATCGCATCCTGATCCAGCCCGGGAGCTATCCGGCCTTCTCGATCACGAAGTCCGTCACGATCCTCGGCCTCGGCACGACCGTCGACGCCGTCGTCGTCGGCGGCATCCATCTCGGGCTCGGCCTGACCAACCAGCACTACCGCGTCGCGGTCTCGCGGCTGCGGATCGAACCCGGCGCGCACGCTCCACTGGCGGTCTCGGGGCAGGAGCTCGGCGTCGGGCAGATCGAGTTCGAGAGCGTCGAGATCGCCGGCGGCTTCCGGCTGCTCGCGGGCGAGGCCGGCTTCGTGCTGTCGCTCGCGAACTGCAGCATCGCGGGCGCGGTCGGCCAGGGCTTCGACGGCGCCACCTGCGCGATCGCGGCGCCGGCGCCGTCGACGTTCGCGCTGACCCGATGCCGGTTCGAGGGCGCGCCGGGCGACTTCTTCGCGGCGCAGCCGCCACTGGCCGGGTTGCTGCTCGATCGCGGTGTCACCGTGCAGATCGCCCAGTGCGAGATCCGCGGCGGCGACGGCGGCATCGCCCAGGCCGGCGCCGCCGGGCTGTGGGTCCGCAACGCCCAGGTGCGGTCGCTCGGCAGCGCCAGCAACGTGCGCGGCGGCGACGGTGGTCCCGGCGCCAGCGGTGGGCCCGGCGTGCGCACCACGTCGACGGTGTTCTACGGCAACGCGACGATCGCCGGAGGGCTCCCGAACGGTCCGATCGCAGCCGGCAGCGGCACCGTGCTGCCGTCGACCGGCATCGATCCCGAGCTCGAGGTTCTCGTCCATCAGGTGCCCACCGGTCCCGTCGTCGTGAACCCCGGCACGCAGTTCGGCTGGCAGCTCGATGCCCACGGCGCGCCGGCGCTGGTGGTGCTGTCGATGACGATCGGCGACCCGCAGCCGGCCCCGTTCGAGCGGCTGCTGATCGATCCGGCGACGGGCACGCTGGCGGGCACGACGTTCCAGATGACGCTGCCCGCGTTCGGCGGCTTCGTCGGCCTGCCGCTGTTCGGCCAGGGCGTGTCGATCGATCCGGCGCACAACGCCGTGCTCGCCACCGCCCCGTTCGCGCTGCGCCTCGACGGCTGAAGACGCCCCGCGTTCACCTCATCCCCCGACCACATCACTCGTACCCCGCTCCGATCGATGTTCGCGACTACCTGCCTGCCGACCGTCCTCGCTCCGCTCGCCCTCGCCTTGATGCAGGATCCGACGCCGCCCGCGCCAGCGACGACCGCGATCGTGCTGCCGGCGGCGCCCTCCGATCCCCCTCCGACCGGCGACTCGGGGGCGGTCCAGGACCCGACCAAGAACGAGGTCGCGCTGCCCGCGCTGGCCGGCTGGAACGCGACGCTCGTGCTCGACCAGGGCCCGGTCGGGATCTGGACGGTCGTGCCGATGAAGGCGTTCGCCCAGTACGCCTGCCCCGAGATCGCCGCGCTCGACGACCTCGGCCGCCTGCACCTGATGTGGTCCTACAGCGGCAAGTGGACGCCGGTCACCACCGTCAACGACGGCAAGTGGCTCGGTGGCTTCGTGCACGACGACCTCGATCCACGGCTCGACGGTCCCGAGATCTACACCGGCTCGCAGAACGGCAACCTCTGGGAGGTCACGATCCACCGACCGGTGTTCTGCTCGTCGCGATTGATCGCGCAGATCCCCGGTCGCGAGATCCACACGCTGGTCGGCGGCGACCTCGATCCGAGGACGCCGGGCAAGGAGCTGCTCGCGTTCACCAATCCCGGCGGGCTCTACCTGCTGCAGCCGAAGCAGTCGCCCGAGGGCTTCGAAGTGACACCGCTCGGCGACCTGCCGGGCCGGATCCGCGACGCGGTGCTGCTGCCGGCGGAACCGGGCAAGCCGCGCGAGATCGCGACCGTCGGCCGCCACGGCCGATTCGAGATCCTGACACTCGACGGCGGCGTGCCGGAGTGGCGCACGGTGCACGCGGTGCCGATGGGCATGGGACGGTTGTCGGTGCGCGAGGACAGCACACCCGACGCGATCGTCGCCTACACCGTCGCCGACGAGGGCCGGGTCTGGCGCCACGAACGCGACGCCTCGCGGCACTGGCACACGGAGCTGATCTACGTCGGCGACCAGGGCATGCGCGGCTGCGCCGCCGGGCGCTTCGATGCCGACCCGACCGTCGAGACGGTCGCGGTCTACGGCTACTTCAAGCGTGTCGAGCTGTTGTCGAAACGCGACGACGGCTGGCACGTCGAGACGCTGTTCGTCGACCGCGACAAGGGCCACTGGATCGCGCGCGGCGAGTTCGACGGCAGGAACGGCACCGACGAGCTGGTCGCGACTGGCTACTCGGGCCGGATCGTGCTGCTGAGCCGGCCGCCGGGCTACGGGTTGCCCGGCGTGCTGACGGCCGAGCGCGAGCAGGCCGGGAAATAGCGCGCGGCTCTCGAGGTGGCTTTCGGGGTGATTCTGACGCCGCCGCGGACCATCCTTCCGCTGCGATGACCCGCCCCCCGCAAGATCCCGCTCTCGAGGACCGCCTCTACTTCAAGCAGTGGCTCGCCGGCCGCGACTTCGGACACGGCGACGACATCGCGCGCCAGATGGTGAACTTCGTCTACGCCATCGGCGATCGCGCGACCGGCGAGGCCGTGCTGGTCGATCCGTGTTACGCCGTCGGCGAGCTCGTCGACCTCGTCGAGCGCGATGGGCTGAAGGTCACCGGCGCGCTCGCGACGCACTACCACCCCGATCACGTCGGCGGCAACATGTTCGGCCACGACCTCGAGGGTGTGAAGGAGCTGCTGACACGCTGCCCGTGCAAGGTGCACGTCCAGCGCCCCGAGGCCGAGTGGGTCAAGCGCATGACCGGCTGCAGCGACACCGACCTCGCGCTGCACGACAGCGGCGACGTGCTCGAGGTCGGCGCGATCCCGATCCAGCTGATCCACACCCCGGGCCACACCCCGGGCTCGCAGTGTTTCCTGGTGCAGAACCGCCTCGTCGCCGGCGACACGCTGTTCCTGCAGGGCTGCGGTCGCACCGACCTGCCCGGTGGCGATCCGCGCCAGCTCTACCTGTCCCTGACGCAGAAGCTGGCGCAGGTGCCCGATTCGGCGGTGCTCTATCCGGGTCATCTCTACAGCCCGGAGCCGAGTCAGGAGCTCGGCGCGACCCGGCGCAGCAACATGGTCTTCAAGCCGAAGACCGAGGCCGAGTGGCTGCAGATGTTCGGCTAGAGGACCGGCCCGACCGCGGGGCTACCAGCAGACCACGCCGACCGCGCCGAGGAACATCGCCAGCGCGAGCCAGACCAACCAGATCGCCAGCACGCGGCGGCCGTTGCGATCGGCTTCGGTTCGTTCAGCGGACTGCATGCGCCGATCTCATCGGCTGCGACCACTAGCGAGAGAGAGTGAAATCCACCTCGGCGACCCCACCGGCGTCGACCTCGACCCGCTCGGCCGCCACCGCGGCCTCGCCCGGCAACCGCACCAGCCACTCGCCGCCGTGCAGTCCGCGGCAGCGGAACCGGCCGTCGCGATCGGTGCGCACCACCGCCTCCGGCCGCCCCGCCATCGGCTCGCCGATTCCGGCGGCGAACTCGGGCGCGATCAGACGGACCTCCACCCCCGGGATCGGTTCACCGCGGCGGTCGACGATCCGGCCCTCGATCGCACCGGTGGCGACCGCGTTCCAGCCCTGGATCGGCAGCTTCTCGCCGAGCTCGATCGCGATCTCGGTGACCGCGACCTCACCGCGCTGCGACACCGCCGCCAGCATGAACTCGCCGGCGCCGAGCTCCGCCAGGTCGAAGCGCCCGAGCCGGTCACTGGTCAACGTGCTGCAGATCGACTGCGGCCGATCCGACGGCACCACCACGACCTCGGCAAACGCGAAGCGGTTGCCGTCGGGACCACGCAACTCGGCGCGCGCGGTGCCGCCGCGCACGACCTTCAGCGTCTCGGGCCGCGGATCCGTGGTGGTCTCGTACCACGAGAAGCCGCCCGAGCTGCGCGCGCTCTGATCGACGAACTGCCACTCGCCGAGCCGCAGACCGAGCCGGCAGAAGCCGCCGACCGGGATCGTCGTGGCGAGCGTGAAGCGCCCGTCGTCGTCGGTGACGCAGGCGCCGGCGTGGCCGAACAGGCGGTCCTCGGCGACCAGCATCACACCGGCGACGCCGAACTCGCGGCCGCCCTGGCCACCGTCGTCGGCCGCGACCAGGCGCCCGCGCAGCACCGTTCCACCGCCGCCATCGCCGAGCCGCTGCGTCGCGAACACCAGCTCACCGGCGACTCCGGGTTCGACCAGGTAGCCGCGCGGTTCGGCCTCGTAGCCCGGCACCAGCAGGCGCACCAGGCTGGTCTGCCGCGGCAACAGCTCGGCGGTGCCGTCGGGCCGCAGCTCGACGCGACCGCGGGTCTGGTGCATCGCGGTGCCGCGCGAGGTGACCTCGAGCACGGCGCCGGCGAGCACCGCCGGCGGCAGCCCCTCGACCCGCACGCGGCGCCGCTCGCTGCCGAACAACGGCAGCTCGAAGTCGCGCCGCATGTCGCCGCGCGGCCAGAGCGTGGCCTCGGCACAGCGGTCCGCGCCCCAGACGCAGAGATGGAGCTCGCGCATCGGCACCGCCGGCAGCACGTAGCCGCCCTCGGCATCGGTCGCGACCACCTGACGGCCGGTGCCGCCGACCGCGACCACCGTACCGCCGACGACCGGGCGACCGAACGCATCGACGATCGCGCCGGCGATCCGACAACCGTCCTCGAGCACGAGGTTGCGCACCGCCCCGGTCGACAACCCACCCCACGGCAACCGCACCTCGGCCTTGCCGGATGCCTCGACGACGAGCTCGGCGCCGGGTTGGGCCGGCGCCCGCACCTCGTAGATGCCCTCGGCGTCGCTGGCGCCGCGGCCGATCACCGCACCGCGGAAGACGACCTCGAACCGCGCCGCCGGCACCGGTTCGCCGAGCACGTCGGTGACGCGACCCTGCTGCCGGCGCAGGTCGACCTTCAGCGGCGCCTGCGCCGCGAGCGCGCCGACGCAGAGCGCGATCGCGAAGAGGTCAGCCGGTGCCACGGCGCTCCTCGAGCTCTGCGAGTGTCTTCGGCCAGTCCTTCTTGAGCAGCGCCGACAGGCCGCGATCGGCCAGCAGGCGGCCACCGCACTGGCACTCCGCACAGTAGTTGCACTCGTTGTCGGCGTAACGGATCCGCTGCACCGGCCGGCCGCACTCGGGGCAGGGCTGGCCGTAGCGCCCGTGCACGGCCATACCGTCGCGGAACGCGGTGACCTTCTCCGGGAAGCCGTCGCCGACCTCGCGGCGCAGCACGTCGGTCCAGTGCAGCAGCACCGCGACCGTCGCCTGGCGCAGGCGCTCGGCGTCCTCCGGGCCGCAGCGCGACGTCAGCATGGCCGGGCTCATCCGCGCGCGGTGCAGGATCTCGTCGGAGTAGGCGTTCCCGATGCCGGAGAACAGCCGCGGGTCGCACAGCGCGCGTTTCACGGTGCGGTTCTCACGCAGGAGCGCCGCCAAAAACTCCGCGGGAGTCGCACTCAGCACCTCGAGTCCGCCGCGATCGAACTCGCGCAGCGCGTCGCGGCCGCGCACGACGTGCAGCGAGGCCCGCTTCTTGCTGCCGGCCTCGGTCAGTACGATCGTCGGGCCGCCCTCGAAGTCGAACGCGGCGAGGTCGATCTTGCCGCCGAGCGCCTGGCCGGGCTCGCGCCGCTTCAGGCGGCCCGCGATCATCAGGTGCAGGACGACGAAGATCTCGTCCGGGAACCCGAACACCAGCCGCTTGCCGAGGCGTTCGATCCCGAGCAGCGCCTCGCCGTGGACCCGGTCGAGCGGCGGATCGACGGTCCGCAACAGGAACGGGCTGCGCAGCCGCACGGCCTCGAGCACGCGACCGCCACAGAGCGCCTCGAGGCGCTCGCGGTAGACCGTGACATCGGGCAGCTCGGGCACCGCTACTTCTTGGCGTTCTTCACGTCCTTGCCGTCCGCCCGGTCAGCGACCGTGAGCGCGACGTCGTCGAACCAGAGTTCGCCGCCGGCGACGACGACGAGCTGGATCACGGCGCGCTCGGCCTTGCCGCGCGGCAACCGCACCCCGTGGCGCCGCCATTCGGCGGTGCCGGTGAGATGCGCGACGTCGACCGCATCCTGGTTCACGACCTCGCCGTCGCCGTCGTAGAGCCAGAGCTTGACGAAGGCGTTGTCGGCCACCTCGGTGCGCGCCTGCAGCGAGAACGTCACGGTGTCACCCTGCTGGCGGCGCAGGTCGACCTCCTGCACCACGAGATCGAGCGGCATGCCACCCTGCTTGCCGAGATGCAGCGCGCGCTTGCCATCGGTCTTGGTCGCGGTGTCGACGTCGACCTCGAGCCGCCCGCTGTTGCCGACGGTGTTCCAGCCGCGCGCCGCGCCGCGCTCGAAGCTGCCGTTGTCGACCAGGTTCTTGCCGACCGCTTCGGGCACCTCGTCGCCGGCGCCGTCCTCGCCGGGCCAGACCGGTGGCGGCGCCGGCTCGTCGCCGAACAGCCAGGCGAGGTTCTGACGCAGCCGTGGGATCGGCGAATCGTGCCAGCCGTGGCCGCCGCGATAGGTCGACAGCCGCACGATCGCGCCGGCGCCGGTCAGCGCCGCGAACGCCTGCCGCACGTGCGGGAACGTCGTCGTGGTGTCCTCGGGCGACTGTTCGAGCACGAACCGTCGGTCCTCGGTGGCCGCGAGCTCCGCCTTCGAGAGATCGCGCCAGACCGACATCGCGACGTAGCCACGCCCGAACGGCGCCTTGCCGTCGCTGAGCAGACCGTAGGCGACCGGTCCGCTCGACGACCAGGCCAGCAGCGCGATGCGGTCGTCGTCGATCTGCGGAAAGCGCTGGCGCACGCTGGCGATCGCGGCGAGCACGTGGCTCTCGGTCGTGTAGCGCATGCCGCGCACCTTCGCCTTCGCGCTCGGCCAGACGATGCGCTGGTCGCCACGCCACTTCGTCGCCGTCATCATCAGTCCGACGCAGTCGTCGGGGGCGGCCGAGAAGATGCCGTTCTCGACCCACGGCAGGAAATCGCGCGTGCCCGGGCCGCCGGGCATCACGACGAGCAGCGCGAGCTTCGCAGCCTCGGCGTCGCGCGGCGGGATCACGAAGAACGGCGCGTTCGGATGCGAGTCGATCGAGTACTCGGCGGCGTGCGACGGTGTTGCCGGGTCCTGCGGTGACAGCGACGCGGTGAGCGTGAGCAGGGCGGAGGCGATCGCGAGCATCCGGCCATGATAGCGGGTCAGCGCAGCACGACCTCACGCCGCGGACCGGTGGCCAGCTCGAACTGTTCCGAACGC
>JAGQRB010000083.1 GCA_020425925.1 Planctomycetota bacterium
CGAGGCCATCCTGCGCGCCGGACTCGCCTAGACCATCGCCGCCATGAACGACCTTCCCCGCATCGGCCTCGGAATCGACGTGCATCGCCTCGAGCCCGGTCGGCCGTGCGTGCTCGCGGGCGTGGCGATCGACTCGCCGGTCGGACCGATCGGCCACAGCGACGGCGACGCGGTGCTGCACGCGGTCTGCGACGCGGTGCTAGGCGCCTGCGGCCTCGACGACCTCGGCACGCTGTTCCCCGACAACGCCGCCGCCAACGCCGGCCGCGCGAGCGCCGAGTTCTGCGCCGCGACGATGCAGCGCGTGCGCGGTCTGCGACTCTGCGTCTGGTCGCTCGACGTCGTACTCGAGACCAACCTGCCGAAGCTCGCGCCCCACCGCGCCGCGATGCGCGCACGTCTCGCCGAGTTGTTCGGCATCGCGCTCGACCGCGTCAACCTCAAGGGCAAGACCGGCGAACGCGTCGACGCGATCGGCCGCGGCGAGGCGATGCGCGCGACCGCCGTCGCGCTGGTCGGTCCGGCGTAGCCGGCGGTGCACCCCACGGCTCAGGGACCGGTGCGTTCGTAGATCCCGTTCCCGAACCCGAAGCCGTAGAGCACCGGCAGCAGATCGCCGAGCGCATCGCGGCGCAGCACCAGCTGGAAGCGGTTGCCGGACCAGCTGCCGAAGTAGGGGCAGTCGGGCCCCGTCAGCAGCTGACCGTTCGCCAGATCGGCCTGCAGGTTCCAACGCACACCGGCCTGGTTGCGCCACTCGAGCTGGGGGCCGAGCTGGATGCGGCCGAGATGCCACGCGTTCTGCACCGGGCTGTGCTGGTACGCACCGAGCACGTCGGTGAGCGAGATCGCGTTCCACTGCGCGCCGGTCGTCGCGTAGCGCAGACCGGCGACCAGCGCCGGCGAGGCGCCCTGCAACCGCTTGTAGACCGCCTCGTGGAAGTAGTCGGTCTCGTAGCGACCGACGAAATCCGCCGGCCAGAGCGCGGGGTTGAACCACTGGTGCGGCGTGTTCTCGAGTCCGAACTGCGGCCAGGTGCGGAACAGGTGGTGGAAGAGCTCGTGCTGCAGCCACTGCGGCAGGTAGGCCCGGCGCTCCACCGACGAGTAGACCCCGCTACCGAGGTGCGGCGGCTTGCGGACCAGCCAGCGATCGTCGATCAGGAACATCGGCGAACCGGCGTTCGGGCCCGCTCCCATCCCGCCGGTGATGAACTCGGCGTTGGCGAACGCGGGGTACTGCTCGGGCACGTGCGACGGGTAGATCACCCACCACCAGTCGGTGTCGACCTGGTCCTGCGGCGTCACCGACGACCACACCATGCTCGGATCGGACGGCTGCGCGAAGTACGTGCTGCCCGAATGGACGCCGGCCGACACCGGCAGGAACACCGACGGCAGATGGCGCACGCGCACGTCGAGCGCGAGCTTGCCCTGCGTGATGGCGACGACGTAGTGGCGCAGCAGCTCCAGCGACTCGTGGATCACGGCGCTGTTGTTCGCGAGCAGGGCCGGATCGAGCGCGTGCGCGACCGGCACACCGGTGCCCTGCGTGAGCTCCGACAGCGTGCGCGGCTCGATGCCGGCCGACCAGCCGACCAGCACCACGGTCAGCCGCGCGCTGCGCAACGGCGGCCCGGCATTGGGGTGGGCAACGTGCCAGTCGACGACGTCCGAGAGCATGCGCAGGCCGTAGTACGCCGGCGGGGAACCGATGAAGATGCCGAACGGCCGCGTCGGCAGCGCCCCCCAGCTCGGTGCCGCGACCGGGTAGCGCGCCCAGAGCGCGTCGAGGATCGACTTCGCGTAGCCGACGTTGCCGACCTCGAACTGCTGCTCGGCGCGCAGGAAGGTCGACAGCGCCTCGACGTACTGCGTCGGGAAGTTCGCGAGGCCGTAGCGTTCGAGGAACGCGACCGCCGGGTCGAACGGCGCCAGGCCAGGGGTGCGCTGCGTCGTGCCACGGGTCTGCGCCGGCACCACGGCCGTCGCGAGCCACACCGCGGTCAGGCAGGCGCGGACGAGGCGGCGACAGCTACCGGCAACGCGATGGTTCGCTCGCATGACAGCGAAGGTAGGCGCACGGCGCGCCGGCAGTCAATCGCCGCCGGTCAGCGGTAGCTGCGCGCCGCGGTCGCGGCGCGCGACTGCGCCAACAGCCAACGGTAGATCTCCGGTCGGGTGTAGAGATCGGTCCAGGCATCGTGGTTGTCGACGTCGGGGGCCGTGAGCACGTAGCGCTGCTCGAGGTAGTCGGTGCCGGCGACGTCGATGCGATCGTAGCGACGGAACTCGACGCCGAACTGGCGTTCGACGTTGGCGACCGCGTCGGCGGTGGCGGCGAACGGCACGATCGTGTCGCCGCGGTTGTGCGAGATCCAGATCGCGGTGCCCGCCAGTGCATCCCAGTCCTCGACGTCCTCGGCACTGCCGCCGATCGGCACGATCGCCGCGAACGTGCCGCGCAGCCGTTCGGCCAGCTCCCAGGTGCCGTGTCCGCCGCGGCTCAGCCCGGTGAGGTAGACCCGCGCCGGATCGCCGTTCCAGCTCGCGAGCACGTCGGCGAGGACCTGTCGCACGGTCTCCTGATGCTCGCCGTACTGCCCCTCGGTGAGGTGCAGCGCGACGACGACGAAGCGCTCGAGCAGCAGATGGTCGCGCTCCGTCGCCGGCTCACCGGCATCCCGAACGAGACGTGGCAGACCCCAGTCGTTGACGTTCTCGATCGGACCACCGACGCCGTAGCCGCCCTGCAGGTAGACGATCACCGGGTACGGATCGCCGTCGGTGGCGTGCGCGGGTGGCAGGTAGATCGTGTAGCCATCGATCCCGCCGGCCGAGTCGGGCAGCGTGACCGTGGCGAGCGCACCGGGCCGCGGCGGCCCCGAGGTGCGCGCGCGCGCCGCTGCGGTGAGAGTGGGTCGCGCGTCGCCGCTGCCACTGCCGCCGAGGCCACTGCCGCCGAGACCGCTGCCACTCGGGCCGCTGCCGTCGGGACCGCTGCCCTCGGGTCCATTCCCCTGGGGGCCACCTGGCTGCACCAAGACGCGCCCGGTCGAGCTCGACAGCCGCACACGCACGCCGCCGCCGGCGAGACGGCTCACCTGCCACGGCGGACCGTTGCCATCGTCGTCCTCGACCGATTCGGTCGGGAACGGACTCGCGAGTTCGCCGCGCGCCGCGAGGTCGATCGCGACCCCGTCGCCGACGGTGAGCCGCACGTCGCCGCCCCCCGTGGCCGAGAACGCGCAGTTCGCGGTCGGTGCGCGATCGATCCGGACGGCCACGCTGCCGCCGAGCGCGAACCCACCGGTCGCGCCCTCGACGCCGTCGACGTCGATGTCACCGCCCGAGGTCTGGGCGTAGACCCGGCCGGCGCTCGGGCCGAGCCGGATGTTGCCACCCGAGGCGCGCACGTTGGCCTCGCCGACCACGCCCGCGACGATCGCGTCGCCCTGCACGGCCAGCACGTCGACGGCGCCGCTGCAGCCCTCGGCGAGCACGACGTCGCCGCCGCGCGCTTCGGCGTTCACGGCACCGTCGATGCGGGCGAGATGGATACCGCCGCGGTGTGTGCGCGCCTGCAGATCGGAGCGGAGCCCACCGACGACGATGTCGCCATCGCGCGTCTCGAGCCTCGTGGTGCAACCGCGCGGCACCGTGATCCGGAACTCGCTGGCGCGCAGCGCGGCGCGCGCGGCGCCGGCCTCCGGGTCGAGGGTCGCACGCAGCACGACGCCGTGTTCGCCCTGTTCCAGCGCGTAGCGATGTGCGCGCGTCAACCGCGCCGCCGCCTCCTGGTCCGACGCCGCGACGCGCTGGACGATCTCGAGCCGCAGCGCGCGTTCGCCGTCGGCGGCCGCCGCCACGAGCAGATTGCCGGTGTCGGCATCGATCGTGAACGACGCGTCGTCGCCGATCGCGAAGCTGCGCGTGATGCGCTGCTCGAACAGCGGTGCGTCGTCGCCCGGCGCGTCACCCGCGGTGGCGCGCGGATCGCGCCAGCGCACCTCGGCGCCCGGCAGCGGTGCGCCCGCGGGATCCTGCGCCGCGCCCGCGGCGCCGACAGCAAAACCTGCCCGCCGCCCACCGGTCGCGTCGTC
>JAGQRB010000831.1 GCA_020425925.1 Planctomycetota bacterium
GAGCCGATCGGCGACCGCCACGGTCGGCACCCAGTGCCGCGTCAGCCCGATCTCGGGGTCGAACTGCAGCCATGCCGGTGCGCGGTAGGCGAGCGCGAGCTCGCCGTGGCCCGCCGCCGCGACGACATCGGCGAGCCGATGCACCGCGACCGCGTAGCTGAACGGCGACTTCGCGAGTTCGCCGTTCGCGGCCGCGGCGGCGAGACCGGCGGCGACCGCCACGACCGGCTCGTAGCCCGGCACGCAGGCGGCGGCGGCGACCTCGCGCCAGAACGGCAGCGTCGCCATGCCCTGCTCGAAGAGCTCGCCGTGCAGTGCGGCGGCGGCCTTGCCTTCACCCGCGAGCCAGAGACCGCGGGCGAGCAGCAGCTTCGCGCTGGCGGTCGGCTGACGCTCGGCGAGATCGCGCAGCCGCGGCAAGGCGAGCTTGGCGAGTCCGGCGCTGCGCAGGATGCTCGCGAGTTCGAGCAGCAGGTCGCGTTCGGCGGCGGTCTCGATCGCGAGGTCGGATGTCGGCGATGGCTGGCCGACGACGGTGACGACGACGTTGGCGAGCAGGTCGCCGGGGTCGCGTTCGAGCGCCTGTGCCAGCAGCCGTTCGGCCGCCGCCAGATTGCCGCAGCGCAGCGCCAGCGCCGGATCGGCGACGTCGGTCGCGAGGCGGTAGACCTGCAGTGCGCGTTCGGCGCGATCGGTGGCGAAGCAGAGCCGCGCCAGCGACTCGGCGGCGCCGCGGCCGTCGGGGAACGCGAGGGCGGCGGTCCAGTTCGACTCGGCGATGCCGTCGTGGCCGAGGCGCAGCGCGAGATCACCGGCGAGCGCGTAGCCGCCGCCGTCGCGCTGCTCCGGATCCGCGGCGGCGAGCGCGGTCGAAACCAGCGCGTAGGCGGTGTTCGGGCGCTCGGTCGCGAGGTCGCGCGCCAGCGCGATCAGCACCGGGGCACCGGCGGCACCCGGCAGGCCGAAGCGCAGCAGCCAGCCCAGCGCCTGCTCCGAGAGCGCGGCGTCGGCGACGTCGCCGCTGCGGGCGCCGAGACGCAGCAACTCGGCGACCGCGGTGGCGAGATCGGCGGTCAGTTCGGCCGAACCTGCGGTCGCGGTATCGGGGTCGCTCGCGATGCGGCCGAGCAGCCGTTCGGCGGTGGCACGGTCGCCGGCGCGGGCGAACGTCGCCGCCGTCAGCGCGGCGAGGCCGGGCGGGAGCTCCGGCTGGGCGAGCTGTGCCCGCGCCAGCGGCAGCGTGACCCCGGCGCCATCATCGCTGCGATCGCGCAGCACCTCGGTCGCGAGCCGCGGGTTCGGCGGCAGCGTGCGCAGCGCCAGCCAGTGCAATCGGCTGTTCGACTTCCCGGCGGCGCGGTGCGCCGTGAGTGCGAGCTCGACGGTCTCACGATCGGGCGGCAGACTCGCGAGCAGGTTGTCGGTCGCGACCGCGGCTGTGGCGGGGCGTCCGGCGAGCAGCTCGCCGCGCGCTTCGAGCAGGCGGCCGGCACGCGCGCGCGGCATCGCGTCGACCGCGGCACGGCCGCAGGCCCGTGCGATCTCGGCGACGCCGGCGGTGAGCGCGGCCTCGCCGCAGAGCAGGTAGCAGATCGGGTCCGGCACCTCCGGCACGACCGTGGCGCGCTGCTTGCACTGCAGCAGCAGGCCGGGGCCGTCCTGACCGGTGTCGCGGTAGAGCTCGCGCGCGATGCGAAGACGTAGCGTCAGCAGCGATTCGTCGTTCGGGGCGATCCGCTGGGCGGCGCGCGCGGTCGTCATCGCGCCCGAAGCGACGCCGGCTGCGAGCTGATGGTCGGCGTAGGCGACGAGCGGCTCGATCGTGTCCGGCCGCGCCGCGATCCAGTCGGTGAGCACGGTGGCGACCTCGGCGTTGGTGGCGCCGGCGGCGCGCAGATTGGCGGCGCGGACCGGCGCGACGATGCCGAGCAGATCGACCTGGCCGTGGGGCGTGGCGGTGCGCTGCAGCGCGCGCATCGTCGGCGCCAGCGCCGCCTCGCACGGCTCGGTCTGGTTGCGCAGGTGCGCCGACAGCCCGGTGAGCAGCGTCAGCGCCAGATAGACCGGCAGCTTGGCATCCAGCAGCGTGCGCACGTCGGGGCGGATCCGGTCGAGCGCCGCGGCGTCCTGCAGGCGCCAGGCGGCGACGATGCGGGCGAGGTAGAGATCGAGCGCGGTGCCGGTGATGCGCCCCGCGACCGCGCCTTCGGCGACCTGGCCCGGTGGCAACCAGCGGTTCACCGTCGCGATCGCGTTCTGTTCGAGACCGAGCTGCACCAGCGCCCACGCTGCCAGGCTGCCGGCGTCCTGAACGTAGGCGTGATCGAAGCGATGCCGGTACGACTCGCAGAGCAGCAGCAGGTCGTCGAAGCGCTCGGCCTGCTCGAGCGAGAGCGCGAGGCCGTGGAACGCCGCGACCGGTTCGTCGCCGGCCTCGAGGCTCTGCTGGAAGAACCCGATCGCCTCGAGGATGTGCGTCCGCAGCGCCGCCAGCCGCTGGCGGAACGGCGGCCAGGACGCCACCAGCCGACTGTCGGCCGAGTAGGCCTGCTGCAGCGTGGCGAGCGCGACCTCGACCTCGGTGTCGCCCTCGGGACGGTAGAGATACGCCAGCAACGCCGATCGCGCCGCGGCGCGGTCGCGCGCGGCGACGTCGAGTTCGAGCTGGGCGAGCACCGCGGCGAGCTCGGCCCGGTAGATCGTCTGGCAGGCCTCGCCGGCGAGCTCGAGCGCGCGGCCGTGGTCGGGATGGTCGACCAGGAACGCGCGGGCCTCGGTCAGCGCGGCCTCGCCGGCGCCGGTCAGCGCCAGCAGCCGGATGTGGTCGAGCCGGAGTTGTTCGCCGGGCCCCTCGGTTTCGGCCAGCAGCCGCTCGAGATCGCGCAGTGCGGCGGGGGAGTTGCCGAGCGAGTCGTGCGAGACGTAGCGCAGCCGCAGCAGCTCGCGGAACTTCTCGGGGTCGCGCTTGAGGCTGACGCTGCGTTCGTAGAGGTCGAGATCGTTGATGGCGCGCAGGTAGTCGCCGGCGGCGACGTGGAGGCGCGCCTGCGCGATCGCGCCGCCGGGCCCGCCGAAGCCGAACAGCGCGTAGCCGTACGTCAGCAGCAGACCGAGCAGCACGATCGCGCCGAAGAGGATGAGACTGCGCCGGAACATTCGGTGAGTTCCCTTCTATATATACCGCGTCGCGGTCGGTGCTATCGCGATCGTCGCATCAGCGGATGCCGTACTTGCGCAGCTTCTGGAACAGGGTGCTGCGGTTGATGTCGAGCAGCTTCGCGGTGCGCTCGCGGTTGCCGTCGCAGTGTGCCAGGGCGCGTTCGATGTGCAGCTTCTCGGGCAGCTCGAGCGCCTTCTTGAGCGGCAGGATCGGGCCGTCGTCGGCGGTCGGGGCGGCCACCGCCGCCGCCGGAGGTGCGGCCCCGGTCGTCAGGCCGGCCGGCAGGTCGGCGAGCTCGATCCGCCGGCTGCGGCTCAGCACGACCGCGCGCTCGATCACGTTCTCGAGCTGGCGGACGTTGCCGGGCCAGGGCGCCGCGACCAGGGCGGCCATCGCCGCGTCGGTGATCTCGGCGACGGCGCGGCCGTGGTCGTGGGCGAAGCGCTGCAGGAAGTGGCCGGCGAGCTCCTGGATGTCGCCGCGGCGGTCGCGCAGCGGCGGCATCTCGACCGCGACGACGTGGATGCGGTAGTACAGATCCTCGCGGAAGTCGCCGTCCTCGACGGCCTTCTGCAGGTCCTTGTTGGTCGCCAGGGCGACCCGCACGTCGACCGGGATGGTGCGGGTGTCGCCGACGCGCTCGATGACGCGATCCTGCAGCACGCGCAGCAGCTTGATCTGGAACGCCGGCGAACTGGTGCCGATCTCGTCGAGGAAGATCGTGCCGCCCGAGGCCGCTTCGAACTTGCCGATCTTGTCGCGCACCGCGCCGGTGAATGCGCCCTTGACGTGGCCGAACAGCTCGGACTCGAGCAGGCTCTCCGGCAGCGCGCCGCAGTTGACCTCGACGAACGGGCCGTTCTTGCGCGTGCTCAACGAGTGCAGCGCCCGCGCCAGCAGCGTCTTGCCGGTGCCGGACTCGCCGGTGATCAGCACCGTCGTGCGGGTGTCGGCGACCGCGCGCACGGTCTTGAAGATCGCCTGCATGCGCGGTCCGGTGCCGATCACGTTGTCGAGCCGGACGCGGTCGTCGAGCGCCTCCTTGAGCGCGACGTTCTCGCGCCGCAGCGCGACCTTCTCGAGCGCGCGGTCGATCGCGACCAGGATCTGGTCGGCGGAGAACGGCTTGCCGAGGAAGTCGGCGGCGCCGTGTCGCATCGCCTGCACCGCGTCCTGCACCGAACCGAACGCCGACAGCAGCACGACCGCGGTCTGCGGGTGCAGATCGTGGATCGCCTGCAACAGCTGCAGGCCGCCGCCGCCCGGCAGCGCGAGGTCGCAGACCACGAGGTCGACGTCGCCGTCGGCGATCGGCTGCAGCGCCTCCTGCACGTCGCTCGCGGCATCGAGCAGGAATCCGCGTTCGGTGAGGACCGCGCGCAGGCTCTCCTGGGTGCGGGGATCGGGGTCGGCGAGCAGGACCTTGGGCACGTTCGTTCCTCGTCTGTCGGCGCGGCGGGATGGCGTCCGGCGAATCCGACGGAGTCGGGCGGCGCGGACGGTGTCCTCATCGGCAGACCGGTGGTCGGGCCTTGGCCCGGAATCCCGCCGCCCCCCGGATGACCTCGGCGCCGTGGGCACTACCATCCCGGACCCGATGACCCCGGCCCCGAGAGCCCAGAACGACCGACCGGCCGGTGCCGAGACCCTCGCCGACGTGCTCGCGGAGGTCCGTCGCATCCCGTTGCGTAGCAGTCGCTTCGTGACCGACGTTCTGACCGGCGGCTACCGCTCGACGTTCCGTGGGGCCGGCGTCGAGTTCGAGGAGGTGCGCGAGTACAGCGAGGGCGACGACCCGCGGCACGTCGACTGGAACGTCACCGCGCGGGCCGGCAGGCCCTTCGTGAAACGCTTCGTCGAGGAGCGCGAGCACACCCTGATGTTCGCGCTCGACCGCGGCGCCGCGATGCAGGCCGGCTTCGGCGCGTGGTCGCCGGCCCAGGTCGGGGCGCGCTTCTGCGCGCTGCTCGGGCTGCTCGCGATCGCGAACAACGACGGCGTCGGCTTCGCCGGCGGCGACGCCGACCGCCGGACCTACGTGCCGCCGCGCAAGGGCCACGCCCATGTGCTCGCCGTGCTGCAGCGCTGTGCTGTCGGCGATACCGGCGGCGCCAGCGACCTCGGTGCGCTGCTCGCCGAGATCTCGCGCCGGACCCGGCGGCGAACCGTGGTGTTCCTGATCTCCGACTTCCTGACGCTCGGCTATGGCCGCGAGCTGCGGTTCTGCGCCCGCCACCACGACCTCGTCGCGGTGCGTCTGATCGGGCCGGAGCTGATCGACCCGCCGGCGGCGATCGTGCGCGCGCGCGAGCCGGTGACCGGGCGGATGTCGACCGTCGACCTCGGCAGCCGGCGCGTGCGCCGCGCCTGGCTCGAACGGGTCGCGGCGTGGCGCGCGGTGGTCGACGGCGAGTTCGCCGCGGCCCGCGTCGACGTCGTCGACATCCGGATCCCGCGGGTCCGCGACATCGATGCGATCGCCGCACCGCTGCAGCAGTTCTTCCGGCTGCGCGAGCGCCGCGAGGTCTACCGGTGAGCGAGGTGTACCGGTGAGGCAGCGCGGCGGCGCGGTGGTCTACGTGATCGTTTCGGCACTGGCGAGCGGCGGCACCCTGGCGGCGCAGTCGGCCGTGTCCGGCGAACCGGCCGTCGGCGTGCGCGTCGAGCTGCCGCCGGACGCGGTCGAGTTCGGCCGCGAGTTCGAGCTCGCGATCGAACGCTCCTGGCCGGTCGGACACGCCGCGCTGCCGTTCGACCCGCTCGCGCTGTTGCCGCTGGCGGCGGTGGAGCTCGGCGCCGACGCGCGGCAGGTCGGCGAGCGTCTGATCGAGACGCGGCGCTTCCGCGCCACGGCGTGGCAGGTCGGCGAACTGGCGCTCGGGCCGTTCGTACTGAAGACGCGCGATCCCGACGGCGGCGAGCACGCCGCCGACAGCGGTGAGCTGCAGCTGCGCGTTCGGTCCGCTCTGCCGGAGCCGCCGGGTGAGCTCGAGTGGCCCGGTGACGTGCGCGATCGACCGCGGCCGACGAGCTGGCTGCTGCCGGTTGCCGTCGCGCTCGCGGCGCTGCTGCTCGGCGGTGGTGTATGGCGCTGGCGGGTGCGGCGCGCGCTGCCGGCAGCGGAGGCGCCGGGGCCGACCCCGGCCGAACTCGCGCGCACCGAGCTGGCGGCGCTCGCGTTGCCGGACCAGGCCGCCGCGATCGAGGGCTACTACGTCGCGCTCGCCGAGATCGTCCGGCGTTTCGCCGAGCGCCGCTACGCGCTGCGCGCGTTCGTGCACACCAGCGAAGAACTCGTGGCGGTCGTGCCGATCGGCGGCGACCCGCTCGCCGACTGCCTGTTCGCCTGCGACCTGGTGAAGTTCGCGGTGGTGCGACCGGCGAGCGCGGCGCACACGGCCGCGAAGACCGAGGCCCTGGCGTTCGTCGACGCCGCCGACGACGCGCGGGGTGCTTCATGATCGCGCTCGCCGAACTCGGCTGGGCGCTGCGCCAGCCGGCCTGGCTGTGGTTCGCGCCGCTGGTCGCGGCCGCAATCCTGCTGCGCTGGCGGCGGCGCCCGCGCCTGCCGCTCGCCGC
>JAGQRB010000832.1 GCA_020425925.1 Planctomycetota bacterium
AGGATCGATGAACACGACCACCACCGCCGGCATGGCTCTTCCCACCGCGGCGCGCATGCCGCCGCCGCCGCCACCGCCACCGGTGCCGCCAGCCGCCGGCTGCACCCGTCAGGGTGCCCGAGGATTGGGCGGATCCGGCGGTTTCGCCGGGATCGCCGCGCTCGGCGCCGGCTTCGCCGGGGTCGTCGCGCACGGCCGCGACCCGGATGCGCTCGCGACTGCGATGGTGGTCGGGATCACGTTCTTCGGTGCGTTCTTCGGGCTGCACCTGCTGCAGGCGGTGTTCCGGTTGACGGTCGTGGCCGCCAAGATCGCCATCCCGGGCGCGATCCTGCTCGCGGTCGGATGCGCGCTCGACTGGCCGTGGGCCGAGGTCGCGGTCGACTGGCTGCGTGCGGCGGGCAGCGGCGGGCTCGCGGCGGCCGAGCGGATCTGGGCGGCCTGCCAGGGCTGACCGCACCGCCGCGGCGATCACGGCGTGATCTGCTTGGCGTCGGGGTTGGTCGTCAGCAGGTTGCCACCGGCGTCGAGGATCACGCCCTGGCCGAAGACGCGCAGGCCGACGAAGCCCGGGTCGTTCGGGATGTCGAGGTCGGTCTTGAACTCGCCGGCGCCGTTCAGCGGCCCCATGCCCTGCACCACCGAGGTGAGCGGATCGAGCTGGAAACCGAGGTCGAGGTAGGGCACCGAGAACGACGCGCCGAGCGCGACGACGTTGAGCGCGAGCTCGCCGGGCTGGCCGTGCGAGATCAGGCGGAAGCGATTGCCGATCGAGCCGTTGCCGCTGACGGAGAACGACTCCGGCGTCAGCGAGATCGAGCTGACCGTGACGCGGCTGCCGTCCCACGTGCCCTGGACGTAGACCTGCTGGTCCATGAACGCGGCGAGGTTCAGCGTGCTGCTCTGCAGCGGCACTCCGGAGACCTTGATGACGTGGGCGAAGCCCGGGCAGTAGTAGCAGCCGGAGGCGCTGCCGTCGGTGAGTTCGCCGCGGAGCTGGACGGCGACCTGCGCGCCGAGCGCGACGCCGAAGGCCGGAGCGAGCAGGGCAGTCAGAAGGGTGCGGGGGGCGATCATGATTGGATCTCTCGGAACAAGGTCTCTCGGGGCAAGGTCTCTCGACCTCTGGGCACCGACCGGCAGGAGCGCCGGGCGGGGCGGTCAGGCAGGTGCGTGGAAGCAACGACCGTGCCTCGATCCGGGCCGGGGTTCGCGGCGCCTTTTCGTCCGGGATCCGGGCAATCGCCGCCCGCAATGGTGACACCGCGCGGCGGGGGCTCGAGTCCGGCCGCCGGGAATGCCGATGCCATCGCATGCTCCCGTTCCGCCCGCCTCGCCGTCGCCTCCCGCTCGCGCTAGGGCTCGCCCTGCTGCCGGCGCTCGCCGCGTGCTCGATGCACTCGACTGCCACGCACTGGAACGGCCACGTCGGTCCCGACGGCCGCCCGATCTTCGTGCTGACCTCGACCTATCTCGGCCTCCACCTCGTCGGTCTGGTGCCGTTCGTCGGTGAGACCACGATCGACGAGATGGTCGACGAGTCGACGCGCTGGATCCGCGCCGCCGACGGCAGCCGCCTGCGGCTGGTCGAGACCGAGCTCCACAACTACTGGTACGGCGTGCCGCCGCTGTCGTGGATCTTCTCGCCGGTGATCACCAGCGTGACGTTCGAGTACGAGCCGTCGGATACGGCGCTCGCCGCCGCCGGAGTCGGTTCGGCGACGCCGCGTGCCGAACCGCCGCGGTAAGGCGCGGCCGCCACGACGCGGCTCGACGCCATCCGCCGTCGAGCGTCAGTTGTTGGTCGCTGCCAGCGCCGCGATCATCCGCGAGGCGCGCGGTGCGACGGTGCTCTGACCGGCGCGCTCGACCAGCTTCTCGAGGTCCTTCGGCGCGCGGTCGAGCTTGCCCTTGCGCATCGTCTTCAGGATCTTGTCGAGCTTCTTGTCGAGCGCGATCTCGGCCTTGGCCGCGTCGGTCTCGAACGCCGCCAGCAGCTCGGCGGCCTCGGTGGCCCAGGTCTCGTGCTTGCCGACGCCCTTGGCGAGCGCCGCGGCCGCGTCCTGGGCGTCGACCCAGCGGCCGGCCTTGCGCAGCACGTCGATCGCGTTCTTCTTCACCGCGTAGCGCTTCTCGATCTCACCCTGCAGCGCGGTCTTCTCGGCGCCGTCGGCCATCGCCGCGACGGTCGCTGCCGCGCGCTCGAAGTCGCCCTTGCCGTAGAGCGCGGCGCGGACCTTGCGGGCGTCGGAGCTGTCGCCCCAGCCCTTCCGGACCTTGTCGAGCTCGGCTTCGACCGCGTCCTCGACGTCCTTCGGGAACGCCGCGGGATTGCCGGCCCAGACCAGCTTGCCGTCGACGCCGATCACGCCGCAGAACGGGATGCCCGCCGACTCCGGGATCGGCACGAACGTGCCGATGCACGAGAAGCACTCGTTGTCGGGGAAGCGCTCCCATAGGAAGTGCTCGAGCTGCGCCGGGTTCGAGCCCTGGCTCTCGACCAGGATCGTGACCAGGCCGTCCTCGCCGTGGGCGTGGTCGTGGCGGATCGCGTTCGGCACCGCGGTGCCGACGCACGGCGGGCAGTGCGTGCCCCATTGGTCGATGACCACCGGCTGGCCGTAGAACTCGGACAGCTTCTGGCGGCCGTCGCCATTGAGGAACTCGGGGAACGTCGTGTCGGGGACCGCTTCGCCGACCGCCGCACGCTGCTGCGCCACGAGGGGCAGGCTGGTGGCGGCGAGGGCGACGGCGGCGACGAGAGTTTGGCTTCGCTTCATGGCTCTGGACTCGCTGCTGCGGGGACTCGCTCTTCCGGGGCTGTTCCAGACATACGCCACAACGGCCTGCAGGTGCCGTAACACCCGTGTCACGAGGCGTCTTTCCCGGTTGGCGGTCGGCGGACGCGGCTCACCGCGCCGCGATCGGCGCGAGGCTCATGCCGGCGAGCCAGGCGTCGAGCGTCGCGGTGCCGACGGTCTCGAGGTCGAAACGCGTCGGATCGAGCAGCCAGTGGTAGGCCAGGCCGTCGACCAGCGCGTGCAGGCCGATCGCGGCCACCTTTGGATCCACCGTCTCGCGCAGTTCGCCGCCGGCGATCGCGGCCGCGAACCCGCCGGCGAGCTGGGCGAGGCACTCGTCGCGCTGGCCGAGGATGTGCTGTCGCGCGGCCGCGACCTCCTC
Organism: Planctomycetota bacterium; assembly: GCA_020425925.1. GTDB lineage: Bacteria > Planctomycetota > UBA1135 > UBA1135 > UBA2386 > JAGQRA01. The sequence goes on from JAGQRB010000832.1 coordinate 3,184, forward strand.
GACCATCTCGCAGCGCAGCAGCAGGATCGTCAGCAGGTTCCTGGTGCGGTCGTCGTGCACGATGCGGTGGAACAGCCCGACCGCCTTCTTGTGGATGCGCTGCAGTGGTGACAGGTCGCTCTCGGCGTCGATCGCGTCGAAGGCGTCGTCGAGCGGCAGGACCGCGCGTTCCCACAGCGCCAGCAGCAGGTCGTACTTGTCGCGGAAGTGCCAGTACACCGCGCCGCGGGTCAGCTGGATGCTCTCGGCGATCTCGTGCAGCGAGGTCCGGGCCGCGCCGCGCACACAGAACATCGCCTCGGCGGCATCGAGGATGCGCTGCCGGGTCTCTTCGGCCTCTTTCTTGGTCTTGCGTGCCATCGGGTCGGGGTGCCCCGCGCGGCCCGGTGGGGGCGGGCGCGGACGCGGAACGCGCGGGATTCTAGCAACTTCGTTGCATACATGCGCGCATGTATGTAAAGAACCGGCCCGGCCGGCGGTGTCGACCCCGGCGCGGAGGACCCACGCCATGCGCATTCAGACCACTCTGGCCGTAGCTCTCGTGCTGATTTCCTGCAGCCGGCAGCCGCCGGGCGGAGGCCAGCACGCCATGCCACCCCTGCCGGTTGCGACCGTGACCGTCGCGACGCGCGACCTGCCGACGACGTTCCGCTACCTCGGCAGCACGGCGGCGTCGCGCGACGTCGAGATCCGCGCCCGCGTCGCGGGTTTCCTCGAGCGGCGGCACTTCGTCGAGGGCGCGATGGTGGCCGCCGGTGATCTGCTCTACGAGATCGATCGTCGGCCGCTCGAGGCGCAGAAGGTCGCGGCCGAGGCCGACGTCGAGGTCCAGAACGCGCGGCTGCTGCAGGCCGAGCGCGAGGCCAGGCGGCTCGATCCGCTGGTCGAGCAGCAGGCGGTGACCGAACGCGAGCGCGACGACGCCGCCTCGGCTGCGCAGATCGCGCGCGCGTCGCTGACCGCGGCAAAGGCGCGGCTGGCGCAGATCGAGCTCGACGTCGGCTACACCCGCGTGACGGCGCCGATCGCCGGCAAGATCGGCCGCGAGCTGCGGCCGCAGGGCAGCCTGGTCGATCCGGCGAGCGAGAACGGACTGCTGACCACCCTGCTGCAGCTCGATCCGCTGCACGTCGACTTCCAGCGCAGCGACAACGAGCAGTTCCGCATCGACCGCGACGTCGCCAGCGGGCGGCTCGCGCTGCCGGCGGACGGCGTGCTGCAGGTCGAGCTGCAGAACCGTCACGGCGACGTGCTGCTGACCGGCGGCACGATCGATTTCACGGCCGGCAGTCTCGACCAGCGCACCGGCTCGATCCCGATGCGGGCGTCGCTCGCGAATCCCGATCACGAGGTGCTCGGCGGTCAGGCGGTGCGTGTCGTGCTGCGCGGTGCGTTGCTGAAGGATGCGATCGCGATCCCGCAGCGCGCCGTGATGGAGAGTCCGCAGGGCAAGATCGTCTGGCTCGCGGTCTCCGGCGAGGACGGCGGCACGATCGCGAAGCCGCGGCCCGTCGAGGTCGGCGAGTGGGTCGACCTCGAGACCGAGAACCCGGACGGTGGGCCGGCGACCGAGCGCGCCTGGGTCGTGCTGGCGGGGCTCGCGGCCGGCGACCGCGTGATCGTCGACAACCTCATGCAGCTGCAGCCCGGCGCGACCGTCGTCGTCGACGCCGCCAAGGAGTAGGCCGTGTTCTCCCGCGTCTTCATCGATCGGCCGATCACGGCCACCGTGCTCTCGCTCGTCATCATCCTCGCGGGCATCGCGGCGATGGTGAACCTGCCGATCGCGCAATACCCCGAGGTCTCTCCGCCTCAGGTCATCGTGCGCGCGAGCTATCCGGGTGCGTCGGCCGCGGTGCTCGAATCGACGGTGGCCGCCCCGCTCGAGAACCAGATCAGCGGCATCGAGGGCCTGCTCTACATGAACTCGACCTCGGGCAGCAACGGACTGCTCGAGCTGCAGATCACGTTCGACATCGGCACCGACATCGACCAGGCCGCGCTCGACGTCAACAACCGCGTCAAGCAGACCGAGGCGCGGCTGCCCGAAGAAGTGCGGCGCCAGGGCGTCATCGTCGAGAAGGGGTCTTCGTCGTTCCTGCAGGTGCTCGCCTTCACCGCGCCGGGCGGCGACTACGACGACCTCTACATCAGCAACTACGTCACGCTCAACATCCTCGACGAGCTCAAGCGCATCCCGGGCACGACCAACGTGCAGATCTTCGGCGCCAAGGACTACGC
>JAGQRB010000833.1 GCA_020425925.1 Planctomycetota bacterium
CCCGGCGCGAACGCGACCGGTCTCGTCATGTCCTCGGCGGGTCGGTTCACGCTCGGGATCCGCTGACCCCGGGTCACCGCCGTTCGAGCTCGGCGAGCCGATTCGTCAACACCTCGATGCGGCGCGCGATCGGCTCGCAGTCCGGGTGCCGCGCCGTGAACTCACGGCCGCGCTCGAGCGCGAACTCCAGTTCCCGCACCGCGGCACTCCGACCTTCGAGGGCGGCGAGCGCCTCGGCGACCTTCTCCTCGAGCATCAGCCAGGTCGCCGCATACTGGGCACGGCCCGGATAGTCGCGGACCAGCGCGTTCATCAGCTCGAGACCGTCGCGGGCGCGAGCGAGTGCGCCCGCGAATCCGCCACGGCCGACGCAGGCGACGGCCCACGAGTCGAACGTCAGCGCGAGCAGATGCCGTCGCTGGGTCGCCCGCGCGTCACCGATGAGCTCGCGCGAGTCCGCCACCGATGCCGCGAACCAGCGCTCGAAGTCCTCGTCCGCGGCGTAGAGCGCGATCACGGTGCCGAGCAGCTTGTAGGTCTCCGAGCGATTCGCGAGGAACCAGTCGCGCTCGCTGGCGGGCTCCTCGCCGGTCAACGCGAGCGCCGCGCGCGCCGCCGCGAGCGCCGCCGGTCCGTCGGCGCGGAAGTGCTCGAGCCAGGCGAGCTCCTGCCAGGCCGCGATCGCAGCTGCGCGATCGACCCAGGGATCCTGCGGTTTCACCGTCGACCGGGCCGTGACGTCGGCCGCGCGCTGCCTGGCCTCGTCGAACGCGCGGCGATGGCGCAGCACCCGGATCAGATCGAGTTCGGCCATCTCGCGGCGAGTCGGCGTCGCGCCGCGAGTCTCGGCGTCGGCGAGCGCCAGGCGCAGCACGCGCTCGGCGTCGCTCCATTCGCCGCGCTCCATGTGCAGCATCGCCGTGGTGTGACGACCCCGCAGGACCTGGTCCTGCAGGCGCGGGTCGGCCGGGCTGCGATCGAGCAACCCCTCGCTGATGCGCAGCCCGTCGGCGACCAGCAGCTCGCGCGCGGCATCGCTGCCGGGCGCGCTCGCGAGGTCGTAGTCGCGGGCGCGATCGATCAATGTCACGCTCGCCGCGCGCAGGTCCTCGTCGGCGCTGTCGGCGCGCGCCGACCAGGCGAAGCCGTTCGCCAGCGCGACCGCGGCGCAGACCAACGCCAGCGCCGCCGCCAGCGCCGACCGCTGCCGGATCAGCAGCTTGCCGAGCGCATAGCCGGGCGCCCGCGGCCGCGCCGCGACCGGGCGGTCGGCGAGGTAGCGCCGCAGGTCGGACGCAAGATCGGCCGCACTCCCGTAGCGGGCAGCCGCCGGCGCCAGCGCCTTGCCGGCAATCCAGTCGAGATCGCGCCGGCACTCGCGCAGCAGCCGCACCGGACTCGTTCGCCGCCGGCGCGCAACGACGCGAGCGCGCGCGGCCGGCATCGCGGCGATCGCCGTACCCGGCACGCTGCGATCGGGCTCACCGCCGGCGACGAGCTGCTTCAGCACGACACCGAGCGAGTAGACGTCGGCGCCGGGACCGGCGGCGGCACCGGCGCTGCGCTCGGGGCTGACGTAGCCCGCTGTGCCGCCGGCGCTGCTGGCGTCGATCGCCCGTGCGATGCCGAAGTCGATCACCTTCACCAGCGGCCGGCCGTCCTGGTGCGTAACCAGCACGTTCGAGGGCTTGAGATCGCAGTGCACGATGCCGCGACCGTGCGCGTGATGCACCGCGTCGCAGACCTCGGCGAGCAGCGCGAGGCGCGCCCGCAGATCGAGCCGCTCGCGATCGCAGAACCGCGTGATCGCCGCGCCGTCGACGAGCTCCATCGCGAAGAACGGCCGGCCGTCGCGCGCGACCCCGGCGTCGAAGATCGTCGCGATGCCGGTGTGATCGAGGCTCGCGAGCGTCTGGCGTTCGTCCTCGAAGCGCCGTAGCAGCGGCTCGGCGAAGGCGCCGCCGAGAACGGGCTTCAGGACCTTGAGCGCGACGGTCCGCTGTACCGGCTCGCGCTGGCGCGCGCGATAGACCACACCCATGCCGCCCTCGCCGAGTTCGGCCTCGAGCTCGTAGCGCTCGAGATGCGGCGGCGACGACGCGGCCAGGAGGTCGGCGTAGGCGGCGAGCGCCGGTTGGTCGAGCGGGTTCGGCCGCGCATCGGCGGACACCAGCGCGCGAGCTTCCTCGAACAGGCCGGCGTCGCCGGCACATCGCTCGCGCAGGTAGCGCTCGCGGTCCGGCACGGGCAACGCGCAGGCGGCAGCGAACAGCTCCTGCAGCCGGTCGTGGCGCGCAAACGACGTCATGTCCCGGCCTCGGCGATCTCGGACGCATCGAGTTCGCGCCGCAGCCAGGCGCGCGCGAATCGCCACTGTCGATCGACGGTCGAGGGCGAGACCGCGAGCACGTCGGCGACCTCGTCGATCGACAGCCCGCTGAAATAGCGCAGCAGCACGATCTCGTGCTGGACCCGATCGATCGCCGCGAGCCGCGCCAGCGCCTCGTGCACGGCGAGCAGTTCGGTCAGCGGCGCCGGTGCGATCGGCTCGTCGCGCAGTGTGATCCGCCGCACCCCGCCGCCGCGCTTCTGCCGGCAGGCACGCCGCGCGTGGTCGACGAGCAGCCCCTGCATCGCGTGGGCGACGACACCGTAGAAGTGGCGCCGGTTCTCGAAGTCGACGCCGTCGCGCTGCAGCAGCCGGATGCAGGTCTCGTTGACGAGCTCCGTGACGCCGAGGCTGCGGCGCGGACCGCGCCCGAGCCGAGCCCCCGCGATGCGCCGCAGCTCGGCACCGACGATCGGGAGCAGCTCGTGCCAGGCCGCCGCCCGACCGCCCGCGATCGCGGCCAGGAGCTCCGTGACTCGATGCGTGCGAGGCGAGGTCATGCGCGGGTCGGGCCTGCAGGTGACCGACGCCGAATTCTGCCAGAAACCGCGACGTCGTTCGCGGCGGTCTGGCGGGTAGGTCGGGCGAAAGCCATCTACTCAAGCACAACCGACTGGAGAACAGCATGTTGCGTATTCCTGCCGCGCTCGCCCTCGGACTCGGGCTGAGCCTTGCCACCGCGCCTCTGAGCGCACAGTCCGTCCAGTGGACCACCCTCGGTTTCGGCACCGCCGGCCAGACCGGCCTGCCGCTGCTGACCGGCACCAACCTGCAGTACGGGCGACCGCTCGTCCTGACCCTGACGAACGCGCGCCCGGCGTCACCGGCGTTCTTCGTCGTCGGCCTCAGCGCCGGCAACACGCCGGTCTTCGGCAGCACCTTCGTGCCGTCGAACGACGCCTCGCTGTTCGTGCCGGTCGGCACCGGCGGCACCGCCCGGCTGCGGCTGGTGATCCCCGATCTCTGCCCTGCCGTGCCGCTGACGCTCTACGCCCAGTGCCTGATCGTCGACGCCGCGAACCCGACCGGGGCCGCGCTCAGCAACGCGATCCGCGCCACGATCCGTGACAACGTGCCGTCCGACTTCAACGGCGACGGCTACTCCGATCTCGCGATCGGCGTGGCGGGCGAGGACGTCAACAGCAATGTCGACGCCGGCGCGGTCAACGTCGCCTACGGCGGACCGACGGGCATCACCAACGCCGGTGCCGAGCTGATCCGCGAGGGCGAGATGCTCAACGGCTCGGCGCTGCTCGGGACCGCCGAGGCCGATGACGCGTTCGGCAGTGCGATCGCGACCGGCGACTTCGACGGCGACGGCTACGACGATCTGGCGATCGGCGCCTATGGCGAAGACACGCCGAACGGTTCGGTGCTGGACTCCGGGAAGGTCCACATCGTCTACGGCAGCGCCGTCGGGTTGCAGGGCGGCCAGCCGGTCGGCCGCGAGGATCAGGTGTTCCGGATGGGCGCCGGTCTGCCCGGACCGGCCCAGGCCTTCTCCTACCTCGGCAAGTCGCTCTGCGCCGGCGACTTCAACGGCGACGGCTTCGACGATCTCGCGGTCGGTGCGCCCTTCTACGACGAGACCCTGTTCAACGACGGCGTCGTCTTCGTTCTGTTCGGATCGGCCACGGGCCTCGTGAGCTCCGGCAACCTGAAGATCACCGAGCCGCTGAACCCCGAGTCCGACGATCGCTTCGGCTGGGAGCTCGAGGCCGGCGACTGGAACGGCGACGGCTTCTGCGACATCGCGGTCGGCCGGCCCTACGAGGACCTCGGGACGGCACAGGACACCGGCGCCGTGTCGGTGCTCTACATGGGGCCGACCGGCGTGGTCTCGACGCGCGACATCCACATGAACACGGCGATCAGCGGCGTCCCGATCGAGGGCACGGCGACGGCGTTCGACCTCTACGGCTTCGCGCTCGCGAACGGTGACTTCAACGGCGACGGCACCGACGACCTCGCGATCGGCATCCCCTACTACGACATCGATCTGCCGTCCCTGATCTCGGCGGCCGGCGGCGTGAACGTGCTGCACGGCGCCGTCGACTTCGGACTGGTCGCCACCGGCAACCAGCTCTGGACGCAGGACTCGACCGGCGTGCAGGATTCCGCGGCGCTCGGCGACACTTTCGGCTACGCACTGACCGCCGGCGACTTCGACTACGACGGTTTCTGCGATCTCGCGATCGGCGTGCCGGGCGAGAACTTCGGCGGCGTCAACGACACCGGCGCGGTCAACGTGCTCTACGGTTCGGGCGCCGGCATCACCGCGACTCTGGATCAGCTCTGGCAGCAGAACTCGCTCGGTGTGAACTCGAACGGCGCCGACGACGCGTTCGGTTTCGCGCTGTGGTGCGGCCGCATCGACGGCGACTGCGGCTTCGACCTCGTGTTCGGCATCCCGGGCGAGACCGTCAACGGCAACGACGCCGGCGCCGTCGAGGTCTTCTACTGGTTCAACAGCCCGACCGCCGAGTGGAGCCAGGCGCCCCTGAGCGGCGCGCCACAGAACGGCGATCGCTTCGGCGGCGCACTCGCGGGCTCACCGGATCAAGAGCCGTGGTAGCCGACGGCGGCCGCGCCGTAGCATCGCACCGATGAACCAAGGTGTGATGCTACGTCTCGGCGCGCTGTTCGCCGGCCTCGCGGTGGCGTTCGGCGCGTTCGCCGCCCACGCCCTGAAGGAGCGGCTGGCGGTCGAGGCGCTGCAGACGATCGAGGTCGGCGTGCGCTACCAGATGTACCACGGGATCGCGCTCGTGCTCTGCGCCGCGCTCGCCGATCGCGGCCGCCGCGTCGGCGGCGCCGCCGTGTGCTTCGCGCTCGGCATCGTGCTGTTCAGCGGCTCGCTGTACGGCCTGGCGCTCGCGGAATGGCGCTGGCTCGGCCCGGTCACCCCGATCGGCGGCGTTTCGTTCCTGATCGGCTGGGTTCTGTTGGTGCTGTCGCGTCGGCCTGGGTAACCGTAGCGGCATGAAGCGATCGACCGCCGTCGTGTCCCTGTTGCTGCTGCCGCTCGCGCTGTTCGGCCTCGCGCTGACGACCGGGTGCAGCAGCTCTCCCGAGCCGGCGTCGATCCCGCACTTCGCCTCGCCGATGGCGGGTGTCTACAGCTCGGGCCAGCCGAGCCCGGAACAGTTCGCGGCGCTGCCCTCGATCGGGATCAAGCGGGTCATCAACCTGCGTGCGCCCGGCGAGTCCGGCACCGGCTGGGAGGAACAGCGCGCGCGCGAGCTCGGGATCGAGTTCGTGCGCCTGCCGATCGCCGGCAAGGACGGGCTGTCGCGCGCGAACGTCGAGCGCTTCGCGGCCGAACTCGCACAACCGAGCGAGGCCGGCGTGCTGGTGTCCTGCGGCTCGAGCAACCGGGTCGGCGCGATGTTCGCGCTGAAGGCGGCATGGCTCGACGGCGCCTCGAAGGAAACGGCGCTGAGCATCGGTCGCAAAGCCGGCCTGACCAAGCTCGAGCCGGCCGTCGCGGAGCTGCTCGATCAGAAGCGGTGATGGGCAGCCAACGCTACTGGTTCCACCACCCGACGCTGTCGCAGGTCGTCGGTCCCTACACGCGCGACGAGCTGCGCGATGCGGTCACCGGTGGCTCGTTCCCGGTCGACGGCAAGGTGCGCGAGGACGGCGTCGAGGACGCGGAATGGCAGCAGATCGCCGACCTGCTCGGGCTGGCGATCCCGCCGAGCTCCAGCCCGGCCTCCGGCATCGAGGCCGTCGAACGCGCTGCCGCGCCGCCGGATCCGCAGCGCAACGCCGAGGCCGATCTCGAGGACGCGCGGGCGCGGACGGCGTACGGAGGCTTCCGCCGGCTCGTGACGATCGTCGCGACGGTCAAGATCGTCCTGATCACGATCGCGATGATCTTCTCGGTCATCGGCTTCGGCCCGGCGCTGCGCAACAGCGGCTTCGCGGCGACGACCGTGCTGATCTCGATCGGCGGCTCGGCCGTCGAGATCCTGATCGTCGTGGTCGCCGCCAAGCTGCTGAACATCGTCGCCGACATCGCCGACGGTGCGCTGCAGCGCCGCGCCGCGCCTTAGCGACAGCCGCCTCAGGGTCGCGGCTCAGGTCGCGGCCGCGAGCCGACCGAACGGATCGCCGCCGTCGCCGGGCCATGGCGCGATCGGCTCGGCGACGAGGTCGTTCGCGGCGAGCACGGCGACGACCGCGCGCAGCGACGCCGGGAACCCGGGCGCCGCCTCGTCGAGCACGTCGACCGAGGCGACGACCGCGTGGCGCACCTCGCCCGCCGCGAACAGCCGGCGGGCCTCGCGCAGACTCTCGCCGAGGCCGCCGGGCTCGACCGAGATCGCGAGCGTCGGACCGCGCAGGCCGAAGCGCAGCGCGACCTCGCCGAGGCTCGTGCTCGGCAGCGTGTACGGGAAGATCGCGGCCTCGACGAACTCACCCGCGAGCGACGCGGTGTAGCGCCGATCGATGCCCAGGCAACCGACGTGGGATTCTCCGACCAGCGCCGCCCGCTCGCGCTCTTCGGCGGTCAGCAGCTCGTCGATGCGCGCCGCGGTCGCGGCCAACACGAGCGCACGCGACAGCGACTCGAGCCGGCGGAACGTCGTGTCGGCGCGATCGAAGACGCTGCGCAGGGTACGCGCGTCACCCGGCGCCGGGACGCCGAGCTCGGTCCAGGAGACGTCGACGCCGCCTGCCCCACGGATGCGCTCGGCATCGACGAGGCCGCAGCCGATCACGATCGGTTCGCCGGTCATGCCTCGAACACCGCCGCGGCCTGCACGCCGCCGAAACCGCTCGCGACCTTGAGGGCGTAGCGCGCCCTCGACAGCGGCCGCGGCGCGGTGGTGAGATCGAGCCGCGGGTCGACCGCGACATCGTCGAGGCCGACGTTCTGCGGCACGACACGACGCTCGAGCGCCGCGATCGCCAGCAGCGCCTCGATCGTCCCGGCCGCGCCCAGCGTGTGGCCGGTCTGCGCCTTGGTACCGAACGCCGGCGGTGTGCGGCCACCGAACGCATTCGACACCCCGATGGCCTCGGTGGTGTCGTTCGCGGTCGTGCCGGTGCCGTGCAGGTGCAGCACGTCGACATCGGCCGCCGCGATGCCGGCGTGGGCCATCGCGCGTTCGGCCGCGAGCCCGACGCCGCGGCCCTCGTAGTCGGGGCCGGTCACGTGGCAGGCGTCGTTGGCGCCGGCGTGGCCGGCGAGCCGCACGCCGATCGATTCGTGGGCGTGCGTCGAGAGCACGATCGCGCCGGCGCCGTCGCCGAGCGACACACCGCTGCGCGAGCGGTCGAACGGCCGACACGGCTCGGGGTCGAGCGCCCGCATCGCCCCGAAGCCGCGCAACACGAACTCGTTGAGCACGTCGACCCCGACCACCAGCGCGCGCTCGATCTCGCCGGCGGCGATCCGCCGCGCCGCCAGCGCGAGCGCGATGAGCCCGGAGGCGCAGGCGCACGAGATCGCGGCGTGCACGCCGACGACCTCGAGCCGCTGCGCGACGTCCTGCGCCAGTCGCAACGGCGAGCCGAATCCGCGGCCCGGCCCGGTGATGCCCGACAGGTCCGCCTTAGTGCTGGCGAGCACGAGACCGACCTCGCGGGCGGCGACACCGGCCTCGTCGAGCGCTTCGCGACCGGCGACGGCGCCGGCCCAGCCGACGAGCTCCGGCTCGAGGATGCCGGAATCGACCACCTCGGCCGGGATCTCGGCCGCGACCCGCGTCGGCGCCGCGAACCCGGCGGTGCGGCGCCGCGGTCGCAACGCGCTCTCGCCGGCGAAGACGCCGTCGACGAGGGCGGCGAGCCCGCGACCGAAGCCGCTGACCGCGCCGCGACCGGCGACGTAGACGCCGCGGCTCATCGGCCCGTGCCCTCGGCCGCCGGCAGCAGAGTCTCGGCATGCGTGTCGACCGCGAGTTCGTAGCCGAACCAGCCATTCGCGAGCCGCACATGCGTCGGACCGCGCCAGCCGGCCTCGCCCCACTCGTAGTCGACCCGGATCTGCCCGGCCCGGTCGGCGCGCGTGAAGACCCGGCGGCGCAGCCGGCCGTCGCGCCAGATCTCGACGATCGTCTCGCCGTCGACCTCGCCGGTCCGGTCACCCGCAGCCTCGACCGGCTCGAGCCAGGGATAGAACGCGCGCTGGACGTCGAGCAGGATGAAACGCGGCGGGAACGGCATCGCCTCGCCGGTCGCGTTCGATACTTCGAGCGCGCCGGTCGGCGGCATCACGATCGAGAACCCGACCGAGCCCATCGGCGAGAGCCCGAGGACCGTCAGCGTGTCGTCGCGCTTCTGCACGGCCGCGTCGAAGCCGCGCTGTTGACCATCGCCCCAGCTCGCCGTGACGCGCTGCTGCCAGACCACGTCGAACGGCAGCGCGCGCGGCGGACGCAGCGTGCCGGGATAGTCGGACTCGCGCAGCGCGCTGCGATCCGGTGCACCGGCGCAGCCTGCGGCGAGGCACAGGAGACAGAGTCGAACGTTCATCGCGGCGATCGCGCCGCCAACGCACACGTCGCCGGCGCCAG
>JAGQRB010000084.1 GCA_020425925.1 Planctomycetota bacterium
CAAGATCGGCTTCGGTCGCGCCGGCGCGATGCTCGTGCCACTCCTCGGTCACGGCTGCTCGCGCAGCTACCCGATCTCGTTCCGGCTCGTCGGCGCCGACGATGCCGACGTCGAGCGGCATGGCGACCGGTTCGTCATCCATCATCGAGGGCTCCACACCGGGATCGAGGAACGGTGGGATCTCACGCCCGATCAGGTCGAACAGAGCTTCGTCCTCGCCGCGGCGCCCGCCGCCGACGAATTGCGCATCGGCGCCGCCACCGATCTGACGTTCGCCGGTCACGGGTCCGATGGCCTCGTGTTCCGCGGCGAAGGCGAGGGGCGCGTGCTCTACGGCGACGCGGTCGCGATCGAGGCCGACGGCCGGCGGACGACGCTGTCGACGAGGTTCGACGCCGGCGTGATCCGGATCGGCGTGCCGCAGGGACTGACCTATCCGCTCGTCGTCGATCCGGTCGTCGCGGTGGTCGATGTCGCGCTCGACGAGGTCGCGGACAACAAGAACCCGGACGTCGCGCACCACGTCGCCGGCAACACCTGGGCGGTGGTGATGGAGGAACGGGTCTCGACCCTCGACACCGACGTCAAGGTGCGCCGCTTCGACGCCGCCGGCAACGTCACCGACACCGACTTCCTCGAGCTCGGCAGCGCCATCGCCGACCATCCGGTGATCGCCTGCGCGCAGGGTACCGGTACGTTCGTCAGCGTCTGGGAGGAAGGGCTGTTCGACCTCATGGGGCGACCGCTCGGCGCGGCGAACGCATCCCCCGGCGGCGTCAACGTCGTGCAGGCAGGCACCCCGGCGCTCGGCCTCACGGTCACACAACCCGCGATCGCCGGCTCCGAGTTCGACAAGTGCCTCGTCACCTACGTCGAGAACGCGCCGGCCACGGTCCCGTTCCTCATGTTCGAGACGCTGAACAATGCCGCCGTCGGCTCGAATCGCACGACGCTGACCTCGAGCGCCGGCTGCCTGTCGGCGGCGGTGGCGGAGAATCGCGCGCCCTCGCACGAATGGGTCGTCGCGATCACCGATCAGATCCTCGGCTGCGGCGCGGGCGACATCCAGTTCATCGTCGTCGATCTCCAAGGCGCGATCACCCACCCGCTCACCACCGTCACGGGCGCGCTGCTCGACGACGATCGCCGGGCCGACGTCGCCTGGAACGGCAGCGAAGGACTCATCGTCTGGGACCGCGATCAGGGCTCGTACCGCGACATCATGGGGCGGATCGTGCGCCGCACCGCCGCCGGCTACGGCTTCGTCGGCGGCGAACGCAACCTGAGTCAGCTCGAGCCGGGGACCACCGCGTCCGTCGACCGCTACGCGCCGCGGGTCGCCACCGACGGTGTCCGCTTCGTCTACTGCTACGAGGAGGGCAGCAATGGCAACATCTTCGCCGCCAGCGTCGGGCGCTCCGGCACGGCCCTGCTGTTCCACGAAGGCCACATGCCGGTGATGACCAACGGCCAGGACCACGACGGCCGCGACATCGAGGCGCGGATGTCTGGCGTGACCACGCAATCGCGCTTCTTCGTCGTCGCCGACGAGCGCGACGGCATCAACGACCACGACGTCGGCGGCGTCCTGTTCGACGGCCTGGCAGCCGGCAGCACGCTGGCGGCCGTGCAGACCGGGTGCCAACCGATCGGCGGCGTCGAGCCCGCCATCTCGGTCACCGGCACGGCGGCGGTCGGCGGCACGTTCACGGTGACGAGCAGCGGCCACACCGGCGCGCCGGTGCTGGTCTTCGGCATTCCGCAGACACCGCAGACGCTGTGTTCCTACTTCGTCACGCGACGCTGCCAGCAGGGCGTGGCGCTGCCGCCGATGAACACCATCTTCGGCACCAGGTTCTCGATCATCATCCCGGTCGACACCGCGTTCGTCGGCCTCCGGCTCGCCGCGCAGAGCATCGATCTGTTGGCCAACGGGGCGTGCTCCGCCAACCTGTTCGGGGTCCCGTTCGCGACCAGCGACACGATCGTCGCGACCGTGCGGTAGTGGCAGGCAGGCGCGGCGAAAGTGCCGCCGCTGCCGCTCGGCCTACGGCCGCAGCCTGCGCATCGCCCGCAGACCTTGGCCGAAGGCGCGGTGCGTCCTGGGCAGTTTCGGGCGGACATCGCTGGCACCGAGGCTGGCAACGGACGCGCACGAACCGCCGCGTGACGGACGGTCATCGCTGATCCATCCGCTGGCCGGCGGCCTGTCGAAGCACCACTCCGAGACGTTGCCGTGCATGTCGTAGAGCCCGAACGCGTTGGACAGGAACGCGCCGACCGGTGCCAGCAAGGGATGGCCGTCGTCCCACGGCTCGGCGCTCCAGGACGGGACTTGTCGCCTGCCCGCCGCATCGGCGAAGTTGGCATGGTGCCTGAGTTCCTCGCGCGGGCATGACCACTCGGTCGACGTACCCGCCCGACAGGCATACTCCCACTGGTCGTCGGTCGGCAGCCCGAGACCGTGCTCCGCGAGCAGCCGCTGCGATGTGTTCCAATCGACATTGTCGACCGGATGGAAGTCCGTGATGACGCTCCCCGCGATGCTGTTGCCCGCGCCGTGCCAGCTCGGCCGGCGGCCGGATGCCGGACCGGTCCACAGGCGGTACCACTGCCCGTTGGTCAGCTCGTGGCGAGCGATGAAGAACGGCTCGAGCTCGACCTCGTGCGGCATCGAGTAGACCCCACCGAGCTGCTGCTCGAGCGGGATCTCACGCTCGTTGCGCGGCCGGCCGAGCGATTGCCGACCACCGGGAAGGAGCACGAAGACGATACCCGTTGAGTTACCGACGGCGATCGACCCGGTGGCGGTGATCATGGGGATCGGCAGCGCCGCCGGGTCGGCCTTGCCATCCCATGCGCTGCGCAGGTGGTAGAACTCCCAGAGGCCCGTCACCGGGTTCTCCCCGAGCGGAACGAGGCCCATGCAGTCCTCCGGCAAGAGCTCGATCGCGCAGCCCGCGTATCTCGGGCTGTCCGCGATGCCCTCTCTCGTAGCCTGCCACGTGACTTTCGCGTTCGGGTGATCCTGGCTGAGCCGCTCGATGGCGGCAGCCCACTCGAGTCGTCGGCGGACGCGCTGTTCCTGTGCGGCTGTCAGCTCTTCCAGCCTGCCCGCCAGATCGATGAGCCGGTGGTAGAGGAAGTCCTCGGCCGCGCGATCCGGCGGAAACGTGAAGGTCCGTCGCCGCGTGGCTTCCACCTCGAGCTGGGCGACTTCGCGTTCGACCTTGTCGCGGAACGCGGCCGGGTTCGCGACACGCTGTCGGATCCAGTTCGCCCAATCCTTCATGGTGATGCGCTCCTGATCCCGGCTCATCAAGTCGTCGATGATCCGGAGCGCTTCCGTGTCCTGACCGTTCTCGTGCAGCGCCTCGGCGAGCGCCTTCTCGAACACCGATGGCGGCGGATCTCCCGCCAGGGTCACCCCGCGCTGCGCCAGCGCCAGGCCCAGGGCTTCCTCGCCATAGATGCTGCGGAAGCTGATCGGGCTGTCGATGACGCCCTGGGGCTGGATCCGGCGTATCGCGGCGACGATCAGCTCGGTCGGGGTCATCGCATCCCACTCGGCGCCGAGCTCCGGCACGACGAGCTGCTCCGCACCGGCCCGGATCCGGTCCGCGCGGGCGAGGGCCTCGCCCAATTGCCGCGCGCGCTGCCAGCGCTCGCGGCCCTCGAACGACTCGAGATCGCGGCGTCGCTCCTCTTCGGTCCACGGCAGTGCCATCTTCTCGAGCCTGCCGATGGCATCCTCGATCGCGGTCCGCTGGTCGTGCAGCGGGCCGAACTGGTGATCGAGCCAGTGCTCCATCGCGGGGATGCGGCGCGGCCATGCCGGCACCAGGTCCTGCTCGGCAGCGACGACCTCGTCGTAGTGCACGACGCTCGCGAGCAACCCGTAGTCCTGGATCCGCGCATCGAGCTTGCCGGCTAGCGCGGTCTTCTCGGCGGCGAGGCCTGCGGCCGAGAGCGCGTAGCTCCAGGCGAACGCGGTGCCGACGATCGCCGTGACGAGCACGGCGGCGGCCGCCGCGACCTGGGCGCGGTAGCGGCGCGCGAGCTTGCGCAGCCGGTAGCTCGCGCTCGGCGGGCCCGCCTGCAGCGGTTCGTGATCGAGGAAGCGCTGCAGGTCCGCGGCGAGCGCGTTGGCCGTGGCGTAGCGCTGATCGCGGTCCTTCTCGAGCGCCTTGAGCACGACCCAGTCGAGGTCGTTGCGCAACGCCGCGCGCAGCGCCGTGACGCTGAGGCGGCGCGCCGCCGCCAGCTCGCCCGAGCCTGGCGTCGTCGAGCTGACGCGCGAGCTCGGCCGCGGTGGATCCACCGTGCGCAGGATGCGCTGGATCTCGACCATGCCGCCGCGCCGCAGCTCCGCGGCCGCGAACGGCAGCTCGCCGACGAGCAGGCGGTAGAGGATCACGCCGAGCGAATAGACATCGGCGCGGGTGTCGATGTCGCGGTTGCCGGGATCGGCCTGCTCCGGCGCCATGTACTCGGGCGTGCCGACGATCTGCCCGGCCTGGGTGAACATCGTCGCCCCGACGACCTGCTCGCCGACCGCCTTGGCCAGGCCGAAGTCGATGACCTTGACCTGCGGCGCGGTCGGTTCGCCGCTGACGAGCACGTTGCTCGGCTTGAGGTCGCGGTGCACGACGCCTTTCTGGTGGGCATGCTCGACGGCGGCGCAGACCTGCTGCATGACCCGCAGGCGCGCGGTCAGCGACAGCTCGTGACGATCGCAGAAGGCGTGGATCGGCAGGCCCTCGACGTACTCCATGACGAAGTACGGCTGGCCGGTCGCGGTCGTTCCACAGTCGAAGACCTTGGCGATGCCGTCGTGGTCCATCATCGCCAACGCCTGCCGCTCCTGCTCGAAACGAGCGACGATGGCCTTGCTGTCCATGCCGAGCTTGATCAGCTTGAGCGCGACGCGACGCCGGATCGGCGTCTCCTGCCGGGCGAGGTAGACGACGCCCATACCGCCTTCGCCGATCGGCTCGACGATCCGGTACGGGCCGATCTCCTGCGGGTGTGCGACCGCTTCGGCGTCCTCGTCGGCGTGGAGTCGGCCGAGCACCTCGATCTCGATCGCGTGGTCGGGGAAGCGCTCGCACAGGCTGCGGATGCGCTCGGTCCGCTCGGCGGCCGGCGTGGCGTGGAGATGCTCGAGTTCCTGGTCGAGCTCGGGAGGGAATCCCTGTGAAGAGGTGTCGTCCATCGTGTGGGGTGACAGGCTCGCGACCGGGTGCGGTCAGTCGCCGCCGGGCGACCCAGTAGACTCCGACCGAGCCCGCATGCAAGATCCCCGGTCGTCGTGGCGTCATGCCCACGCCCTCGATCCAATGCCGACACCGTTGCCCGATCACCCCGAAGACCTGCCGACGTTGGTCCTGATCGAACGCGCCCAGTCCGAGGACGGCACGGCGATGGAACGACTGTTCGAGCGCTTCCTGCCGCGCGTGCGTCGGATCGCGGCGATCCGGCTCGGCAGGACCGCGCGCGACGTGCACGACATCGACGACCTCGTGCAAGAGGCACTGCTCGATGCGTTTCGCGGGCTGCAGAACTTCGACACCTGTTCCGACGGGCGACTGCTCGGCTGGCTCGGCAAGATCGTCGAGAATCGCCTGCGCTCGACCCTGCGCCAAGACAACAGGCAGAAGCGCGGCGGCGAACGCGTCCGGCGCTTCGCCGACGCCTCGCAGACGTTCGGTCCGTCGAAGTTCGCCGCTGCCGGCCCCTCCCCGAGCCAGAACGCGGTCGGCGCCGAGATGGACGCGCGCATCAGCGGCATGATCCACGAGCTGCCCGAGCAGCAGCGCGAGATCATCATCCTGCGGCTCTATTGCCAGCTCTCGTACGACGAGGTCGCCGAAGAGCTCGGGCTGAGCGGCCCGGACACGGCGCGGGCCCTCTACAGTCGTGGACTGCGTGCCCTCGGAACCCGGGTGCGGCCGAAGCCGGCGGAGTGAGCGTCAACTGCTTCGGTGGCGGCAGCCGTCACCTCTGGCCGGATACGAAACCGCCCTGTATGAGAGCGGCTGCGGTCAGTGCCCCCCACACCAGCCATGAGCCAGAATCACCTGACCGAGCGCGCCTGGAAGACGCTGGCACTCACGCACCAGATCAAGGACCTCGGCCTGGGCAAGGCACTCGCCGTCTATGGTCAGCTCGACGCCGCGAAGGACCCGGCCGATGCGGCGAGCGCCCTGCAGCAGGTCGCGAGCCTGGCGCTGAAGGTCAAGAAGGCCAATGCCGGCAATCGTGACGTCGTGACCCACCTGGAAGAGCTGGCCAAGGAGGTCAAGAAGACCCTGCCGGCCATCGAGGCCAGGACCCGAACCGTGGCCGGTGCGGCGCAAGAGACGGGCCGTGCCCGGGCCGCGGAACACGACAGCGACGACGAAGAGGATGCAGCCGCGCTGCGCAAGGACCTGAAGGGACAGCTGACGAGCGCGATGGCCAGGGTCCGGAAGCGCGCGCCCGGCGACCCCGAGCAACTTCAGAGCCCGAAACCCCAGCTGCAGTTCATGGCCTGCGTCGAAGGCAACCGCCAGGCGGTGATCGTGGCGCGGCGCGTCGGCAGCGCGACGAAGAAGCTGTTGCTCGAGATCGCCGGCGCTGGCGGCGGTTCGAAGTTCTTCAGGGGCGAGTGCCTGTTCGAGAACGACAGCCACACGTTCGTGCTGCCGCAGGCGAGCAGCGGCATGGCCAGGAGGATCGCCGCGGCGTTGTTCGCGGAGACCGGCCACAAGTACCGCGTCAGCGTGCGCGACGACAGTGCAGCCGTCGCGTTCGACGCCGACGCCGAGGCCGATGTCGCCGGCGACGGCGACGGCGACGAGGTCGCGGCGGCGACGACCACGGACGATCTCGCGGCCCGCTGGCAGCAGGTGAAGCGGAGTCTGTTTCCCAGGATCAAGGAGGTCCTGGCCGGTTCCTCGCCGGATCGCGACGAGGTCCGCGGGCTGGTGACGAATGCCACGCGGCAGGAACAGTCTGGCGACTACGAAGCGGCCATCGCCACGTTCGAGGAGCTGCGCCGCCGCCTCGACGGATCGTCGCCGACCCAGGACGTTCGCGATGACGACGAAGCGACCTGGATCGCGCGGCGGGAGGCAATCGAGGCGCCCTATCTCGCCGCCGTGCGCGAACGTCCGGGCCGGGCCGACAAGCTGCGCGCGGTGCTGGCGTTCGCGGACGGCAAGGCCGAGGCCCGGGAGTTCGACAAGGCGCTGGTGGCGCTCGATCGTCTCGAGCAGGCATTGGCGGCCCAGCCCGCTGATGACGGCCCCGCGGCGGTCGATCTGCAGCCGTGGCAGGCCGCCTGCGCCGAGATCCGCCGGCAGCTCGAGGCGGTCGAGACCGAGATCGTCAGCGCCGGGGTCGGTTACTCCATCGAGGCTGTC
>JAGQRB010000834.1 GCA_020425925.1 Planctomycetota bacterium
AGCAGATCGAGAGCCAGCCGACGCCGCACCCGGCCTACGTCGACGTGCCGATGACGATCGATCCGGCGGCGGTGGTCTACGAGGTCAACAACGTCAACCGCTTCCTGCCGCTGCCGACGTTCCAGCGCCCGTACTTCGTGTTCCGCGACGAGACCGTCGTCGAGCAGGGCCTCGACTGCCGTCAGGGCCGCGACACCGGCGCGAGCAGCACGGTGACGCCCTACATCATCTCGCCGTTCAACAACGGTCTCGGCCGCCGCTGGCTCGACAACGACGGGGAGACGCTGCTGGCGAACTCGTTCTGGAACGACCTGGTCAACTACGACCTGACCGGCGCTTCCGGCGACAACTTCACCGGCGGTCTCACGGGTTCGGTGGCGCTGCCGCTGCTCGCCGACTTCTGGACCTACTGCGACTCGTCCGAGCTGCCGGCCGGCAACGGCTACGTCGCGCTCGGCACCAACGGCTGGCAGATCTCGCTGACGGTGCAGTCGAGCCCGCAGCCGAACTTCCGCGCCTACTCCTCGGGTCGCGCCGCGCTCGGCACCGGCCAGCAGCCGATCTGCGTCGGTCCCGGCGAGAACCGCTGGAACACCGCGCTCGGCGGCTACACGCCGACCGGCTCGTCGACCTCGCCGCTCGACAACTCGTTCTATTGGATCATGATCGACATGCTGAAGCGGCAGAGCGTGATCACGAACGGCTTCGTCGACCTCAACAACCCGCACCGCGTGCCCGAGGGCTACACCGATCCGCGTCTCGGCCCGTTCTACCTCAACGGTGGGGTGAGCACGCGGCCGGCCAACGTCGTGCCGACGTTCGCGTTCGAGTTCGATCCGCCGCTCTCCGACATGCCGGCCGGCACGTCGGTGGTCGCGCAGTTCCGCGGCGCCGGCGAAGTCGATCCGACGCCGTGGTACTGGACGAGCTGGGTGTCGCCGTCGAACTCGACGCTGTATCCGGCCGATCCGTTCAGCGCCAACAACGGTGCGCTGCGCGCCCAGATGCAGCCCGATGCGACCAACTTCCCGCTCGATCCGTTCATCGCGGGCGACGCCCACATCCGCAAGTGGGACAAGCGCAACGGCCGCAACTGGTGGACCTACTTCTACAACAAGACCGTCACGAGCTACGTCGACGATCCGAACCGCCTCGTCGATCCGGCCTACACGATCCAGTTCGCCGGCCCCAACGAGTCGTTCACGCCCGGCGACGTGCGCTACGTCAACTGGCGCTTCGTCACCAGCAACAACGTCGACGCGAACCCGCCGATCTCGCCGACGATCGAGACCTTCTCGCTGGCGTGGCGGTTCCAGCAGCAATAGCTCCGGCAGCAGTAGCTCCAGCAGCAGTAGCGCTGCACCCGTTCCGGACCACCCCGTGATACCGAACCGACAGTCCTCCCCGACGCAATGCCGGCGCCGCCGGCGCGCCGGGGATACACTTCTCGCGGTCGGGTCCGGTCCCTCCGCAACGCGACCCTCTTCGATCTGGTCCCTTTCGATCTGGTCCCTTTCGACTTGGCCCCTCGACACTCTCCCACCGCTGACCGCTCGGCGGCCGGCCGGCTCCGTCGCGAGCCGGGCTCGCCGTCACCGCGCGCCAGAAACCGTGTTCCGCCCGTGACCGTCATGAATCGACGTCTGCACCGTCCCCTTCGCCGTCCGCACGCGGCCCCTCTCCGCGCTGCGTTCTATGTCCTGCTCGGTCTGACCGCGGCCGCCTGTTCGAGCGGCTCGGACAACACGGGCGGTCTGAAGACCGGCGGCAACTTCATCGTCTTGCGGACCGAGCCGGAGACCAACGGCCAGCTCTATCTGAACGATCCGATCCGGATCGACTTCAGCAACCCGGTCAACCTCGCGAGCGTCAACCTCAACACCTTCACGTTCCAGGTCTTCGACCAGCTCGGCAACGGGCTGCAGGAGAACGTCGCCGGCACGTTCCGCCTCGCCACCTCACCGGGTGACGACGACGCGGCGCCGAAGCGCCGGCTCGAGTTCGTGCCGCGGTTCCCGACCAACGACACGTTCGACAACGGCGGCTTCAAGCCGGGGCGGCGCTACCTGATCCAGCTGGTCGGTGGCGATCGCGTCAACGGCACCGTGCTGCGCGACACCGGCGGCCGCGGCCTGCTGCAGCCGGTCAGCTTCCAGTTCGCCACCGCCGAGGGTACGACGCCGTCGCAGCTGTTCCGCAACACGGTGCCGGGCGGCCCGCGGCGCGTCGAGCTCGACGTCACCCCGCAGGCGAGCGACAACTCCGGTTCGATCGCGCTCAACAAGTCGGGCGCGCCGCCGGTCGAGGTCCGGCTGCGCTTCGACCAGCCGCTCAACCCGAAGAGCACGAACATCCCGGTCAAGTTCGATCCGGACCCGTTGGTCCGCAGCACGAGCAACCGCGGCAACGTCTTCCTCGAGTACGACGACGTGACCTTCGGCCCGAACCGCTGGATCCCGGCAGAGGTCGAGCTCGAGGTCAACGACCTGACGAGCTCGACGCTGCTGCTGCGGCCGGTCGGCGTGCTGCCGAACAACGCGACGATCCGCGTCATCGTCGAGAGCAGCGTCGCCGACATCTCCGGCGAGTCGAACGTCTCGAACGCGGCCTACAACCGCATCTTCGGCTCGTTCCAGACCCAGCGCGCCTACGAGCAGCAGTTCGACGCGCTGATCGAGGAATTCGCCGACAGCTCGAACATCGACTTCGCGGCACCGTTCGGTGAGCCGGTCGCCGAAGTCGGGCCGGGCTACGTCCGCGCCGGCTTCGATTTCGAAGGCACCGCCACCAATCTCGAGTTCGAGCCGGTGGTGCAGAACGTCGTGCTGAACACCAACTTCACGATCGTGACGCCGAAGGCCGGCGCGCCCTACAACGTCTCGGGCGGCGTCTTCAACTTCAAGAACGTCAAGATCAACGAGAACGTCAAGGTCCAGGGCCAGGGCACCAACCCGATGGTCTTCCTCGTCAGCGGCACGTTCGAGGTCGCCGGCGAGCTGTCGGTCAGCGGCGGCGACGGTGAGCTCGGCGACTCGATCGGCGCGGCCAACTTCCCCAACAAGGGTGGCTTCGGCGCCTGTGGCGGCGGCACCGGTGGCGACGGCTCGCCGAGCGCGACGCTGCGCGACAGCCTCGGCGGCATCGGCAACGGCCCGCTCGAGTCGCCGCTGAGCGGCGGAGTCGGTGGCAACCTCGCGTGCATCGCCGGCTGCGGCCGCGGCGCGGGCGGTGGTGGCGGTGCGCTCGCGACCCAGGGCGACCCGAACTTCCCGGCCCAGATCGTGCCGACCGGCTCGACGACCAACCCGGTCAACTCGCAGCCGATCTTCCCGCAGATCCAGGGTCGCGGCGGCCAGGGCTGCACCGGTGCCGGCGGCCAGAACTCGCGTCAGCTCGACGGCGGCGCCTCGGCGCTCGCGGTCTTCGTCGACTCGCGCAACGACAACAACTTCTGGGGCGCGGCGATCAACGTCAACCGCAACCTGCGCATCGCCGGTGAGCTGTCGGTCCCGATCGGCGGCGGCGGTGGTGGTGGTGGCGGCGACCTGTCGTACAACAACTCCTGCACGCCCGAGGATCCCAACTTCGCCAACGACAGCACCGGCGGCGGTGGTGGTGGCGGCGGCGGTGTGCTGGTCGTGAAGGCGCTCAGCGACATCATCATCCGCGACACCGGCAAGATCACCGCGAACGGCGGCAACGGTGGCGGTGGCGAGCTCGCCGGCGCGACCAACAAGGGCGGCGGCGGCGGCGGCGGTGCCGGCGGCATGGTCGTCCTGATGTCGGCGAGCCGGATCCAGATCTACGCTCACGGCGACAACTTCGGCGATCGCAACTACGACTTCGCGATCTCCGCCGACGGCGGCGTCTGCAAGACCCGTTCGGGCGCCAACCCGACGGTGCTCAAGAAGTACCCGGCCAACGGCCAGCTGATCAACGGCTCCGGCCCGTCGTACCCGTTCCAGAGCAACTACGACGCCGCGCCGCTCGGCGCGTTCGGCGGCATGGGCATCGTCCAGCTGATGGCGCCGCCCGGCCCGCCGGCCGGTCAGACCGGTTCGAACGCCGATTCGACGAACACGATCCTCGACGACAACATCGAGTTCTGGAAGCTCGGCGTGTCGCAGACCGGCACGGTGAAGATCAACGGCCTGGCCTGGCGCGGCTTCCCGAACTCGGTCGGCCAGTACGTCGACGACTCGGGCAACCCGACGCCGACCACCGAGGGTGACATCCGGCCGGCGCCGACGCTGATGCCGACGCCGTTCGCGGTCAAGTCGCGCCTGCGCTCGAAGTGGATCGACACCGGTGCCTCGGTGCGCCGCTCGCTGACCACGATCGACAACCTGCCGCGCGGCATCCTCGCGGTCAGCGGTGCCCAAGCCGGCCCGCGCTACCAGTTCACCGGCACGAACCCGACGACCGGCTACGTGATCCCCGACATCGTCGGCGAGACCGCGACGCCGCGGTTCCCGACGATCGGCTCGCCGGCGGCGATCCTCGCCACCGACGAGAGCGCGACGTTCCTCGGCCAGCCGGCCTACGTCGTCTCGGTGGCGCCGAACTCGTTCCCGCAGACGGTCGACACCTACGCGCAGTTCGACGCCGAGCTGCTCGACGGCAGCGACTCGCGGCTCGGCAGCTTCCGCATCCTGCGGCAGACCGACAGCACGCTGACGTTGTCGACCGAGAGCGGCAGCTTCCCGGCCGAGGCGGCGAGCGTGCGCCTGCGCGCGAAGTTCTTCGAGGTCCGCGTCGACGGCGTCGAGTCGCTCGGCGGCACCTACCCGGGCACCGCCGCCGGCACGCGCGCACCGATCTCGAACATCCGGATCGGGTTCGCGTTCCACACCAACCCGGCCAGTTCCGCCGGAGTCCGTTACCCGGCCCAGGACGGGACCTACGTCTACGACCTCGAGGATCCGGCGGTGCAGGATGCCATCCGCGTGCTCGGTGCGGCGTTCGTGCAATACGACCTGCTCTTCGACGGCCAGTACCTCGGCCCGCTGGGTGGCATACCGCCGGCGCTGAGCTCCGACACTCCGCGTCCCGAGCTGCACTTCCTCCGCCTGCCGATGGCTTTCTGATCCGACCCGCGTTCCTGACCCCCAGCATTCCCGACCCCAGCGTTCCCGACCCCCGGTGACTCCTTCCTCGACCCCTGCATGGTGCTTCCGAACCGGCTGCCGGCCTGCCCCGTGTCCGCGGTGGCAAGGCGTTCCGGATCGCACCTCTCCACGCGGGGGCCACGGTTCCGATGAGATCTCCGCTCGCTCCCTCGATTCTTCCCGAAGCTCTCCTGCCGTCGACCGCTGCCGGTCGTGCGCGCGGGGAGAGGGTATCTGACATGAACACCCGCACGAATGCCCAGTTCCGGCCCGGCCACGACCGGCGTCCGTCGCCCCTCGCGGGCGCCCGGCTGCCGATGGCCCTGTTGCTCGCGCTCTTCGCCGGCTGCGGTGGCAGCTCGCCCGTCGCGACGGTCGGGCCGAACGCCCAGAAGCCGTCGCTCGAGAGCATTCAGATCGGGCGCCTGGTCGACATCTACGCCTACCAGCGCATCGATCCCGCCAACGCCGACCGCCGGGTGCGTTTCAACCGGCAGCTGACGCTGGTCGCGACCGACGTGGTGGTCAACCCGAACCTGGAGTCGGACAGCCTGTTCGACGCCGCTGGCGAGGAGCTGCCGACGGCGAACTACGAGCTGCGGCCGTTCGACAAGGCGGTGGGCCACGACGAGCTCGTGATCCTGTGGGACAACACCGACGGCAGCCCGGAGCAGGCGCGCTTCGACGCCGCGTTCTCGGCCTGCCAGACGGGCCTGGTGGATCTCGCGCCGTCGTTCCGAGGTCAGAACACGCAGACGCGGCCGATCCCGGTCGTGCCGCGCAACGCGGCGCTGCGCCTGCAGTTCAGCGGCAACGTCCAGGTCACCAGCGAGTTCTTCGCGGTCAACCCGTCGGCGATCCAGCTGCTCGAGTTCAAGGGCGACCCGAACATCGTGGCGCCGGTCGACGCGTTCCGCATCCTGCCTTCGCGCATCATCGTGCAGGGCGATCGCATCGTGCTCGACACCACGATCCTCGGTGGTGAGGGCCAGAGCGGTTTCACGACCTCGGGTCTGCCGGAGTCGAGCGACAACGTCACGGCCAACATCCGCGTCGCGATCCCGTCGCGCGGCTCGGTCGTCTCGTCGTTCTACATCGCCGAGGACCGGGTCTCCGACTTCAACGGTGTCGACAGCAGCGGCCGCGGGGCCGTGATCCGCGACTTCCGCTCCGGCAACCTCGCCGACGGCGCCGCCGGCAAGCTGGCCGATTCCGAGACGCCGATGATCGTCGCGAGCCTGCCGATGGGCATCACCGCGATCGACCCGGTGAACCGGATCATCACGCTGAACAAGCGCGGCAACCTGGTGCCGGTGCGCGGGCGCTTCCCGTTCGTCGAAGGCCCGCTCGAGGCCAATGACGTGCCGGCCGGCCCGGTGGCCGTGCCGACGGTGCGGGCGCTGCGCAGCGGTGACGTGCTGACCCAGGAGCTCCTGGTGCTGAACGGCAACGGCGAGCCCGAGGCCGTGACGGTGCGCGCCGAGATCCTCGAGAACCTCGCGATCGGGACCGCGATCGGCGGTGCGCTGCCGATCGGCCTGAGTGACAGCACGGTGCCCGGCGAGGAGCAGGGCCAGGCCAAGACCGCCATCTCGGTGCGCGTCGCCTCGCTCGCCGGCGGCGTCGATTCGACCGGGGTCGTGCACTCGTTCGAGACCGTCACCGATCCGCTCAGCAACCCGGAGGGCCGCGACTGCGTGCTGCGCGCGCTCTACTACGAGGACGTGCCGTTCTCGAGCGGCAACCTCGCGGTCAGCGACGCCGCCTGGCGCAGCCGCTTCCTGCGCGTCGAGCCGACGCTCGGCACCAACGGGTTCCTGACGCCGCAGTCGTCGGTCGCGGTCGAGTTCACCAAGCCGCTCGACCTCGACCAGGTCGACCCGACCGAGAACCTGCTGCTGACCAACACCTCGGTCGATCCGGTCAACGGCGTCTCGTTCGCCGATCAGCTGACCGATCCGAAGCGCGCGACCTACCACGTCGTGCCGGCGCGTCTCGCCGACCTCGGCGGTGACGGCACCGTGCTGCGGCTGCAGCCGCACATGGGCTTCTTCCACGTCGAGCAGACGCAGTCGACGACCCCGGTCGAGACCTACGCGCTGCACGTCAAGCTCGGCACCGACGGCGTGCTCGACTTCGGCGGCAACCCGGTCGCGATCTTCGATGATCCGACGCAGCCGCTCGACAGCTGGTCGGTCGATCTGCCGATCGATCCGGCCGCGCCGTCGAACCTCGTCGGCTGGCACACCTACCTGTTCCGCGATGCGGACGAGGACGGCTCGCTGCCGGGCTCGGTCGACATCTTCGGTCAGTTCCGGCTGCAGGACGGCCGTCTGATCGCCGCCGCGGGCGTGCGCTTCAGCCGCACCGCCGACGCGCAGAACCTCGGCGCGATCGATCGCATCCGCCGTGGCGAGTGCTGGGATCCGGACTTCGATCCGACCGTCCCGATGCCGCCGCTCGGCGTGCTGACCCCGCAGGGCTTCCCGACCGCACCGGTCGACGCGATGGGCAACCCGCACCCGGGTCTGCTCTACTGGAACCCGCGCATGTTCGACACGATCGCGCCGCCGAACGTGCCGCAGGTCTACGAGTACTGGAACCTGCTGCCCCAGAACGTCGGCCGCATCATCGAGCCGTTGAACCCGAACGGCACGCGCATGCAGATGCGCTACATCGAGGACGACTTCACGCTCGACTACCACCAGGCCGCCGAGATGGCGATCGACGTCGATCAGCTCTACTGGTCGCCGTTCAACGACGAGACCGTGTTCTACGACGTCTTCGATCGCTTCACGATGGCGCTGTCGCACAGCAACAAGCGTCCGGACGAGTTCTTCGAGGTCATCCCCGGTGACGACGAGGCGATGCCGCCGGTGCTGCCGGGCTGCCAGTACGACTGCCCGGCGAACAGCAGCGCGCTGTCGACGGTGTTCGCCGACAACGTGCTCGAGGGCACCGAGCAGGTCACCGTCTTCGAGGACAAGGTCTACACGATCAACCCGAACGAGTCGTTCCGCTCGCCGCTGAACGTCAAGTACGTGCCGTTCCCGCGGTTCGACCGCAGCTACACCTGGCGCGACTCGCGTCTCGTCACGATCGACTCGTCCGGTCAGGTGATCGGCCTCGGCGGCGCCCAGACGCCGACCGCGCCGGCGCCGAACAACGACTGGACCGGTCGCATCAGCTCGCCGTGGATCCGCGACGAGCTGCCGGAGAACGCGGTCAACGCCGGCATCTTCTCGCTGTGGTGCGTCGACGAAGGCGACTTCAAGGGCGATCAGTTCCACGATCACGACCCGATCGCGCTGCCGCTGCTGGTCGACTTCAAGGTCTTCCCGGACAGCGCCGCGAACGGCATCGCGACCGCGATCAACCAGTTCCAGGTCGCCATGCTCGGCCCGCCGAGCTACGGCTTCCCGGCTGCACCCGGCGGTTACTACGACCGGCAGGGTGCGGGCTGTGGCGTCCGGCCGCCGTGGCCGTCGACGCGCGCACAGGCCTCCGGCGGTGAGGACCTCATCACCGGCGCGGCGATCCTGATCGACCCGGCCAACCAGCTGACCGCACAGCCGAGCATCCTCAAGGACGCCGGCCTCGGCAACCCGGCCCGCGCGCTGTTCCAGGCTCCGGCCCGCGACGGCATGATGAACTGGGCGCAGGCCGACTTCGTCCGCACGGTGTCGACGATGACCTTCGGCTTCCTCGATACGCTGCAGCCGCAGCGCGCCGAGTTCGTCGTCGATCCCGCGGGCCCGAGCCCGACCGTGGATCCGCAGGAAGGCTTCCCCGACCTCGCGACGCTCAACACGGGCTACCGGGTCAGCGACCTGATCACGCAGCTCGATCCGCCGCAGGGCCGGCAGCCGGCCGGCACGTCGGTCGTGCTCGAGCTGCGCGGCGCCGAGACCATCACCAACTCGACCGGTCCCGACGCGCTCTACAACCCGACGTTCGACCAGGGCGGCAAGATGCCGAGCGACGCGTATGGCACCCGCGGCAACCTGCTGAACCCGAACTACGCGTGCGAGGCCTACCGCTACTCGCAGGCCAACCACACCGATGGTATCGGCGGCTCGCGCGATACGCCGCGCGTCCCGGCGACCGGTCTGACCCGCTACGTGACCGAGGACCAGCTGCCGCTGATCCGCAATCCGGCGACCAACCTGCTGCCGCGCTACATGAACCTGCGCCTGACGATGAACAACAACGTCGACGTGACGCCGGCGCTGTCGCCGTCGCTGCGCAGCATGTCGGTGATCTATCGCGTCGTCGGTCCGTAAGGGCCGCGACCGCAGCGATCCGCTGGAAGAGCACGCTCGGGCCGATGGCTCGGGCGTGCTCTTCGCGTTCCGGGCCACTCGATCCCGGCAGCCGCTTTTCCCGCGGAGCCTCGGCGACGCTCGCTCGTCGCAGGCCACCGCAGTAGGATGCAGCAGGCGATGCTCAGAGTGCGAACGGCAGCCGGGATGACGGCATTGCTCGGCCTTGCCGGGTGCTGGCGGGCGTCCCGACCGGCGCCCGCTCCGTTCTCGATCGTGCGGGTCTCGCCGGCCGAGGTCGAGAGCGGCGACGTGCTGCTGCTCAATGACAGCGTCACGGTGCACTTCTCGGCGGCGCTCGACCCGCTCAGCGTGACGACGGCGTCGTTCAGCGTGCTCGACCAGAACGGCAACCCGGTGCCCGGCGACCTCCGGACCGGCACGAACTGGGTGACCTTCGTGCCGCACTGCCCGCTCGGCCCCGAGCTCGACGACGGCTCGTTCCGGCCCGGTGAGGTCTACCGGCTGGTGGTGGCGAGCTACCCGCGCCCCGATGCGGTGCGCGCCACCGACGGCCGGCGGCTGGCGCAGGCGGCGCCGTTCGAGTTGCGGTTGGCCCCGCCGGGCCCGTTCGACGGTCCGGGCGGCCGCCTGCCGGCGCCGCTGCGGCCGCCTGCCACCGAGCTGCCGTTCGTGCTGCCATCGCCCGAAGTGCCGCAACAGCTGCCGGCCGATGCGCCGCGGCTGCAGCTCCATTTCACCCTGCCGGTGCTGCCGACGAGCGTGCGGCCCGACGCGTTCGTGGTGATGCAGCTCAAGCACCAGCGCAGTCGCCTCGCGGTGCGCAGCGCGCGCGTGATCTCGTCGAAGCTCGACCAGCTGCCCGGCTCGACCGTCGAGATCGATCTCGGCGCCGAGCCGCGCCTCCATGGCGGCGATGGCTTGGCCGACGGCGAACGCGTCACGCTGCAGAGCGGCGACATGTTGAGCGTCTCGCTCGCGACGGGCCCCTCGGCGGTGCGCGATCTCGCCGGCAACGAGGCGTTCGCATCCGGACAATGGTGGCAGGTCGTCGATGGCGCCGCGCTCGCGATCCTGTCGTGGCCGGCCGAGGACGGTGGCATCGCCGCCGGCGAGGACGACTGGTTGTCGCCCGGCTTCGAGGCCCGCTCGGGGATGGTGCGGCCGCGTGTCTGTGCCGAGGCCGGCGACGGCAGTCTCGGGCTGTTCCGGCCGCAACGTGACACCGTGTTGCGCCCCGGGGTGCCATTCGACCGCGGCGACGGCCAGCTGGTCCAGAGCATCGACGGTCGCTTTCCGTTCCTCGCGATCGACATCGGTCCGGACGTGCGGGTGCGCGTCGAGGGCAGCGGCAGCGCGGTGCAGCTGCTCGCCTGCGGTGGTATCCGCATCGCCGGCGAGCTCGAGTTCGTCGGCCCGGGCGTACCGATCCCGCCGCTGCAGCACGGCGCCGCGGCGGCCGAGCTGATCGAACAGCTGCCGCTCGTCCTGGTCGCCGCCGGCGACGTCCGGCTCGAGGGCGCGATCACGACCGTGACGCCGCTGCCGCCGACCGATTCGGCGATCGCGATCGCCGCGCTCGGCGCGATCCGACTCGCCGGCGAGCTGCCGTACAACACCGTGCTCGCGGTCGAGAATGCGCCCGGCCGGCGCCGCTCGCCGATCCAGGGTGCGCGCGGCCAGACCTTCGCGACCTCCGTGACGTTCACCCCCGGCCTCGCGCCCGGTGCGCGCTTTCGCTGCCGCGGCGTCTCGCCCTGGCGCCAGATCGCTCCCGACCGCGACCGCGCGGTGGTCCGCTTCGAGGGCGTCGACGGCGGTCTCGAGGTCGAGTGGCAGGCGGTGCCCGAGAATCCGGTCGAGGCCGGCACGCCGGATCGCCGGCCGGATCGCATGCCGCGGCCGCGCGCGGTGCACGACGGTGAGTGGATCGCGCTCGAACCCGGCAGTTTCGTTCGCTTCCTGATCGCGGCCGACGTCGGTGCCGGGCGCGGGCTGCCGGAGTTCCGTCAGCTGCGGCTCGCCGATCGCTGATCCGACCCGGAGCACACGCTGGATTCGGTCCGGCGCGACCGTATGCTCGGCAGCCCTCGGAGGTCTTCGACACAGCGTGGGTCAGCGCGCTGTGCGGCGGTCGGCGGGACCGCGCGTCCTCCGAGCCGGACGCGTCTGCCGAGCGCGATGGTGCGCGGCAGCGCCTGCGGTCAGTTCGGACTGGAGCGTTTCGAGTCATGGTCACGGCGGTTTTCGAGGTCGGTGCGGCGCTGCTCGGTGCATGCGTCGGTTCGTTCCTCAACGTCGTGATCCACCGGCTGCCGCAGGAGGATCCGGCGAAGCGCTCGCTCGGCGGGCGCTCGCGTTGTCCGCACTGCGGCGTGCAGATCCCGTGGCACGACAACCTGCCGGTGCTCGGCTGGATCCTGCTGCGCGGCCGCGGCCGTTGCTGCGGCAAGCCGATCGCGCTGCGCTATCCGGCGGTCGAGCTGCTGACCGCGGGCCTGTTCCTGCTGCTCGCGCTGCTGCCGCCGTTCGGCCATCCGCCGATCTTCGCGGAGCCCGACGGCGGCTACGTCTTCGCGTTCGACGCCGCGGCCGCCTTCGCGTTCGACGCGGTGTTCGTGGCGCTGCTCGTCGCCTGCACGTTCATCGACCTCGACCATTTCATCCTGCCCGACCGTCTCACCAAGCCGGGTATGGCGATCGGTCTGTGCGGTGGGCTGTGGCCCGGCATCGCCGGCGTGCTCGGCGACGATCCCGGTGTCGCGCTGGCGGTGCGCACGTTCCTCGCCAGCCTCGCCGGCCTGCTGGTCGGCGGCGGCGTCACCTGGGCGATCCGCATCGCCGGCTCCTGGGTGTTCCGAAAGGAGGCGATGGGGTTCGGCGACGTCAAGTTCATGGCGATGATCGGCGCGTTCGTCGGCTGGCAGGGCGCGCTGCTGACGCTGTTCCTCGGCTGCGTCGCCGGTGCCGTGCTCGGCGCCGCGAGCATGCTGCGCGGCGGCGCGGCGAAGATCCCGTTCGGGCCCTACCTCGCGATCGGCGCGGTGCTGGCGCTGTTCTGGCAGCGGCCGATCCTCGATTTCCTGTTCGTGACGTGGCCGGCGTGGCAGCGCGACTCGACCTCGGGTCCGTGGATCCTGCTCGCGGTCGCGCTCGTCTCACTGGTTCTGCTGTTGGTCCTCGTGCGCCGGAGTCGCCGTCTCGGTTGATTCGGGTCACATCGGTTTTCCGTTAGGGAGGCATCATGTTGTTCCGCAAGTCCGTTCTTCTCCTGTTCGTCCCGGTCGTGTTGCTCGGCACGAGCTGCACCACCCGCTACCAAGACATGCTGCGCGAGCGCGACGCCCGCATCCGCGAGCTCAACGGTGAGGTCGCGATGCTGCGCGGTCAAAACGACGATCTGCAGCGTCGCGAGCAGATGGCGCAGGCGGCGCTGCGCGAAGCGAGCGTGCGGCCGGCGGCCTCGAACACCGAGCTCGCCGACGCCCAGCGCGCCGTCGGCGACGACGCGACGGTGTCCTACCGCCGCGGTCGCCTCAGCATCGGCGTCAACAACTCGGTCACGTTCGACTCCGGCAGCACGGCGCTGAAGTCGTCGGCGCATAAGGTGCTCGGCAACGTCGCCGGCCTGCTCAAGGGTCAGTACGCCGGACGCCGCTTCTACGTCGAGGGCCACACCGACACCGATCCGATCAACAAGACCAAGGACAAGTACCGCAGCAACCGCCACCTCTCGAGCGAGCGGGCCGATGCGGTCGCGGCCTACCTGGTCTCGCAGGGCGTGCCCGAGTCGGCGATCGCGGTGGTGGGCTACGGTCCGTTCGATCCGGTCGGCGCCAACAAGGCGGCGAATCGGCGCGTCGAGATCGTCGTCGGCGACCCGGTTCGCTGACCCGGGCCGGGTTTCGGATGAGGAGAACGGCAGGGCTTCCGTGAAGTTCTCCTCGGGGTATAAGGTCAGGTCCCCCCAATCGCCGTTCCCGCCCCGCCCTGCAGCCGTGCGCGGCATCGTAGGGTGCGCGGTGGGGGCGGTGCCAAGAACCCTCTCCTCGCTGGCGCGCCCCGCCAGAAACCCACGGAAACCGCCATGGCCTACGGCTCGGAAGACATCCGCAACATCGCCCTCGTCGGGCACGGGCACTCGGGCAAGACCGCCCTCACCGATGCCCTCGCCCATCACCTCAAGCTGACGTCGCGTCTGGGCAGCGTCGCCGAGGGCACGAGCATCAGCGATGTCGAGCCCGAGGAGAAGGAGCGCAAGCAGACGCTGACCTCGCATCTGTTCCGACTGCAGCACGAGAACCATCGGCTCAACCTGTTCGACACTCCGGGCCACGCCGACTTCATCGCGACCGCGATCGCGACCATGGACGTCGTCGAGACCGTCGTGCTCTGCGTCAACGCCGCGAGCCCGCTGACGTTCCATGCCCGCCAGCTCTGGAAGGCCGCCGGCG
Organism: Planctomycetota bacterium; assembly: GCA_020425925.1. GTDB lineage: Bacteria > Planctomycetota > UBA1135 > UBA1135 > UBA2386 > JAGQRA01. The sequence continues at coordinate 13,846 of JAGQRB010000834.1, forward strand.
AGCTCGGTGTCGGCCGCGCCATCGCGGTGACGCACCTCGACCAGGAGAACACCGACTTCGAGCGCACGATCGCCGAGCTCAAGGAGGCGTTCGGGCACGCGGTGGTGCCGGTGACCTATCCCGACGGCAAGTCGCACGACTTCAAGACCGCCTACTCGGTGCTGAAGCGCGAAGGGCCGGCCGGCGAGAAGTACCACGAGCAGATCGAGGAGGACGAGGCCGAGGTCGACGACACGCTGATGGAGCACTACCTCGAGGCCGGTCACCTCGAGGACTCGGAGTTCGAGGAGAACCTGCGGCGCGCGATCGCGGGCGGCAAGCTCGCGCCGGTGTTCGCGATCAACCCGCTGACCGGGCTCGGGCTGCGCAAGTTCCTCGCGTTCGTCAGCGAGCACTTCCCCTCGCCGGCCTGTTTCGGTGCGCGCGGCGCCGGCAAGCCCGGCAGCGGCGTGTTCGGCGACCTCGCCGAGCCGGATCCCGAGGCGCCGTTCGCGGCCAAGGTGTTCAAGACCGTCTCCGATCCCTACGTCGGGCGGCTGTCCTACCTGCGCTGCCTGCGCGGTCGCCTCGCCAAGGACCAGTCGGTCACGGTCGCGCGCGACGGCCAGAGCCACAAGGTCGCGCACATCCTCGACGTGCACGCCAAGGAGACCAAGGAGGTCGACTCGGTGCAGGCCGGCGACCTGTTCGCGGTCAGCAAGATCGAGGGCCTCGAGTACGGCGACACGGTCTACGCCGCCGGTCACGAGATCGAGTTCCCCAAGCCGAGGTTCCCGCTGCCGACCTACTCGCGGCACATCTGGCCGAAGTCGCGCGGTGACGAGCAGAAGATCGGCGGTGCCGTCGAGAAGGTCGTCGCCGAAGACCCCACCCTGCACTACGGCCGCGACCCCGAGACCCACGAGTTCCTGCTCACCGGCATGAGCCCGCTGCACCTCGACGTGCAGTTCGCGCGCATGCACCAGCGCTACCAGGTCGACGTCGACCACGGCCCGCCGACGATCCCGTACCGCGAGACCATCACGACCAAGGCCGAGGGGCATCACCGCCACAAGAAGCAGTCGGGCGGGCGCGGCCAGTTCGCCGAGGTCTACCTGCGGCTGGCGCCGCGGCAGCACGGCGAGGGCTTCGAGTTCGTCGACTCGATCGTCGGCGGTTCGATCCCGCGGCAGTTCATCCCCGAGGTCGAGAAGGGCGCGGTCAAGTTCACCAGCAAGGGCGCGCTCGCCGGTTTCCAGGTCGTCGACGTGCAGGTCGAGGTCCACGACGGCAAGTTCCACGATGTCGACAGCGACCAGATCAGCTTCCAGCTCGCCGGCCAGCGCGCCGTGCTCGACGGCTACATGAAGGCGAAGCCGATCCTGCTCGAGCCGATCATGGACGTCGAGATCCACGTGCCCGAGCGCTTCACCGGCGACGTCGCCGGCAACCTGTCGAGCTCGCGCGGCCGCATGACCGGTATGGAGATCGAGGACGGCATCCAGACCATCAAGGCGCAGGTTCCCTTGGCCTCGATGCTGGACTATTCGACGCAGCTGCGCTCGATCACCGCCGGCGAGGGCACGTTCACGATGAAGTTCGCCCAGTACGAAGCGGTGCCACCGAACGTGCAGCAGGACATCGTCGCGGCCCGCAAGAAGATCGTCGAGGCCGAGCACGCCGAGAAGTAGCCGGGGGGCGAGACCGGCCCGAGACCGGCCGGCTGGAGCGGGTACCGGGGTGTCGCGTTCCTCGACACCGCGGCGGGCCTCGGGATGGCCCTTTACAGCTCGACCCTGCAGCGCTCAACCCTGCAGCCGTCCTCGACCGATAGGGGCGCTGACGACCGATCGTAGGGATCGGCCGCCGCAAGGAGCCCCCAATGGTCTCGATGGAAGAACTGCTGAACCTGATGGTTCAGCGTGGTGGATCTGACCTCCATCTGTCGGTCGGAACTCCGCCCAGGGTCCGCATCGACGGCAAGCTCGTCGACACCGAGTACGAGCCGCTGTCGCCCGAAGCCGCCAAGAAGCTGATCTACTCGGTGATCGGCCCGGACCAGGTCGCCAAGTTCGAGAAGAACTTCGAGATCGACTTCTCCTTCGGCGTCACCAACCTCGGCCGCTTCCGCACCAACGTGTTCCTGCAGCGCGGCACGGTCGCCGCGGTGCTGCGCGTGATCCCGTACGAGGTCTTCGACTTCCACACGATCGGATTGCCCGCGAAGGTCTGCGAGTGGATCTGCAATCTGCCGCGCGGCCTGGTGCTCTGCACCGGCGCGACCGGCTCCGGCAAGTCGACGACGCTGGCCTCGATGATCAACTACATCAACGAGACCAGGCAGGGCCACATCATCACGATCGAGGACCCGATCGAGTTCCTGCACAGCAACAAGAACTGCCTGATCAACCAGCGCGAGGTCGGCGGTGACACCCACGGCTTCGAGAAGGCGCTGAAGTCGGTGCTGCGTCAGGATCCCGACGTGGTGCTGATCGGCGAGATGCGCGATCTCGAGACCATCGAGGCGGCGCTGACGCTCGCCGAGACCGGCCACCTCACGTTCGCGACGCTGCACACCTCCGACGTGCAGCAGACCGTCAACCGCATCGTCGACGTCTTCCCGGCGCACCAGCAGCAGCAGATTCGCACCATGCTGTCGTTCACGCTGCAGGCGGTCGTCTGTCAGCAGCTGGTGCCGCGTGTGCACGGCAAGGGCCGCGCGCTCGCTGCCGAGGTCATGCTCGTGAACCCCGCGATCCGCGCGATGATCCGCGACAACAAGGCGCACCAGATCATGTCGACGATCCAGACCGGCGGTGGAGCCGGCATGCGCACGATGAACCAGTCGCTGTTCGACCTCTATCGCGCCGGCACGATCAGCTACGAGGACGCGATCGACCACTCCGGCGACCAGGCCGACTTCATGCGTCTGCTCGAACGTGCCGGCGGCGGCGCCGCCATGCGCAGGCGGTAGCACCCATGTCGCAGCTCGACAAGAAACTCCGCGGGCTCCTCGAGAAGGCCGGCAAGCTCGAGGGCGATGCCGGCACGGAGCTGCTCGCCGAAGCCCGCAAGCAGGGTCGTCCGTTCACGGAGATCCTGGTCAAGAAGGGCGTCGCCAAGGAGCCCGAGCTGCTCGCGATGATGGCGCGCGCGGCGAACCTGCCGCCGATCGATCTCAACAAGCTCGCGGTCAACAAGGAGGTCCTCGAGTCGGTACCCGAGGACATCGCGCGCGAGTACTGCATCTACCCGATCGACCGGATCGGCAGCAACCTCACGATCGCGGTCGCCAACCCGTTCGACGTCCTCAAGTTCGACGACATCCGGATCATCACCGGCTGCCAGCTGCGCGCGGTCGTCAGCACGGCCGAGGAGATCGAGAAGGCGATCGGTCGCGGCTACCAGCGCGAGAGCGAGTCGGTCGACGGCATCCTCGGCTCGTTCGACGGCGCCGACGTCGAGCTCAAGGAGATGGATCTCGAGGACGAGACCACCGACCTCGCGTCGCTCAGCGACGACGACGCGCCGGTGGTCAAGCTCGTCAACAAGATGATCCTCGATGGCTGCAACACCGGCGCGAGCGACATCCACATCGAGCCGTTCGAGAAGAAGGTGGTGGTGCGCTACCGCAAGGACGGCTCGCTCTACGAGGCGATGTCGCTGCCGAAGCGGATGCAGAACACGATCACCTCGCGCATCAAGATCATGGCGAAGCTGGACATCGCCGAGCGGCGCAAGCCGCAGGACGGCAAGTTCCAGATGAAGATCGGTCGCAAGGCGATCGACTTCCGTGTCTCGATCCTGCCGGTGGTCTGGGGCGAGAAGACCGTCTTCCGTATCCTCGACTCGAGCAACCTCGCGCTCGACATCGAGTCGCTCGGCTTCGAGACGCGCTCGATGGAGGACTACAAGTGGGCCTGCGCGCAGCCCTACGGCATGATCCTCGTGACCGGTCCTACGGGTTCGGGCAAGTCGACGACGCTGTACTCCGCGGTGCGCAGCATCGCCGAGCCCGACATCAACCTGGTCACGGTCGAGGACCCGGTCGAGTACCAGCTCGAGGGCATCAACCAGGTGCCGGTCAATCCGAAGGCGGGCCTGACCTTCGCCGCGGCGCTGCGCTCGATCCTGCGTCAGGACCCCGACGTCGTGCTGATCGGCGAGATCCGTGACCACGAAACCCTCGAGATCGGCGTCAAGGCCGCGCTCACGGGCCACCTCGTGCTCAGCACGCTGCACACCAACGACGCGCCATCGACGATCACACGTATGGTCGACATGGGCATGGATCCGTTCATGGTGTCGAGTGCGGCACTACTGATCTGTGCGCAGCGTCTCGGCCGCAAGCTCTGCCCGAACTGCAAGAAGCGCGTCGAGCTCAACAAGGACGCGCTGCTGCGGCTCGGTTACCTCGAGGCCGACATCGACGGCGGGCAGGAGTTCGAGATCTACGAGCCGGTGGGCTGTCCGCGTTGCAACAACGGCTACAAGGGCCGGTTCGCGCTGCTCGAGACGATGCGGATGAGCGAGGGCATCAAGCGCATGGTCGTCGACCGCGCGCACATCGCCGACATCAAGAAGCTCGCGCTCTCCGAAGGCATGTTGACGCTGCGCCGCTGCGGCCTGCTGAACGCGATGCGGGGCAAGACGAGTATCCAGGAAGTCGAGGCCGTGACGATGGCCGACTGACGGCCGGGTCACGGACCAAGGGGACGGAACAGAGCATGGCAACCAAGTTCAAGTTCGAGGCGAAGGACGCGGCCGGCAAGACGGTCAAGGGCTCCGTCCAGGCCAACTCGCAGTCCGACGTGATGGCCGACCTGCGGCGGCGGAACCTGACACCGGTGGGGGTGACCAAGGCCGGCGGTCTGTCCGACCTCTGGGCCAAGGCGAACAAGAAGACGGCTACCAGGTCCTCGGTCAAGAAGGGCGAGCTCGAGGTCTTCACGCGTCAGCTCGCGACGATGCTCGGCGCCGGTATCCCGATGCTCGAGGCGCTCGAGATCCTCGCCGATCAGGCCGAGTCGCCGGGCTTCCGGTTCTGCCTCGACAAGGTCGTCGACGACATCCGTTCGGGCTCCGACCTCAGCAAGGCGCTCGAGCAGCACAAGAAGGTCTTCTCGCACATCTACGTCAGCATGATCCGCGCCGGCGAGGTGTCCGGTCAGATCGACACCATCCTGACGCGCC
>JAGQRB010000835.1 GCA_020425925.1 Planctomycetota bacterium
CGCGGGCTGGCGTCGCACTACCCGATGCTGGCGCTGCTGGCCGGCTTCCTGCTCGCGCTCGACGGCGTCGCCGCCGCGGCCACACGCCGCCGGCGCTGGCTCTGGCTGCTCGGCGCCGCCGCCTGCGGCTCTGGCATGGCGCTCGCGCGGCACGTCGGCCTGCTGTTGACGCTCGCGGGCGCGGTGCTGGTCGTCGCCAATCGGCGAACGAGCCGGCGTGAGCGACTCGCGCTCACCGTGGTGCTCGGCGCGATCCCGATCGCGGTCTGGATCGGCGTCCGACACGCGCTCGGGCAGAGCGGCAGCCATGCGCTGTTCGGCAGCGATCGCGCGCTCTTCCCGACCGCCTGGCAGATGCTGCACCACATCGGCCGCGACCTCGGCCCGTTCCCGGTCGGGCTGCTGCTGCTGATCGCGATCGTCGCGCGCCTGCTGGCGCTGCGGCGCCAGCGCGACGCGCTCGCGTTCACGGCCACCGCGTTGTTCGGCGTGCTGGCAGTGTTCCTGCTGGTGCCGATCGCCGACGAGCCGAGCTCACGGTTCGTCGGTTTCGCCGCCCTGATCGTCGGTGCGCTCGGGGTCGGCGAGGCGATGCGAACCTCGCACCGGCGCCTCGGCCTCGCCGCGCTGGCGCTGCTGGTGCTGCCCCCGACGGTGCATGCCGGCAAACACGTGCTGTTCGGGCGGCGGGGCCGCGAATCGGTGACGGCCGACGGCGGCGAACGTTTCCTGCCGCCGGAGGCCGCCCTCGTCCGTCGCGGCCGCGAGCCGCCGGGGCGCGACCGGACCACGATCGTCGAGCCGCCGCTGTTCCGCTGGGACGCCGAGCGGCTGCGGCGCGGCGAGGGCAGGCGCTGAGCCGCGCGCGGACGGCAGAATGGGGCGGGTGAGCCGGGCTGGCGCGTCCGTGCGCCGACAAATCGGCCCCCGCCGCAGGGAAACGCAGTGCGCGATGGTGCTCGGTCTCGGCGTCCAGTACAACACGGATCGCGGATCGGGGCAGCGTGCCGGGGAGAGCCGGTCGCCGCCGAACGAGCCGCTACGAGCGTGGCCATGACCCAGGAGCCGCAACAGGAGAACGACGCAACGGAGCACGACGCCCAGCGGGCCCCGTCGCGATCGACGCAGGCCGCGACGTCGTCACCGTCGCGCCCCGTCGTCGTCGCGGTCGACGACGACCCGATGATGCACGAGGCGCTGCGGCGGCTGGAACGTCAGCCGAACCACGCGTTCCGCTATCGCGTGGTGCAGACCTGCAGCGAGGCGCTGGACCACACCGCCGATCCCGACGCCGTCGCCGTCCTCGCGGACTACCGGCTCGAGGACGGGCTCGGCACCGATATCATCGCGCAGGTCCCGAGATTGCCCGTCATCGTGATGACCGGCTACGGCAGCGAGCAGGTCGCGCTCGAGGCGCTTCGCGCCGGTGCCTACGACTACCTCATCAAGGACGGAGCCGGCGGCTTCCTGAACCTGGTCGAGGCAACGATCGACCGCGCGCTGCGGCGGCGGCGGGCCGAGGCAGCGGTGCTGGCGCGAGAAGCCTCGCTGACGGAGATGAAGCACGAGAACCGCACGCTCGAGCGCCTGGCATCGCTGCTCGCGAAGACCCTCGTGACCCCGCTCGAGGTCAGCACGCACTACGCCTCGCTGCTGCGCTCGCATCCGCCGCTGCAGAACGACAGTCTCGCCCAGAGCTACCTGAAGGCGCTCCACACCGGCACGAAGCGCGCGCAGGTGCTGATCAACGACGTCCTGCTCTACTCGCAGATCATGGTCAACGACGCGCCGATGGCGGAGATCGACCTCGACGCGCTGTTGCGGGGCACGCTCGCCGGCATGCGACAGGAGATCGATTCGTCGAACTGCCGGGTCGAGCTGACCGCCACCCTGCCGGGCGTCTGCGGCGTCGCCGACCAGCTCCGCAAGCTGTTCGCGGCGATCCTGGGCCGCGGCCTCCGCCGTCAGCTCGGCAACGGGGCGACCGCACCACCGACACTCCGGATCGAAGTCCGCGAGCTGCCGACGACGTGGGAGCTGCGCGTCCACGACGGCGGCCCACCCGCGAGCCCGCGCGCGCTGATCGCGTTCGAGCAACCGGACCAGTCCGGGCCGGCGGTCGCCGAAGGCAGCCTGGAGCTCGCGATCTGCCGGCGCATCGTCGAGCGCCACGGCGGCGAGTTCTGGTTCGAGATCGAAGGCCCAGATGCACCGATCGTCGCATTCACCCTTCCGAGAACCTCATGAAAGCGAATCGAACAGGGGACGGCACCCCCAACCAACAGCTCTTCGTCGTCGGGATCGGCGCCTCCGCCGGCGGGCTGGATCCGCTGCAGCAGCTGTTCGAGCACATGCCGGCGGACACCGGCGCGGTGTTCGTCGTCGTGCAGCACCTCTCGCCCGACTTCAAGAGGATGATGCGCAGCCTGCTCGAGCGCCACACCGACATGGAGGTGCTCGAGGTCACGGACGGCATGCGCTGCGAGCCGAACCACGTCTACCTGCTGCCGCCGAAGAAGGCGATGGTGCTGGAGCAAGGCTGCCTGCGGCTGCGCGATCAGACCCTCGGCGCCGACCGCCGTGTGCAACTGCCGATCGACGAGTTCCTCGAATCACTCGCCTCGGACTGTCGGGAGCGCGCGATCGCGGTGGTGCTCTCCGGTGCCGGGGCCGACGGCACGATCGGCGTGCGTGCCGTGCACAATGCCGGCGGCCTCGTGCTCGTGCAGTCGCCGGAGTCGGCGCAGTTCGACAGCATGCCGAACAGCGCGCTCGGCACCGGTGTGGCGCACGGCGCACTGCCGCCGTCCGAGATTGCGCGCACGATCAACGACTACGTCCGACGCGACGGGTTCGACGACACGCCGGACCCGTTCCCGGGTGATGTGCCCGACGCCAGGGCCGTGCAGGAGATCGTGAACCTGCTGCGGGCCGACAGTCCACTCGACTTCCGGCACTATCGACCCGGAACTCTGTCGCGCCGGATCTCGCGCCGAATGTCGATGGCCGGCGAACGCGACATCGAGCGCTACATGCGCCTGCTGGCCGAGGACGCCGAAGAACGCAACACGCTGCGCAACGACCTGTTGATCGGCGTCACGAGCTTCTTCCGCGATCGACCGGCGTGGGATGCGCTCGAGAAGCACGCGATCGCACCCTTGCTCGACCGTGACCGCAGCGGGCCGATCCGCTGCTGGGTTACCGCGTGTTCCACCGGCGAGGAGGTCTACTCGCTCGCGATGTTGATCAGCGAGTGCCAGGCGCGCGCCGGCACCAAACGCCCGGTCAAGATCTTCGCAACCGACATCGACAAGCGCGCACTCGAGACCGCGGCCGCCGGGGTCTATCCCGCCGGCAGCCTGCAGGAGCTCGGTCCCGAGCGGCTGGCGCGGTTCTTCGTGCCCGAGGGCTCCGCCTACCGCATCGCCCGGCCGCTGCGCGAGATGGCGATCTTCGCCGAGCACAACCTCAACCGCGATGCGCCGCTCACCAACATGGACATCGTGACCTGCCGCAACGCCCTGATCTACATGCAGGAGTCGCTGCAACAACGCGTGGTCGCGACGCTCCACTTCGCGCTGCGGGTCGGTGGCATGTTGCTGCTCGGCTCGGCCGAGACGTGCGGCGAACTCGCGCCCGAGTTCGCGCAGGTCGACAGCCGCTGGAAACTGTTCGCCAAACGGCGCAGCATCGTGATCCGGCCCGAGGGCCGCCGGCCGGCGCTGTCTCTACTGCGACCGGTGTTCCCACCGCGTTCGCGCGAGATCCGGCGCCCACCCGAACGCGTCGAGATGCGCGACAGCCTGGTCGTCCAGGCCTTCCGCGGGTTGCTGCACGAACGCGAAGCGGCCTGCTTCCTGATCGACGGGCACGACCAGCTGCTGCATTCGTTCGGCAAGCCTCAGCTCTACTCGCGGATCCCCGAGGGTGCCGGGGCGCAGGGCTTCGCCCAGATGCTGCTGCCCGAGCTGTCGATGCCGCTCGGGTCCGCGCTGCAGGCCGCGCGCTCGGAGGGTCACCCGGCGCGCTACACCGGGATCGCGCTGCCGCCCGGCACCGACGGCGTCGCCCGATCGGTCGACCTCACGGCGATGCCGATCGAGGGCGAGGGCGGCATCCCGCTGTTCCTCGTCACGATCGAGGACTCGGCGAGAGCGCCGCACGGCGAATCGCGGCCGTTCACGGTCGACGAGCACGTCACTGGCCGGATCCTCGATCTCGAACGCGAGCTGCAGGCGACGCGCGACTCGCTGCAGGCCGGCATCGAGGAGCTCGAGACCTCGAACGAGGAGCATCAGGCCAGCATCGAGGAGCTCGAGACCACCAACGAGGAGCTGCAGTCGACCAACGAGGAGCTGCAGTCGGTCAACGAGGAGCTCTACACCGTCAACGCCGAGCACCACAGCAAGATCCACGAGCTCACGGCGCTCAACAACGACGTCGAGAACCTGCTGCGCAACACGCCGATGGCGACGCTGTTCCTCGACCGCGGGCTCCGGATCCGCAAGCTGACCGCCGGCTTCCGCGACGTCGTGAGCATCAGCGAGAGCGACGTCGGGCGCCGCATCGACGACTTCACCCACCGCCTCGTCGGGGTCGACCTGTGGAAGAAGCTCGAGCAGGTGCTCGGCAGCGGAGCGGCCTACGAGTCGGTCGTACACTCGAAGACCGGGCGGCACTACCTGCTGCGGGCCTTGCCCTACGTCGACGAGGAGGGCACCCGCGACGGCCTCGTGATCACATTGATGGACGCCGAACCGCTGCAGCAGCTGCTGGAGTCGGCCAAGCCGCTGGCGAAGCAGCGGACCGCGCGCCCCGGCGACGCCAGCGACGCAACCGAGAACGCCTGACCGGCGACGTCAGGTGGTCTCGTTGGCTGGCAGCGCGGCCGGGCGATCCCAGAGGAAGCCCTGCGCGAACCGCACGCCGAGATCACCCAGGGCTCGCGCGTCCGCCTCGGTCTCGACGCCCTCGGCGATCACCTCGGTGCCGAGGCCCTGCGAGACCGACAGCAGCCGCTTGAGGAAGCCGCGCTTGTCGGGCTCGTCGGCGATCCCGGTCACGAACGCGCGGTCGATCTTGATCACGTCCGGCTCGAGCACGACCAGCGACTCGAGCGAGCTGCGGCCGAAGCCGACGTCGTCGATCGCGATGCGCAGCCCGCAGCGGCGCAGCTCGGCGATCCGGTCACGCAGGTAGGCAGGCTCGCCGATCACCTGCTGTTCGCTGATCTCGAGACAGCTGGCCTCGGGCAGCTCGCCGAGGCGCTGCTGCAGATTCTCGGCCGGCACCGCCAGCAGCGTCGACGGATAGACGTTGAAGTGGACCCGCAGGCCGCGTTCGAGCAGCTGGCGCGAAGCGGCGAGACACTGCTGCAGGCAGTGCAGGTCGACCTCCGTGACCATGTCGAACTCGTTCGCGAGGCGGAAGAACGCGTCCGGGGTCTCGAGGTCGCCGCGCGGCCCACGGCTCAGCAGTTCGTAGCCGATGATGCGGGCATCGCGAACGTCGCGGATCGACTGCCCCACCACGCGGAAGGCGGTTCCCGACTGCAGCAGATTCGACAGCTGCTGAGCACTCTCGGCCGCGACACCGTCGCCGCGAACGACCGCGACCCGGTTCTTGCCGAGGCGTTTGCTGCGGGCCAGACCGTGGTGCAGATCGCCGAGCAGCTCGTCGGTCGACTTCGTCCCGGGAGCGACGGTGTTGACGCCGAGGCTGACCGTGATCTCGAGATCCCGGCTGCCCATCGGCACCGGCGACTCCGCGACCTCGTGTCGCATGCGCTCGGCGACCCGCAGCGCCTCCGCGGTCCGCGTCGCCGGCAGCAACGCGACGAACTCGTCGCCGCCGATGCGGGACAGCACGTCGGTCGGTCGCATCGAGCGGGTCAGCCGCGCGGCGATCTCCCGCAGCACATGGTCGCCCGCGTTGTGGCCGAACTCGTCGTTGATGCGCTTGAAGTTGTCGCAGTCGATCAGCAGCGCGGCGAGCGATTCGCCGGTGCGACGGGCGCGCACGAGCTCTTCCTTGAGCTTCTGCTCCCAACCGCGACGGTTGTGCAGGCCGGTGAGCGCGTCCCTCATCGCCAGCTGCGTCATCGCGCGAGCCGCGGTGCGCAGCTCCTGCTCGGTCTCCTTCGCGGCCGTGACATCGGTGGTCACGCCCGCGACGCGCACCAATCGACCGCTCTCGTCGGCGATCGGGAAGCCGCGGTCGCTGAGCCAGCGAATCGTGCCGTCGGCCGACACGATCCGGTACTCGAGCAGGAAGACGCCCTTCAGCAGGCCGCGCTCGTAGCCGGCACGCACGCGCTCGCGGTCCTCCTCGTGCACCGAATGCAGCCAGAGCTTCGGGTTCGACACCAGGTCCCCGGTCGCACGGCCCCACAGCCGTTCCGCGACCGGGCTGAGGTAGAGGAACTCACCGCTGACGGCGCGGATCCAGATGACCTCGTCGATGTTCTCGGCGACCTGCCGGAAGCGCAGCTCCTTCTCGGCCAGTTCGCGACGGGCGTCCTCGAGATCCGTGATGTCGAACAGCGTCATGACGACGCCGTCGATCTGGTCACCGAAGTCGTGGTACGGGATCGCCCGCAGCACGAACGCACGGCCATCGGCCGAGCGCACCTGACGCTCGAAGCGGTCGTCGGCCGTACGCACCGATTCGGCGACGCCCTCGAGATCGAGGTCGAGCAGCTTGTGCTTGATGTGGCCGATCGGCCGACCGCGGTCGGTCGGCAGCAGCGGCACCACGCGGGTCGCGGCCGGCGTGTAGCGCCGGACGCGGTACTGCGCGTCGAGGAAGATCGTGCCGATGTCGGTCGTCTGCAGCAGGTGCTCCATGTCCGCCGTCAGCATGTGCTGCTCGGCGAGCTTGCGCTGGTACTCGGCGTTGACGGTGTGGAGTTCCTCGTTGACCGAGTGCAGCTCCTCGTTGGTCGACTGCAGCTCCTCGTTGCTCGCGATCAGCTCCTCGTTCGCGCTCTGCAGCTCCTCGTTCGAGGACTCGAGCTCCTCGATCGTCATCTGCAGATGCGAACGGGTTTCGGCGAGCTCGAACTCGAGCTCGGCGATCTGTTCCCGCACGCCCGCGCCGTCGAGATCGTCACCGTCCGCGATGCGGATCGCGAGCCGGCCCGGACGCGGCTCGCTGCGGAACACGACGACGAACAGTGGCTCGCTCTGGCGCGAAGGCTCGATCTTGTGCACCGTGATCGCGACCATCTCGTCGTCGCCATCGCCCACGGTCATCGGCGCTCGCCCGGCCAGGATCGGCAGGTCCTCGCGCCGGACGCGCCGTAGCAACTTGCCGACCGCGTTCGTCAGTTCGGGCACGATCGTGCGCGCCATCGACTGGGTCGCGCGCCCCTCGGGCACCGTGATGAACCGACCGGTGTCGCCGAACAGGTAGAGCAGGTTGTCGCCGGCACTGAGCACGATGGCGGCTTCGTCGTGGCCGCGCACGAGTGCGCTGCAGACCAGACCCAGCATCGCCGCCTCCTGGCGATGCACCTGCCGCTCGACCACCATGCGGCGCGAGTTCGACATCGCGGTGTCGGAGTGCCGAACCGGCAGCGGGGCCGTCGGATTGGTCCGCCGGAACACGCGCCAGCGCGCGTCGACCGCGCGATAGGCCCCCTCCATCTCACCGAGCGACTCCGTCGGTCCCAGCCACAGGAAGCCGTTGTCGCGCAGCGCGAACGTGAGCATGCCGAGCGTGCGGTCCTGCAGCTCGCGCTGGTGGTAGATCAGGAGGTTGCGACAGCTCACCAGGTCGCACTTGGTGAACGGCGGGTCCTTCGAGGCGTCGTGCCGCGCGAACACGATGCGCTCGCGGATCCGCGCCGCGATGCGCAGCGCGTCGCCGTCGACCTTGAAGGCTCGCCGCACCAGCCGCGGCTCCATCTGCTCGACGGCACTCGGAGCGAACGTGCCACGGCCGGCGTTGGTGATCGCCCGGTCGTCGATGTCGGTCGCGAAGATCCGGAAGGTCGCGTCGATCGACCGCTGGCGCAGGTAGTCGTCGAACAAGATCGCCAGCGAGTAGGCCTCCTCGCCGGTCGAACAGCCGACCACCCAGACCCGGACGTTGGCACCCGGCACCAGCAGGTCCGGCAGGACCCGTTCGCGCAGCACGGCGAACGCCTCCGGATCACGGAACAGGCTGGTCACACCGATCATCAGCTCGTGCGAGAGCGCGTCGACTTCGTCCGCCTCCTGCGCGAGCAGCTCGAGGTACTTCGCAAGATCCGGGCAGCGCCGCACCGCCATGCGCTTCTCGATCCGCCGATGCAGCGTCCGTCGCCGGTAGTCGGAGAACTCGATTCCGGTCGCGGTGTGGATCGCCTGCAGCACGGCGTCGACCTGCTCGGGATCGAACTCCGGGTCGACCCGCGTGGCCGGCAGGCGTTCGCTCGCGAGCTCGACGATCTTCTGCGCGATGAGGTCGGGCGGCAGGATGTAGTCGGCGAGGCCGGTGCTGATCGCGCTGCGCGGCATGCCGTCGAACTGGGCGGTGTCGTCCTGCACCAGCACGATGCCACCGGCCTGCTTGACCTGCCGGATGCCCTCGGTGCCGTCGGTCCCGGTGCCGGACAGGACCACCGCCATGGCGCGGCCGCCGAGATCGTCGGCGAGCGAACCGAAGAACAGGTCGATCGGGAAGTGCAGCTGGGAGCCGGCCCGGTCGTGCAGCCAGAGGCGACCCTCGATGCAGCGCAGCGTCTTGGCGGGCGGCATCAGGTAGAGCGTGCCGCGTTCGAGCACGGCGCCGTCCTCGACGGGTCTCACGACCAGCTTGGTGTGCTTGGCCATGATCTCCCCCATGAAGCTGCGGTGGTCCGGCGACAGGTGCTGGACCAGCACGAACGCGACCGGACAATCGGTCGGCACCTGATGGAAGAAGCGCTCGATCGAGGCCAGACCGCCGGCGGAAGCCCCGATGCGGACGACGAACACCGGCGGCTCGGCAGCCTGGCTCGCCGGCGGCGCCGACGATGGATCTTCCGACGGACCGGCCGACGCGGCGGGCGCGCTCGCGCGCGCACTTCGACCGCTCTTTCGCTTCTTTCTTCTGCTAACGTTGGCTGCGCTCTCCGAAGCCTCGCCGCTCCGGTTTGCAGATTCGCGCTGCGGCTTCACCATTCAGACCCCCTGGGCTGGATCCGTTGCGCGTGAAGGATAGAGCGGTACTGCCGGAAAGCTCGCCCTTTCGGCGCATTCGGTGCAAGGAGTGGCCATGGGTGAGTTCCTGCGAAAACTGTTCGACACGAGCGATTTTCCGGCGCGGTGGCACTGCGGCGACTGGTCGACCGGGCTCGGCTGGCTGCACATCCTGTCGGATCTCGCGATCTGGATCGCCTACATGGGCATCCCGATCGCGCTCGCGACCGTGGTGCTGCGCCGTCGCGACGTGCCCTTCCCCCGGGTTTTCTGGCTGTTCGGTGCGTTCATTGCTTCGTGCGGGTTCACCCACCTGATCGAGGCCGGAATGTTCTATTGGCCGATGTACCGACTCTCCGGACTGGCGAAGCTGATCACCGCGGCGATCTCGTTGATGACGATGATCGCGCTGCCGAGCTACGTCGCCCGCGCCGTGCGGCTGCCGGGATTCCGCTCGGCACTCGGCGAGATCGAATCGTCGCAGCGCAGCGCCAGCGCCGCGCGGATCCGCGAGCTCGAGGCCGAACGGTCGCGGCTGCGCCTCGCCGTCGAGGCCTCGGGCGCCGGCCTGTGGGACTGGTCGATCGCGAGCGACGAGCTGACCTGGGACGACCGCACGCGCGAGCTGTTCGGCCTGACCGGCGACGAACGCCCGCGGGGCCTGGCGTCCTTCCGCGCCGGTCTGCATCCCGACGACCGCGACCCGGTCGTGGCACAGCTCGAGCAGGCGCTGCCGACCGCGACCGCGCTGACGTTGCATTTCCGTATCCTGCGTCCGGACGGCGGCGTGCGGTTCGCGCTGTCGCGCTGCTCGGTGTTGCGCGACGCAACGGGGCAGCCCGAACGAATGACCGGGGTCGTGCTCGACGTCTCCGAGCGCGCCCGCTCCGAGGAGCTCTTTCGCCGCGCGGTCGAGTCCGCACCGTGCGGCATGCTGCTCGTCGATCAGGACGGCGCGATCCGGCTCGCGAACGCAAACGCCGCGAAGCTGTTCGGCTGGGAGCCTACCGAACTGGTTGGACGATCGGTCGACGAGCTCGTGCCGGCGACGCAGCGCGCGCGCCACGCCGAGCTCCGACGCGCGTTCCTGCAGGAGGGCCAGAGCCGCGAGATGGCGGCCGGGCGCGATCTCGCCGGCGTGCGGCGCGACGGCACCGAGGTGCCGCTCGAGATCCTGCTGAGCCCGGTCGAGCTCGGCGACGCCCGCGCGGTGATCAGCACGATCATCGACATCACGCCGCGCAAGCTCGTCGAGGCCGAACGCGCGCGGCACGCCGAGGAGCTCGAGCGCAGGAACCGCGCGCTCGACGAGTTCGCCTACCTGGTGTCGCACGATCTCAAGGCCCCGCTGCGCGCGATCTCGATGGTGTCGCAGTGGCTGCAGGAGGACTACGCCGGCAAGCTCGACGCGCGCGGCGACGAGCAGCTCGACCTGCTGCAGGAACGCGCCAGGACGATGAACCTGCTGATCGAGGGCGCCCTGCACTACGCGCGGGCCGGCCGCGAGCAGGGCGTGCGCGCGCCGGTCGACAGCGCGGAAGTGCTGCGCGAGGCGATCGAGCTCGCCAACGCACCGCCCGGATCGGTGGTCCAGACCTCCGATCTGCCGGTCGTGACCTACGATCGCGAGCACCTGCTGAAGATCCTGCTGAACCTGCTGAGCAACGCCGTGCAGTACGGCGGCGACGGCGTGCGCATCGAGGTCTCGGCCACCGATCGCGGCACCGAGATCGAGTTCTGCGTCGCCGACAGCGGCCCCGGCATCGACCCGCGCTACCACGATCACGTCTTCCAGATCTTCAAGCGCCTGCCCGACAGTCCCGGCGAGTCGTCGGGAGTCGGCCTCGCGATCGTCCGCATGCTCGTGACGCGGCATTGCGGCCGGCTCGAGCTCGACTCCGAACCCGGGCACGGCGCTCGATTCCGCTTCACGATTCCGAAGGAACCTGCATGACCGTCTCGCCGATCACACCCGAATCCGCCGAAACGAGGCCGCTGCACCTGATGTTCGTCGAGGACGATCCGGTCGACGTCGCAGCGACGAGTCGCCTGCTCGGTACCCTGGGCTTCCGCGGACGGCTGACGCAGGCGCTGACGATCCCCGAGGCCCGGACGATCCTCGCAAACGGCCCCCCGCCGGACCTCGTGCTGCTCGATCTCAACATGCCCGAGGAATCCGGCTTCGACCTGCTCGAAGAACTCCGGCAGCGACAGTCGGCCGCGACCCCGCCCATCTTGGTCCTCACCAGCTCGAGCGACCGCGCCGACGTCGAGCGCTGCGCTCGCGCCGGCGTCGCCGGCTACTTCGTGAAGCCGGTCGAGTGGTCTGCGATGCAGCGGCTCATGCGCGCGATCCTGGACTACTGGTCGGCGTCGCTGCGAGCGCCATCCGACGATTGAGCGTCGGCACCCGACCGACTAGGCTGCTCGACTCCGACACCAGAATCTCAGAGGCGGACATCTGAATCCCCCAGACAGCGGTGCCCCCCCAGATAGCGGTGCCCCCCCAGACAGCGGTGCCCGGCTCCTGCCGTTCGACATCCGCCGCCAGCCGGACGACACGACCTGCGGCCCCACCTGCCTGCACGCGGTCTACCGCTACTGGGGCCACGAGGTCGGCCTCGGCGCGGTCGCGGCGCGCGTCCCGACGCTGCCCGACGGCGGCACGCTCGGTGTGTTGCTCGCGACCGACGCGCTTGCCCACGGCTACCGCGCGACGCTGATCACCTGGAACCTCAACGTCTTCGACCCGACCTGGTTCCGGCCCGACGCCGCGCCGCTGCGCGACAACCTGGTCCGTCGCGCCGAGGCCAAGAGCCACGACGCCAAACTGCACGCGGCCGCGACCGCCTATGTCGAGTTCGTCGACCGCGGTGGCGCGATCAGGTTCCGCGACCTGACACCGCGGCTGCTGGCCGCCTCGCTGCGCCGACGCGTGCCGATCCTGACCGGGCTGTCGGCGACCTTCCTCTACCAGGAGGCGCGGCAGCGACCGAGCGACGACGTCCCCGACGACATCGCCGGCGAACCGGTAGGACACTTCGTCGTGCTCACCGGCTACGAGCCGAAGCGACGCGCGGTCTACGTCACCGACCCGATGCACCCGAACGCGCTGTCCCCCAACCACACCTATCCGGTTTCCATCGACCGCGTCGTCGGTGCGATCTACCTCGGCGTGCTGACCTACGACGCGAACCTGATCCTCATCGAGCCCCAGCGGCAACGCGGCGCCAAGGACTGAGCCCGTGCGAACGATCCTCGTCAGCCACAAGCAGGCGGACCTGCCGCTGCAGATC
Source organism: Planctomycetota bacterium (assembly GCA_020425925.1). Lineage (GTDB taxonomy): Bacteria > Planctomycetota > UBA1135 > UBA1135 > UBA2386 > JAGQRA01. The sequence continues at coordinate 12,461 of JAGQRB010000835.1, forward strand.
CCCGGCATCGACGTGGTGCCGGCGCGCGTCTACCTGACCGATCCGGCCTGGACCAAGGAGCGCGCGCTGCGCGTGATCAACCTGTGCCGATCCTACCGCTACCAGAGCGAAGGCTACTACGTCTCGCTGCTGGCCGCGGCCCGCCGACACCGACCGTTCCCGGACCTCCGCACCGTGCTCGACATGAAGAGCCGACACTTCGTGCGCACGGTCGACGAGGAGCTCGACGCGGTGATCCAGAAGAGCCTGCACGACATCGAGGCCGCCGAGTTCGAGCTCAGCGTCTACTTCGGCAAGAACCTGGCCCAGCGCCACACCCGGCTGGCGCATCGGCTGTTCTCGCAGTTCCCGACGCCGCTGCAGCGCGCCCACTTCCGCCGCGACAAGAAGCGCTGGCGCATGACCAGCGTCAGCCCGATCGCGTTCCGCGACGTGCCCGAGGCGCACCGCGAGTTCGTCGCGACCGCGGCGCGCGACTACCTCGGCCGCGCCAGCGCGCCGGTGCGCGCGCGCCGCACCGCGTTCTACGACCTCGCGATCCTGTGCGACCCGAACGAGGACCCGGCGCCGTCGGACCCGGTCGCGCTCGGCCGCTTCGAGCGCGCCGCACGCGCCGCCGGCTTCGACGTCGAACGCATCCAGCGCGACGACTTCGCGCGGTTGCCGGAGTTCGACGCGCTGCTGATCCGCGAGACCACGTCGGTCGACCACCACACGTTCCGGTTCGCGCAACGGGCCGAGGCCGAGGGCATGGTGGTGATCGACGACCCGACCTCGATCCTGCGCTGCACCAACAAGGTGTTCCAGACCGAGGCGCTGACCCAGCGCGGCGTGCCGATCCCGAAGACCTGGATCTCCGACCGCATCGACATCGACCACGTCGAGCAGTCGCTCGGCTTCCCGTGTGTACTGAAGTTCCCCGACAGCTCGTTCTCGCAGGGCGTCGTGAAGTGCAAGGACCGCGCCGAGCTCGAGACCCAGGCCGCGAGGATCCTCGCCGAGTCGGACCTGCTGGTCGTGCAGGAGTACATGCCGACCGACTTCGACTGGCGCATCGGTCTGTTCGACGGCGAACCGCTCTACGCCTGCCGCTATCTGATGGCGAACGGTCACTGGCAGGTGATCCAGCGCACCAACGCCGGCAGCTTCCGCTACGGTCGGGTCGAGCCGGTGCCGCTGAGCGAAGCCCCGGCCAACGTCGTCAAGATCGCGACCCGCGCCGCCGCGGCGATCGGCGAGGGGCTCTACGGTGTCGACGTCAAGGTCGCCGGCAAACGTGTCGTCGTGACCGAGGTCAACGACAACCCCAACATCGACGCCGGCTGCGAGGACGCGATCCTCAAGGGCGAGCTCTACGACAAGATCATTCGCGGCTTCGTCCGCCGCCTCGAGGCCCTGCGCGGAGACTCCCGGTGAACCAGAAGCACGCTGCCCTGTTCGAGGTCTGGGGCGTCGAGATCGAGAGCATGATCGTCGACGCCGCGACGCTCGACGTCCGCCCGATCGCCGACGAGCTGCTGCGCGATGCCAGCGGCGGCGGCGAGTGGGTCGAGGACGTCGAGGCCGGTGTGATCGGCTGGTCGAACGAGCTCGTCGCCCACCTCATCGAGCTCAAGAACGTCGCCCCGGTACCGACCCTCGGCGAGCTGCCGGCCGAGTTCCTCGCCAGCGTCCAGCGCGCCAACGCGCTGCTCTCGGCGCGCGGCGCGCGGCTGCTGCCGACGGCGATGCACCCGTGGATGCGGCCGGCGCAGGAGACCCGGATCTGGCCGCACGACAGCGCGCCGATCTACGGCGCCTACGACGCGCTGTTCGACTGCCGGCGCCACGGCTGGGCCAACCTGCAGAGCGTGCACCTCAACCTGCCGTTCGCGGACGAACGGGAGTTCGGTCGGCTGATGGCCGCCGTGCGGGTCGCGCTGCCGCTGATCCCGGCGCTCGCGGCGAGCTCGCCGATCGTCGAAGGGCGCGCGACCGGCCGGCTCGACAACCGGCTCGACGTCTATCGCGACAACGCGACGCGGGTGCCGGCGATGGCCGGCGAGGTCATCCCGGAGCCCGTATTCGACTACGAGGGCTATCGCCGCGACGTGCTCGCGCCGATCACCCAGCAGCTCGCCCCGATCGGTGCCGATCCGGCGCTGCTCGACCAGGAGCGCACCAACGCGCGCGGCGCGATCGCGCGTTTCGACCGCA
>JAGQRB010000836.1 GCA_020425925.1 Planctomycetota bacterium
CACACCGTCCGGTCGCCGGCCGAGTGCGACCTGCGTCAGCGCGTGCTGCACGCTGTCATCGACCTCGTCCGGGCTGCGGCAGAGGCGCGCCGCGAACCGGCGCAGCGCGGCTTCGTGGCGCAGGGCCTCGTCGAGTTCGGCGGTGGTCGGCAGAGCCATCGTGATCGAGACAACATGAGCCGCCGCGATGGTCCCGGAAAGTCCCGGAAATCACCGCCGGCGGGTGCGCCTGCCGGCGGCGGTGCCGGCCGGGAAACTGGCATCGCCGTCGAACTCGGCGCGCGGCTCGGGCTGCTCGCGGCCGACGGTGCCGACCGCGATCGCGGCGCGCGCATAGCTCTCGGGCCGGACCCGCGAACCGCCGACGCCACGCAGCAGTGCGAGCTGGCCGACGTGAGTGAGCGCGTCCGCGAGCGGGCCCTGGATCAGCTGCTCGAGTGCGTCGTTCGCGGTGCGGCGGCGAGCGAGCACGCGGTCGAGCGCCGCGAGCCCGGCGAAGAAGCGGGCCTCGCCGGCGCGCCAATTCGCGATCGGCGCCGGCGCCCAGCGCTTCTCGCCGCGCGCCATGCGCTCACCCCATTCGACGAGATCGCCGAGGTGCGACAGCAGCTCGAGCGGCGTGCGGGTCGTGGCGCCGATGCGGCGTTCGCGCAGCGCGACGGGATACCGCCGCAGCGCCTTGCCGGCGCGGTAGGCCAGCGTCGCGACGATGTGGCGCACGAGCCGGTGGCCGTCGGATTGCGGGCGGGATTTCGCGGTGCGCGGCGACAGGACCATGGCCGGCGCAGTCTACCGTGGACCCGACCCCGATCCGCGATGACCGACCCGCCGCTGCCATGTCCGAAGTGCGCGAGCCCGCTGCGCAGGTTCGACGACCACGGCGTTGCGGTCGACGTTTGCGACGCCGACGGCATCTGGTTCGACCGCAGCGAGCTCCGGGCCTGGGCCCGCGCGCGCGGTTATGGCGACCGCGTCTCGGACGACGTCGACGACCCGCAGCCGACCGCGACGCTGCGCTGCCCGCACTGCCGCGACAGCGCGCTCGAGGGTCGCAGCGCCGGCGGCGTCCGACTCGCGCGCTGCAGCCGCTGCGCCGGAATCTGGGTCGGGACCGTGAGCCTGGCGAAGCTCGATCCGGACTACCCGCAGAGCGGGCGCTGGCTCGAGGCCGGCGTCGAGGTGCTCCGCGCGCTGGCGTACTGCCTGTACCCGCTCTGATGCGGCGCGCGCGCCGTCAGAGCAACCGCACATCGACCGCGTCGGACATCGCCACCCCGTACGGAGCGGCCGGGTCGAGCACGAACGCCTGCGCCCGGAACTCGCTGACGCCGCCGTGGACCGGCAGCCGGAAGCCGAGCGTCGCGGTGCCCGGATGCTGGCTGTTCGGCGCTCCGAGCAACAGCGGGTAGACCGCCTGCGGCTGCATCGACAGCCTTCCGGCCAGGAACGTGACTCCGGTCCGAGGCCGGCCGAGCGCGAGCACCGCGAAAGCGCCGGGCAGGGCGTCGCGGAGCTCGAGCTCGCCGTCGAAACCGAGCACGGGAATGCGGGTCGTCGTGAGCAGAGGCTTCGTGCCGCCGGCGGGCGCGACGCCACCGCTGCGCCTTCGTGGGCCGGCGAGCCACGCGAAGCGGAGGTGGGAATGGAGCACCGGGGTCAGCGTGTTGTGCCAGACGGCGAACCACGCGGCGCGATCCGCGACGAACTTCGGAGCGTCGGCGAGCTGCGAGGAGACCGGAGCGCTGGGATAGGCCCAACTACCGCCACCGTCCGCACTGACGATTGTCGTGATCGAGTAGAACCAAAGCGGCAGCCGGGTCCGGAAAGCGAGCACGAAGGCCCCGTCGCCACCGTGGCAGGCCACCCAACCGGTCGGGTGAGTATTGGTGTGGTAGATCGACTGCGCGCCGACGATCCACGTCGCACCGCCGTCGAGCGAGCGCGCAACCCATGCGTCGTAGACGCCGCTCGAGGAGGTCATCCATCCGACGAGGAGGTGTGCGCCATCGAACGCGAAGCGGACTGCCGCCGAAAGCGGCACGAACGGCAGCGACACCGCGTTCCAGGTGACGCCACCATCGAGCGACCGCTGGAGCGAGTAGCCACCGTTCTCCACCAGCAGCACGAAGACTCCGGTCGACCCGACCGCGAAGCCGACGACGGTGCTGAAGAGCGCGGACCCGACACCGAGCGGTCGGTCGGACGACAACCAGCTGCGACCGAGGTCGGACGACGTGTTGTAGTAGGTCCTCGCAGCCGGGCCCGCGCCGACCTCGGTCCACGTCGCGAAGAGCTCCTGGCCCCGGTGCTCGAGGAGCACTCGACCGCCGACGGCCCCGAGATTCGAACCCGCACGGCCGATCGGCCGCGGCCCACTCCACGAAACGCCGGCGTCCCGGGTGACGAAAACGTCGATTTCGGCGAGGCATACGATCGCGTCGCCCGCGAGGAAGACGTCGCGACAGCTCTCGCAGTTCGAAACCGATCGCACGTTCCACGAGACCCCGCGATCGTCCGAGACCGCGAGCCACGCCTGCCCGCCCGTGATACCCCAGGCGGTCCAAGCCACGACGAGTCGACCAGCGGCGGCCGCGACCTTGACTCCCGACGCGAACACCGTCCAGTCGGGCCCGCCCGGAATCGTCGCCGGCACGGACCAGGTGTCGCCGCGATCGCCAGAACGGGAGAACAACAGCTGCTCCTGGAGGTAGTCGGTCAGCCACACACAGCACGCCGCATCGCCGTCGACCGCGAGGTCGGCCTCGCGGAGGATGGCCGTCGACGCGACGGTGGAATCGTCACGGCGGTACTGCGGTGGGAAGGTGTGCTGTCCGACGAGCGCCGGAGCGACGGCCATCTGCGCGAGCAAGAGACGGAACATCCGGGGCAGGGCGAGGCGTGGCATGGTCCCGAAACGGCACCGCAACTCGCATGCCCCTCGCGCCGCCGACGCCCGCGCCGGGGTGTCGCACGCCACCGTAACGCGGGCGAAACGACTACCGGCCGCCAGTGGATGCGGCGGGGATACGAGGGTCGTCGGCGACCGCGTCAGGCCCATGGCAAGGCCGACCACGGCTGCGGTCGCGACCCGGCTCGCGTTTTCGCGTTCTCTGGCGCCGCCACTTCCGCTTCTCCTGCCGATTGCTCCCCCTCCCGCGATCGCATCCGGTTTCACTCCGGACTGCCGCGCCGACCGAAAGAACCCCTGATGCGCTCCGTTCCCCCCATCGTCCCGATGCCGACACCGACCCGGAACCCCTCGACCGCCGCCGCCAGCACGACCCGCGACTCGCTCGCCGCCCACCCGCTCTATCGCGCGGTGAGCTCGCTGCCGCGGCTGCGCACCTTCACCGAGCACCACGTCGCCTGTGTGTGGGACTTCATGAGCCTGCTCAAGAGCCTGCAGCGCGATCTCGCCGGCACCGGCGTGCCGTGGTGCCCGCCGGCCGATCCCGAGGCCGCCCGCATGATCAACGAGATCGTGCTCGACGAGGAATCGGACCGACTGTCCTACCGTGACGGCCATGCCAGCCACTTCACCTGGTACGTCGAAGCGATGGCGGAGCTCGGCGCCGACACCGGGCCGATCGGCCGGTTCGTCGCCAGCGTCGGCGCCGGCGCGCCGCCGCTCGCCGCGATGGCGCAGGCCGGGCTGCCGGCCGCCGCCGTCGAGTTCACCACCACGACGCTCGCGTTCCTCGCCGAGCCGCTGCCGATCCGCGCCGCGGTCTTCCTGCACGGCCGCGAGAACCTGATCCCGAAGATGTTCATGCCGCTGCTGGACTCGCTGCAGCAGCAGGGGCTGCCGTGCGAGCGCTTCCGCGGCTACCTCGCCCGCCACATCGAGGTCGACGGCGGCGCCCACGGCGAGTTCGCCGGCGCCCTGCTGGCGCGGCTCTGCGAGCGTCAGCCCGGCCTGCACGCCGCCTGCGACGCCGCGG
>JAGQRB010000837.1 GCA_020425925.1 Planctomycetota bacterium
CCACGCTTTTGGGCTGTCCATCCGGTTTGTAAACGTAGGTGACCTCATCAATGCGCGTTTGTCCCCGTTTGGCATCCACATTGGCGGCTTCGGCGGCGGGCCGATCGACCTGTGGTCGCACACGAACAACTGCACCGAGCTCGCGCGCGGCGCAACCTACGGTGCGCTCGGCTGGGACTTCGGCGAGGAGTACTTCTTCCGTGTCATCTACACCCCTGGGTCGGTCGACATCTGGTGCAACGGCTCGCACGAGTTCAGCCTGGCCGGGACGTTCACGACCGGGCGCTTTGCCTGCTACAATTTCTCTCAGCACCACACCGGCTTCCAGTTCCCCGTCGTCGGCAGTATCAGCCAGTTCGGTACGGCTTGCAGCGGCAGCTATGGAGTCCCGTACTTCTTCTGCCCGGGCTCTCCGTTCGTCGGTGAGACCCTGCCGTTCATCACGGCGAACCTGAATCCGACGGCGGTGCCGTTCGTGATCCTCGGCGTCTCGAACCAGAGCTACCTCGGCAACACGCTGCCCGCGTCGCTGAGCAGCTACGGTGCTCCCGGCTGTGACCTCCTGGTCAGCGCCGATCTGCTGTTACCGGCGACGAACTACAACGGTACCGGCTACACCACGTTCCAGCTGCCGCTCGGCCTGCCGCCGAGCGCGACGCCGCTGCTCTACGCCCAGGGCATGGTGCTCGACCCGGTCGCGAATCAGCTCGGCATCGTGCTCGCCGAAGGGGTTGCGATCGCGCCCGGCATCCGCTGAGCGAACGGCCCGGATTCACGGCGCGCTACGCCGCGCCGAGGCGATCAGGTCGAGGATCCGCTGTGGGTCGACCGGTTTCGTCAAGTGCACGTCGAAGCCGGCCGCGCGAGTTCGCTCGCGGTCCTCGAACTGGCCCCAGCCGGTCACCGCGATGACGAGCCCATCGAGACCGGCGGCGCGCAGTGCGCGGCAGGTCTCGTAGCCGTCCGCATCCGGCAGGCCGAGGTCGAGCAGGATGACGTCGGGGCGTTCGCGCAGCGCGGTCGCGATGCCCGTGGCCGAGTCGTTCGCGACCCAGGTCCGGTGGCCGTGGTGCCGCAGCAGCATCACCATCGCCGCGGCGTTGTCCGCCATGTCCTCGATGATGAGGACGCGGCGCGGTGCCGTGGGCTTCGCCACCGGCGGTGGCGGGATCGCGGCCGCGGCATCGTCGTGCGATCGCGGCAGTCGGACGGTGAACTTGCTGCCGTGTCCGAGTCCCGCGCTGTGCACGGTGGCGGAGCCGCCATGCAGCTCGGCCAGCCGACGCACCAGCGACAGTCCGATCCCGAGTCCCGAGGTATCGGTGCGATCGGCGAGCTGCACGAACAGCTCGAACACGGAATCGAGCCGTTCGGTGGCGATCCCGATGCCGGTGTCGGCGACCTCGATGGCGAACGACCCTGCGTCGGTCGTCAGGGTCAGGGCGACGCTGCCACCGCGCGGTGTGAACTTCGCGGCGTTGCCGAGCAGATTGTCGAGGATCTGCTGCACGCGGACCGGGTCGACGCGGGCTTTCACCGGGTCGTTCGGCAGCGCGATCCGGAGGTCGACGCCGGCGGCCGAGAAGGTCGGCTGCATGGCCTCGACGGTGGCGCGCGCGAGCACTGCGATGTCGCAGACCTCGGGCTGCAACAGCAGGCGGTCGTGCGCGATGCGGCTGGCGTCGAGCAGGTCGTCGAGCAGCCGCGACAGCTGGGCGCACTGGCGCGTGACGATGGCGAGCGATCGGTCCGCGACGGTGCGGTCCTCGCGCGCCGATTCCATCGCCGCCACTGCGGTGCGGATCGCGCCCAGCGGATTGCGGAGATCGGAAGAGCA
>JAGQRB010000838.1 GCA_020425925.1 Planctomycetota bacterium
CGGGCGGACGACGAGATCGGTGGCGGCGAGCGACGCGCAGGTCGCGAACACGGACAAGGTGGCCGGCAGAGCGGCTTCGAGGATCGGGTTCATGGATCGCACGGGGGTCGGGGTCAGAAGGAGAGGATCTCGGTGCTGGTGCGGCTGCCCGCCGGCAGCGCGACCTCGAGGAGGGGAATCTGTGGGCCGAACGAGAGGTTGAAGCCGGCGGCGTCGTAGATCGCTTTGTCGTCGGCGATCTGCAGCAGGTAGACCAGCGGCATCGACGGCTGGTGCGCGAGCAGGTTGAACGCCGCGCGGCGGGCGCCGTAGGACGGTGGCGGCTGGACGGTCGGCACGCCCTGGTCGCGGTAGACGCGCGGCGTCACCGGGAACAGCGGGATGTTCGTGTCGCGCAGCAGGAAGTGCGTCGTGAACTCGCGCAGGCCGATCCAGCCGAAGGCGGCCTCGGGCAGCACGATCGCATGCGCTGCCGACTGGATGAACTGGCCGAACATCGTGAAGCCGCCGAACATCGCCGCCGGGATGTCGATCGGATCGAGCCGCGTCGGCAGACCGTAGGCGCGTTCGGAGACCTGGTCGCCGAGCGGGATCATGGTCAGGCAGTGGTCCTGCACCTCGTTGAGCACGCGGGTCTCGGGCACGTCGACGAACTCGCTGCCGGCGAGCCCCGGGTTCGGCGCGCCGGGGAAGTTGCTCGAGGTCGCGAACAGGCGCGCGCCGTCGTGCGTCCAGAGCGGGCGGTCGGTGACCTCGGTGCCGATGCGGCCGCCGAGCGGACCGGCCGATCCGATCACGCCGCCGATCGTGCCGGCGCCGAGCGGGTCGAGCGGGGTGTAGAGCACGTTGAGCCGTTCGCTGCCGCCGGCCGGCGCCGGCCACCAGTACGGATCGCCGCCGGTCATGAACGCGATGCGGGTGCCGTGGACCGCGACCTCCTCGAACGGTTCGCCGGCGGCCGCGGTCGTCTGCGGGATCGCGAACGTCGGTTCGTTGGGCATGCCGAAGCCGATCACGCCGACGCCGGCCGGCTTGGTGAAGTACGTGCCCGGATCGCGTTCGCGCAGCAGGAACGCGACGTAGGCGATGCCCGCGACTTCGACGACGCCCGGGTCGTGGAAGCCGGCGGCGGGCACGTAGGGCTTCGCCGGGTTGGTGTTCGGCACGTTGCCGACCGGCGTCGTCACGAAGATGCCGTTGAGATCGAACGACAGGATCTCGGCATCGAGCGGTCGGTCGTTGCTGCCGAAGTCCGAGGTGATCACGGCGCAGTGCGGCGCGTTAAGGCGTGTGAACAGCGCGATGTTCCCGGCCGGGGACCGCGGCGCGGTCGGCAGGAATGCGACCGGCGTCAGCGGCGACGGCATCGGGCCGACGGCGAGGATGTGCACGCCGGCCTCGGTCGCAACCAGCACGTGCGATTCGTTGGCGGTCGCGACCAGCCGCGTGACCCCGGCGGCGGGGATGCCCTGCAGCGGCAGCGAGACGCGCGCCGGGGTCAGTCCCGGCATCGAGTAGTCGTAGAGGTCGACGACGGTCCGGCCCTGACCGTCGTCGGCTGCGACCAGCGCGTATTGATTGCCCTCGAGCAGCAGCGCGTCGTAGGCCGCGGGCGCGGTCGCGGGCATGTGGATCGGGAAGCCGGGCGCGCGGAAGTCGAAGAAGCTGACGCCGCCGTTGGTCGATTGATCGCCGGTCGGAATCGCCAGCACGAGATGCGTGCGGTCGATCGCGATCTCGGTCTCGAGTGCGGCCATGTGACGGCGGCGGTGCGCCCAGCGCGACGGCGGGGCCGGCAGGTTGAAGGTCAGGAACGGCTGCAGCAGGCGCCCGGCGTAGAGCTCGGACGTGCCGGTCGGAGTCGTGACGACGAAGGCGTCGATGCCGTTGCTGCCGGAGCGGGGGATCTCCTGGGCAACCGCGACGAGCGGGGTCAGCACCAGTGCGAACGCGAGAGAACGGTGATTCATGGTCGAGTGCTTGCGAAGGGAGCAGGGCAGAGGCGGGATCGGGTCCCGCCGCAGCAATCCGTTCGCAATGGCCGTGCCGCTCGTTCGCCGCCGCTGTCGGCGCGGCGCCGGCACGGTGTGCGTGCGTCGGAACCCGTCGGTCACGACACGACAGCGGAACGCGGCGTACCCGGTCTGCGACACGGCGCCCTCAGCGCTCGCGCTCGACGCGATGCAGGTTCGTGAGGTCGACGCGATAGATGTCTGGGCCGAGTCCGATGCCGTCGATCGCGGCGGTGTGCACCGCGATGTGGCGCGGCGAGTAGAGCGGCACGATCAGCGCCTGCTCGTCCATGCGCTGCTGGATCTGGGCGTAGATCGCGACGCACTCGGTCTCGTCCGGGATCGCCAGGGTCTGGCGCACGAGCGCCTGCAGCTCCGGATCGACGCCGTTCTCGGGGCGCGGCTCGTCCTCGTTGTGGTTCGGCAGGCCGGCGAAGCGCGCGACCAGCGTGAGCTGCGGGTCGTAGGGCGCGCCGTGGGTGATCTCGACGCAGAGATCCGCGGTCTCGGCGACGCGGCGCACCTCGCGGTTGGCGACGGCGCGGATCGGACCCGATTCGAGTGTCAGCGGATCGATCGACACCTCGCTGGCGATCGCGGCCTCGGCCGTCGGGCGCGGATCGAGGTGCACGACCTCGACGTCGAAGCCGTGTGGCGCGAGCTGCGCCGCGACCGCGCGCGCGACGCGCTGCGCCCGCGGGTTGAGCCGCGCTGCCGCGAGCCGCAGCGCGATCCGCGGCGCGGCGGCGTCGGATAAAGGGGGTGGCGGCGGCGGCGGTCGGCGCGGCCAGAACAGGATCGACGGCGCCGCCCACGCGGTGCACGGATCGGCTCGGCCGCCCTCGAGCTCCGCGACCAGCGCCCGGCGGTCGATCGCGGCGGCGATCCGACGCCGCACCGTGCGATCTCGCGTCGGCCCGTCGAGGATGCGGAACGACAGGTAGACCACCGAGGAGCCCGGCTCGCTCTGCACCACGAAGCCCGGGTCGCGTTCGAACCCGTCGAGCCGCGCGCTCGGCAGGTCGTCGTCCCAGCCGCTGACGAACGCGTCGATGCGACCGGCCGCGAGCGCGTCGAGCGGTGCCGTGTCGCGACTCGGATCCTGGTTGCTGCGCGCGAACGGGTGGATCTCGACCAGCGGTCCCGCGGGTTCGGCGGCGCCGGGTTCGGCGCGCTGCAGCAGCCAGCAGCCGGCGGCGGTGGTGCCGACGAAGCGGAACGCGCCGCTGCCGAGCGGCCGCTGGAACTCGCCTTCCCAGTCGCGTGCACCGGGTGCGACGATCGCGCACGGGTTGATCGCCGCGAGATCCGCGAGCAGCGGGTAGGGCTGATCGAGGCGCACCACGAACCTGTCGTCCGACTCGATCGCGACCTCGGTGATGTGCCGGTTGGCGAGCAGCCAGTCGTGCTCCGGCAGGCCGACCCAGCGTCGGAAGTGCGTCTGCACGGCGTCCGCGGTCACCGGTGTACCGTCCTGGAAGGTCGCGCCCGGGCGCAGCGTGAAG